>JAEEPT010000021.1 GCA_016284895.1 Prevotella sp. | reverse complement strand
CGAACAGCGTTACGCATGGTCTTGGCATAGTACTTGTTGTGCAGTGCCTTCTTCTTGTCCTGGCGAATTCTCTTCACCGATGATTTGTGGTTTGCCATTTTGAATTTTGTTGTTTTGAATGTGAATAATTAAAGCTTATGGGTCTTATGCACTAACGCAGCCCTGGGCGGTTTCAATAAAAGCGGCATCGCCGCTCCTTCTTTCAACCTCTGCCACCGTTCCCAGTTTCCCAGTAGCGCACCACAGCGCAGATGACAGATTTAACCTTTGTAGTCCCTAGGAGAGTCGAACTCCTCTTTAGAGAATGAAAATCTCTCGTCCTAACCGATAGACGAAGGGACCAACGCCTAAAGCGGGTGCAAAATTAGTACATTTTTCTTGTCCTACCAAATTTTTCTTAACAAAAATATCATTTCACCAGCTGATTTAATAAATTTTTCGAAAATAAGTCGTAACTTTGCCATCGATGTTAAGCAAGACCGAAGCCATTGTGCTCCATTCCATCAAGTACGGTGAACGGAAAATCATCGTTGACATGTTTACCCGCCAGCAAGGCAGGCTCTCGTTCATCGTGCCGCTGCCCAAGTCGGTTCACGGCAAACTGAAGAAGCAGTACTTCCAGCCTTTGTCACTGCTCACGATTGAGTGCGACATTAAACCTCAGGCCCAACTTCAGAAATTGCACGATGCAGCCATCCTCACACCACTGTCCTCGCTTCTTTGCGACCCCACAAAACTCTCCATCAGCCTATTCCTCTCCGAGTTTCTATATCACGCGCTGAAGGGAGAGCAACAGAATACAGCCTTGTTCGACTATGTGCTGTCCAGCATCCTCTGGTTGGACAATCGTGAACGCGACTATGCCAATTTCCACCTTGTGTTTCTCATGCGCCTGTCGCGCTTCCTTGGCTTCTATCCGAATCTTGAGGAGAGAGGGAACACTTCACTCGGGAATGAAGGGAGAGAGGATACTGTCTATTTCGACTTGCGTGCTGCTTCGTTCTGTGCGGCTCCCCCACTCCATCGAGATTTCCTCATGCCTGAGGAAGCCAGCATGCTGAAGTTGATGATGCGTATGGACTACCCCAACCTGCATCTCTTTCGCATGAACCGCCTGCAACGCAACCGGTGTATCGAGGTTGCCTTGCAGTTCTATCGTTTACACTTGCCCGACTTTCCCGACTTGCGTTCCTTAGAGGTCTTGCGCGAGTTGTGGGGATGACCGTTCTGCTGCTGCCTCTTTTCTTTCGCCATTTCCTTTTCTCCCTCCCATTTCTCTAAAGCCATCTGGAACTCGCGCAGCTGCTGTTTCATTTGCTCTACCTCTATCTCAATACTGCTGCTGCGGGCTTCCAGCTCGCGACGGCGGCGCACCTGCTGTAGCGAATCGACAATGACACCAACAATCAGGTTCAACAATACGTAGGAGGCTATTAGGATGAAGGAGAAGAAGTAGAGCCATGCCCAAGGGTCTTCATCCATGATGACGTACATCACCTCGCTCCAGTCGTCGAGCGTCATGATTTGGAACAGCGTGAGGAACGACCGTCCCACATTGCCGAAGTACCGGGGATGGATATTCGCATAAAGATTAGTGCCGGCAATAGCATAGACACTGTAGAGCATGGAGAAATAGATGCCTGTCCCGACTATGGCAGGAATCGACTTGACGATGGCCTCCGACACGCTCTGCAACCGCTGATAGCGAGAAAACAGGCGCATGGTGTTCAGCAGTCGAAGCATCCTGAGCGTGCGGGCTCCCACAAACACGCCCAGTCCTGAGGACAGACTCACGGCAGCCAATAGCGTCACGGTGAAATCGAAGCAGTTCCAGTGGTGCCACTTGCCATTCGAACGGAAAAAGTACCACATGCTGCCTCCCCTGCTACACATCCACATACGTACAGCAATCTCAACGACAAAGAAAAGGATGCTGATATCACTGAAGAGATAGAGCGCAGATCCATATTGTGCGGATATGTCCTGATCCGTCATCAGAAATGCTGCTATCAGATTCAGTATCAGCAGCATATTGATGAATCCGTCAAGTATCCTTTTGTTTAAATTCCCCATTTTCTTCTATATAACTAACGTTATTTAGGCGTTTGAGTAGAGAAGTCACATTGCGGTGTCTCTACTGATGACTGCAAATTTATATAAAAAGCGCGATTCGGCCATCTACCAAAGACATAAATTAAGTTTTCTTTAGAGGAAAGAGCAAGCGGAAAAGGCCTTCTGATGCGATTCAGTATAGATCACATCGTGACCAAGTATTGGTCATGTCGTGACCACGCATCGGTCACCTCATGACCGCACATCGGTCATCATCCGACCAAAGAGGGGTCATCGTCTGACCCCAAAAAGGTCACGACAGGGCCTACCTTTTCTGATAGACAATCGTTTGCACCACCCCGCGCAGCAGCAGGTAAACATTAAGAGCGAGCCACAGGGCGTGATTACCCAGCGCATTGCGCCCCAGGAACCAGATGGCAAAAAACGCGAGGGCAGCCACAAAGCAGGCTTCCAGCATGCCGCGAGTGGCGGTAATGCCAATGAAGACACCGTCCCACACAAATGCTGCCATGCCACACACTGGGATGAGCAGTGCCCACACGAAATATTCGCTGGATGCCGAAATCACTTCATGGTCGCTGGTGAGCAAGGAGAGAAACGTCTCGCCCCCTACTCCATAGAGCAACGTGAAGAGCACCACCATCGCTGTTCCCCACCCAAAGAGACAGCGCACCACACTCTGCAACATCTTCCGATTGCCTGCCCCATAGTAGCGGCCCGACAGCGCCTCACCGGCATAAGCGAAGCCGTCCATGAAATAGCTGAAGATGGTAAACAGTTGCATGAGAAGGGTGTTGACAGCCAGTACGAGCGTGCCTTGCTGTGCTCCGGCTGACGTAAAATAAAGGTTGACAGCCACCAGGCAGAGCGTGCGGAGGAAAATGTCGCGATTGACGGTGGAGAGCGTTGAGTGGAAAGCTTTAAGTGGAGAGTGGAGAGATTTAAATGTGGAGTGGAAAGTGTAGAGTGTAGAGTTTGCTACCGCGCCAGTTTTTTCATTCAAAGGATCCTGCCGTGCGGTAGCAAACTCTACACTCTGCACTCTCAACTTTCCACTCTGCACTCTCAACTTTAAACTAAGAGCAAATCCCGCCCACTGCGCCACAAGCGTGCCGAGAGCTACGCCCTCTGCCTGCATGTGCAGCGCGAAGACGAAGAAGAGCGAAGCCAGAATATTGACAACGTTCTGAATGATAGCTACCATCATGGGGATGCGTGTGTTCTGCATGCCCACATACCATCCAGTCATGGCATAGAGGCCCAACACGGCAGGTGCTCCCCACACGCATATATTATAATAAGGTGTAACGATCTGTGCCACTTCTTCTGAAGGCTGCATCAGCCACAGTGCCAACACACGTAGCGGCCATTGCAGCAGAATGATGAGCATGCCAATGCCGAGTGCCACCATCAGGCTCTGCCTAAGGATGAGAGCCATCTCTGCTCGATCCTCCCTACCGTAGGCCTGTGCAGTGAGTCCGCTGGTACCCATGCGGAGGAAGCCGAACAACCAGTACATCACATTGAAAATCATGGAACCCACAGCGATAGCCCCGATGAAACGGGCATCGCCTATATGTCCCATGATGGCCACATCGACCAGTCCCAAGAGCGGTACAGTGATGTTCGACACGATGCTGGGAATGGCCAGCCACAGAATGTCACGATGTAGGTTCATGCTACAAAAGTAGGCAAAAAAAACGATTTTCGGCTCATGAAAGTTTAAAAAAGGACAATTGTAACGCGTTCGTAACCCATTTCCTTTCGTGATTCGGCAAATTGTTCTTACCTTTGCATCCGTTTATTAAAAAAACAAGCATTATGACAACACTTCCCCTTTGGGCTTGGATCGTATTCTATATTTTGGTGCTCATCATGCTCATCATCGACTTGAAGATGTTCAGCAAGAAAGGTGAACATGAGGTGAACGTGAGTGAAGCACTGAAAATGACTGGCATCTGGATTGGTGTCTCGCTCCTGTTCTGTGCAGGCATCGAACTGTTCTATCCTGTTGACGCACATGAAAAGGCAATGGAGTTCATGGCAGGCTACCTGATAGAGAAATCGCTGTCGATGGACAATCTGTTTGTCTTCCTCATGCTGTTCTCGTTCTTTGGCGTAGAGCGCAAGTATCAGCATGAAGTGCTGTTCTGGGGCATCTTCGGTGCATTAGTACTGCGCAGCATCTTCATCTTCGCCGGTGCTGCTATGGTGGAGCATTTCGAATGGGTGCTGGGTCTCTTCGGGCTGTTCCTGCTCTACACGGGCGGAAAGATGTTCTCCAATAGTGACGACCAGCAGACTGACCCATCAAAGAACATCATCGTGCGATGGTTCAAGAAGCTCTTTCCCGTCACTGACAAGATGCATGAGGATCATTTCTTCATCAAGGAAGAGAGCAAGGGGAAGGTGCGCTGGATGGCAACACCTCTTTTTATCACGCTGTTGGTCATTGAGACTACCGACGTGGCTTTTGCAGTAGATAGCATTCCCGCTGTATTCTCCGTAAGCCGCGACCCGTTTATCGTGCTCACCAGCAACATCTTCGCCATTCTGGGACTGCGTGCCCTCTACTTTGCCCTGGCTGCCGTAGCCAAATACTTCAAGTATCTGAAATATGGACTGGGCATCATCCTCATTTTCGTGGGTGTGAAGATGCTGCTTGCCATGAACGAATATATCAATGCACTTGGCTCACTCGTGGGACTGAACCTGAACATGCCTCACATCGAGGTACCCACACCACTCAGCCTTATTATCATCTTCGGTGTGCTGGTGCTCTCAATGGGCCTGTCAGTACTGGTGACAAGAAAGACAGAATAACGGAAATTCAAAGACAGAAGAACAAATGTTTTTTCTAAGACATAATAACAGAAGAACAGATATTCTTCGGAAACATTATAACATAGATTTAAAAACGGAAGAACATAAGAGATTTGCGTCCCTTATGTTCTTCTGTTATTATGTCTTAAACAGACGTATTATTATGTCTTAAAACAAACGTGTTACTATGTCTCACTCCTGGAAATACACGCGCTTCACGCGATTTGACACGCCGGTGAGCACTTCGTATGGAATGGTCTCGAGCACGTCGCTAAGCGTTGTAACGGGCAGGTTCTGTCCGAAGATTTCCACCTGATCGCCTTCGTTGCAGGCGATGTCGGTCACATCAATCATGGCCACGTCCATACAGATGTTGCCCACATAGTCAGCTTTCTGTCCGTTCACCAGACAATAGCCATGACGGTTGCCCAGTCGGCGATTCAGTCCGTCGGCATAGCCAATGGGGATGGCGGCTATCACACTGTCGCGTTCCAGCACGGTGCGACGGCTGTAGCCCACTGACTCGCCAGCCTTCACATGGTGCATTTGCAGAATGGTGGTCTTGAGGGTGCTGACCGTTTTGAGTTGAGATTTTACGCTACTGTAGGGTTCTACACCGTAGAGACCGATGCCCAGTCGGCACATGTCCATCTGTCGCTCGGGGAAATGCTCAATGCCTGCCGAGTTGTCCATGTGACGCAGAATCTTATGACGGAAACCGGCCTGCAGTTTGCGACTACCAGCTTCGAAGGAAGCAAACTGACGGGCGGAGAAGTCATCGAACTCATTGCTGTCGGACCCCACGAAATGGGAGAACACCGAGCGGGGGATGATGGCTGTCTGATGGCGCAGGCGTTCTATGACCTCGTCGATCTCGTCGAGTTCAAAGCCCAGACGGTGCATACCCGTGTCGAGCTTGATATGTACAGGCCAGCCCGTGATGCCTTCTTTCCGGGCTGCCCGAATCAGGGCATCCATCAGGCGGAAAGAGTAGACCTCGGGCTCCAAGTCGTAATCGAAGAGGGTCTTGAAGGAGGTCATCTCGGGATTCATCACCATGATATTGGCAGAGATGCCGGCCTTGCGCAGGGCAGCGCCCTCATCAGCTACAGCCACAGCCAGATAGTCTACGCGATGGTCCTGCAGTGTCTTGGCTATCTCAATGGCTCCTGCACCGTAGGCATCGGCTTTAATCATGCACACCATCTTGGTGTCGGGGCTCAAGAAAGAGCGGAAGTAGTTCAGGTTATCGACCACAGCCTGAAGGTTCACTTCAAGGATGGTCTCATGCACCTTCTGTTCCAGTAGTTCCGAAATGCGTTCGAAGCCAAAACGACGCGAGCCTTTGAGCAAGAGCACTTCGTCGTGCAACTGGCGGAACACGTCACTCTGCACAAACTGCTCTACATCACGGAAGAAATGCTTGTCGGGCACGGCTATCTGCATGGCCTGCTGAGCCACCTCATCGCCAATGCCGATGAACCTGTTGATGCCACGCTCCATGCAGAGGCTTGACACCTGACGGTAGAGTGATGAGGGTGTCTCACCGCTTTGGTAGATGTCGCTCAGCACAAGTGTCTTGCGCCCACCGCGCCGACTCATGAAGTCGAGGGCTATGTCGAGCGAGTTCACATCGGAGTTGTAGGAGTCGTTGATCAAGGTCAGCCCACGCTGTCCCTCCTTCACTTCCAGTCGCATGGCAATAGGATCCAAGTGCGGCATTCGATCAGCTATATCCTCAGGTGTAAGACCCAAGTAGAGAGCCGTGGCGGCACAAGTGACGCTGTTCTCAATAGAAGCCTCGTCAATGAAAGGAATGGTGTATTGACCACGCGTACCTTTATATATATAGGTGATGGTAGTACCAAGGGGAGTGCCAGACTGAACGTTCACGGAGCCTTCAGCATTCTCGAAACATTCAGCGCGATTCTCGATATACATCTCGGCACGTTCGTCATTCATAGACCATCCGATGCGCTGACCACGGTAGCCTGAGCGACGAATGCAACGGCTCACTGTATCGTCATCACTGGGATAGACAATGGCCTCGGTGCCATGGAAAAGCTGCAGTTTCTCCATGCACTTCTCCTCCATAGAACGGAAATTCTCCTGATGGGCAGAACCCAGTGAGGTAAGCACACCGATGGTGGGCTGGATGATGTCGTGTAGCGCCATCATCTCGCCTGGCTGACTGATGCCCGCCTCGAAGAGGCCCACCTCAGAATTCTCGTTGAGCAGCCACACAGAGAGGGGTACGCCAATCTGCGAGTTATAGCTTTTGGGCGAACGGGTCACCTTCTGCGAGGGAAGCAGCAACTGGTAAAGCCACTCCTTCACCATAGTCTTACCATTGGATCCTGTGATGCCCACAACGGGGATGGAGAACTCATCGCGATGGCGTTCTGCCAGACGCTGAAGGGCTGCCAACGGAGAGGTGACACGAAGGAAATTGGCCTGCGGATAGAGGGTCGGTAAATCATCCCATGCAGGAGCGGCATACCCCTGCTCCTCGACAGGCGGGAGCGAATCGACCACAAAAGAGCGCACGCCCCGACGGTAGAGTTCGGGTATGTACTTATGACCATCATTGCGATGGGTACGAAGAGCAAAAAACAAGGTCTGTTCAGGAAAACAAAGTGAACGGCTATCGGTCAGAAGCCACCCTACAACGGTATCGGCTTCACCATAACGGCGCGCGCCAATGAGCGTCGCAACCTTCTCAATAGTATATGTCATGGTCTTTGGTAAAGATGTTTTATGATGCAAAGGTAGTAAGTTTCTTGAAAAAACGTGCAAGTGTTTCAGCTTTTATTCGTAATTTTGCACACAGAAATTAATGATTGATTCTGACTTTGACAGAGAAGCATATTGTATTAGAAGACATTGACCCTGTAGTTTTCTATGGTGTTGCCAATTCACACCTGCAAATGCTCAGGGCTCTCTATCCCAAACTTCGCATTGTGGCCCGTGACAATGTGATGCGTGTTCTTGGCGACGAGGAGCAAATGGCATCGTTCGAGGAGAGCACCGAGAAAATGCGACAACACGTACTGAAATTCAATTCGCTCAAAGAAGAAGACATCCTGGACTTCGTGAAAGGTAAACGCACGAAAGACGAGATGCCCGACGACGTGGTGTGCTACACCATGTCGGGCCGCGCTATTAAAGCACGCACCGCCAACCAGCAACACCTGATCGATGCCTACAACGAGAACGACATGGTGTTTGCCGTAGGACCTGCTGGAACAGGCAAGACCTACCTGAGCATTGCATTGGCAGTGAAGGCACTGAAAGAGAAGACTGCCAAGAAAATCATCCTCTCGCGCCCTGCCGTAGAGGCTGGCGAGAAACTGGGATTCCTGCCAGGCGACATGAAGGAAAAGATTGACCCCTACCTGCAACCGCTCTACGATGCACTGGAGGACATGCTGCCACAGGTAAAACTACAGGATATGATGGAGAAGCACGTGATTCAGATAGCCCCACTGGCCTTCATGCGCGGACGTACACTGAGCGACGCAGTGGTGATACTGGACGAGGCACAGAACACGACTCCGGCACAGATCCGCATGTTCCTCACCCGTATGGGATGGAACACAAAGATGATTATCACAGGCGACACCTCACAGATAGACCTGCCCAAGACACAGAAGAGCGGACTCGTCGAGGCACTGCACATCCTGAACAACGTGGAGGGTATAGGCGTGGTGAGACTGGACCGAAGCGACATCGTGCGACACAAGCTGGTGACGCGTATCGTGAATGCATACGAAGAATTTGACAAAGAATATAAGAACAATGAAAGCATTAACAAAGACTAACTTCCACTTCGAGGGACAAAAGAGCGTGTACCACGGAAAGGTGCGCGATGTATATAACATCAACGACGACCTGATGGTCATGGTAGCCACCGACCGTATATCGGCCTTCGACGTGGTGTTGCCCAAGGGCATACCTTTCAAAGGACAGGTGCTGAACCAGATTGCTGCAAAGTTCCTGGATGCCACAACCGACATCTGCCCCAACTGGAAACTGGCTACGCCGGACCCTATGGTGACCGTAGGCTTGAAGTGTGAGGGCTTCCGCGTGGAGATGATCATCCGCAGCATCCTCACCGGCTCAGCCTGGCGCGAGTACAAGAACGGATGTCGTGAGCTGTGCGGCGTGAAACTGCCCGACGGCATGAAGGAGAATGAGCGCTTCCCCGAACCTATCATCACCCCGACAACCAAGGCTGACGAGGGACACGACATGAACATCTCGAAAGAAGAAATCATCGCTCAGGGCATCGTATCGGCTGAAGACTATGCCGTGATGGAGGACTACACACGCAAGATTTTTGCTCGCGGTCAGGAGATTGCCGCTCAGCGCGGTCTGATTCTCGTGGACACGAAGTACGAGTTCGGCAAGCGCGATGGCAAGGTGTATCTCATCGATGAGATTCACACTCCCGACTCTTCACGCTACTTCTATGCCGACGGATACGAAGAGAAGCTGGCCAAGGGCGAGCCTCAGCGACAGCTGTCAAAGGAGTTCGTGCGCCAGTGGCTCATTGAGCACGACTTCATGAACGAGCCCGGACAGGTGATGCCCGAGATTACGGATGCTTACGCCGAGAGCGTCAGCGAACGCTACATAGAACTCTATGAGCACATCGTGGGTGAGAAGTTCGACAAGGCTGCCGAAAGCGGTGACATCGCTGCTCGCATCGAGAAGAATGTGAGCAACTGGCTGAAAAACAAGTAAGCCATTACTGCCCCCCCCATAGAACCTATAAGTCCTATAGGCCTTATAAGCCCTATTAGCCCCATAAGCCATATAAGACCCATGACCTATCAGCAAGAGAAAATCAATCCCTATCACGAAGGCGAGAAGGCCGCTCAGGTGGAAGCAATGTTCGACAACATTGCCCCCACCTATGACCAGCTGAACCATCGCCTGTCATGGGACATTGACCGAGGGTGGCGCAAGAAGGCCATCAGGCAACTGGAGCCCTTCCACCCTCAGACAATGCTCGACATAGCCACCGGCACGGGTGACTTTGCCATTCTTTCTGCACAAATGCTTCAGCCGAAGAAACTCATCGGAGCCGACATCAGCGAGGGAATGATGGCTGTGGGACGCGAGAAGGTGAAGCGACTGGGACTGCAAGAGACCATCAGCTTTGCCAAAGAAGACTGTCTGGCACTCTCCTACCCCGACGAGTCGTTCGATGCGGTGACTGCTGCTTTCGGCATCCGTAACTTTGCCGACTTGGACAAGGGACTCAAAGAGATGTGGCGCGTACTGAAAAAAGGCGGACACCTGAGCATAGCCGAACTGACCACACCAGTCAGCTTCCCTATGAAACAGCTGTTCCACATCTACAGCCACACGGTGTTGCCCGTCTATGGACGGCTCATCTCAAAGGACACCAGTGCCTACTCTTATCTGACCAAGACGATTGAAGCTTTTCCACAAGGCGAACGCATGACGGAAATCCTGCACAAGGCGGGCTTCAGCGAGGCCAGTTTCCGACGACTCACCTTCGGCATCTGCACGATATATTTCGCAACTAAATAGAGAATCAATCATGGACAAGTACGGACTCATCGGCTACCCATTAGGCCACTCATTTTCCATCAGCTACCACAACCAGCGGTTTGCTGACGAAGGCATCAATGCCAAGTATGTGAACTTCGAGATTCCGTCAATCGACGAACTGCCCGAAGTGATCAGTTCTAATCCTGAATTGAAAGGACTGAACGTCACCATCCCCTATAAGGAGAAGGTGTTGGAATTTCTCGACTACATCAGCCCAGAGGCAAGAGCCATTGGAGCCGTCAACGTGATCAAAGTTATCCATGAGGGGCAAAGCATTATCCTGAAAGGTTACAACTCAGATGTCATTGGCTTTACAAAAAGCATTGAACCCATGCTGGAACCATGCCATAAGAAGGCACTCATCCTGGGTACCGGCGGTGCCTCGAAAGCCGTCAACTACGGACTGAAAGCACTGGGACTTGAGACGGTCTATGTGAGCCGATACGAAAGGCCCGATACGATTCAGTACGACAAGATCACACCCGAAGTGGTGCGCGAATACAACGTGATTGTGAACTGCACGCCCTTAGGCATGTATCCCCATACAGATGAATGCCCAGACCTGCCATACGAGGCAATGGACGAGAACAATATTCTCTACGACCTTATCTACAATCCCGACGAGACACTCTTCATGAAACGGGGCGCACAATATGGTGCACAGACCAAGAACGGACTGGAGATGCTCTTGCTACAGGCCTTTGCCTCATGGGAGTTCTGGAACGGAAAGGAATAGAATCAGACGTATTAGGAGGATACAATTATCAAAAAGACAAACAACATATCGGTTACAAGCATGATGGTGGGCGCACTGGCTGCCATCATAGGAGGCGGCTTTGCGCTCAACATAGGAAGCAGCGGCTCGCTGGAAGTAGCCGAGATGCTCTGCGGAATGACAGTCCTCTATATGGTTGGTCTGGTTGGCGGTGGAATCATCGTTGACAAAAGAGACAAACAACTGAACCGAGAACTCGAAAACCGCTATGGTCCCAAAAGGCTGCTCACTAAGAAATACAATGAGGTGATTGCCATGCTGGAAGATTCCTACATGATGGAGAATGCAGGGACTTTCTTTACTTCCAATCGCCAGAAGAAGAACACACGCCACAAGTATAGTGACCTTTACTCGCAGCATGCTAACGAATATCAACAGGAACTGAACAGGCTGGAGCAACAACCACAAGGAGATGCTCCAAGAATGCAGAAATTCAAACGAATCTGGAGTACAGTCTTTACCGTTGGCATTCTACTGAACATTGGCAGTTGCAGTTATACCAGCGGAGTGATGGGGCAGTATATGGATGACCCCGTAGAAGAATCAGCCAACAGGGCAATGAATGGAGAAGCAACCGAATGGAACGCCGACAACATTCCGATGCCCCACCTGACCGACGGTTCACGCTATGTATCAAATCCCGATGGAGTAGTATCCGCTCAAACTGAACAGCAACTCAATCAATGGCTGAACAGACTGGACGACTCGCTCCAGATAGAATCGGCCATGATTATCGTGAACCATGTGGAAAATGAAGATGTGTTCACAATGGCACAAAATCTGTTCGACAAATACAAAATAGGCAAAGATGACCGTGGAATGGTGGTAGTGCTGGCTTATCAAGACCATAAAGTGCGCACACACACAGGCCGGGCATTGGAAGCCGATCTGACCGATGTGGAGTGCTCTCGCCTACAGCAGACTTATGCCATTCCCTTCCTGAAGAGTGAACAGCCCGACAGTGCTATGCTCTATCTCACAGAAGCTATCTACAACACTCTGAAAAAGAAAGATCTGCCCCTCACCTGGGAGCAGCAACAAGAAGATGTTATCGATGAGTTGACAGGTCTGCTAATGGTGCTGTTCATGATGCTCTTCGGATGGGTCATAGCAGGTATCTACCTACACAGACGCTATAGTGGAAAGGGATTTAGCGATACGCTTCGCAGTAACCCGTTCTATGATCTTCCTTTCGTCTTCATGGGCGGAGGTGGCTTCGGAGGCGGCGGAGGCGGCTTCAGTGGAGGCGGTGGAAACAGCTTCGGAGGAGGTGGAGGCTTCAGTGGAGGTGGTGGCTTCAGTGGAGGCAGTTCAGGTGGCGGTGGAGCCACATCGAGCTGGTAGAGCCACGTCTCGTCAAGACGTACTTTCGAAACAATAGAAACTAATAATAAAGACAGAAGAATTATGAAGAAGAGTTATGTTATTATCATCGCGATTGTAGTAGTAGTCGTTGGCATCTTTGGATGGGCTACTAGTGCTTACAACGGAATGGTGACAGTAGAGGAAGAAGCTACGACTGCTTTTGCCAAGGTGCAGTCGGCCTACCAGCGTCGTGCCGATCTGATTCCCAATCTTGTGGAGACAGTAAAGGGTTACGCTTCTCACGAACAGGAGACGCTGGAAGGTGTGGTGGCTGCTCGTTCAAAGGCTACGCAGGTGACACTTGATCCTGACAAGATGACTCCCCAGAAGATGAAGGAATTCCAGGAAGCACAAGGTGAACTGTCATCAGCCCTGGGCCGTCTGATTGCTATCCAGGAGAACTATCCCGACCTGAAGGCCAATGAGAATTTCCGCGACCTGCAAGTGCAACTCGAGGGTACTGAGAACCGCATCAACACGGAGCGCAACAACTATAACGAAGCTGTGCAGAAGTACAACGTGAAGATTCGCCGTTTCCCCAACTCGCTGTTTGCTGGCATGTTCGGCTTTGAGAAAATGCAGAAGTTTGAAGCTGAAACTGGTGCCGAGAAAGCGCCACAGGTGAAGTTTTAATTGAGAACCGATTATCTGAAACAAGGATTCAAAATGGACAATCGATATATGCAACGCGGCGTATCTGCCGCCAAGGAAGATGTGCACAACGCCATCAAGAACATCGACAAAGGTCTTTTTCCACAGGCTTTCTGCAAGATTATCCCCGACATCTTAGGAGGTGATCCGGCATATTGCAACATCATGCATGCCGATGGTGCCGGTACAAAGTCGAGCCTGGCTTATATGTATTGGAAGGAGACAGGCGATCTCTCGGTATGGAAGGGCATTGCACAGGATGCAATCGTGATGAATACCGATGATTTGCTTTGTGTAGGAGCCATTGACAACATCCTCGTGTCGAGCACCATCGGACGCAACAAGATGCTGGTTCCGGGCGAGGTGATCTCTGCCATCATCAATGGCACCGACGAACTGTTGGCTGAACTGCGCGAAATGGGTATCGGCATCTATCCCACTGGAGGAGAGACAGCAGATGTAGGCGACTTGGTGCGCACAATTATTGTAGATAGCACCGTGACTTGCCGCATGAAGCGCAGCGATGTCATTGACAATGCCAACATACGTCCTGGCGACGTGATTGTGGGACTGTCGTCAACCGGACAAGCCACTTACGAGCATCGCTATAATGGCGGAATGGGGTCAAACGGCCTTACATCTGCCCGTCATGACGTATTCGCCAAGTATCTGGCCGAGAAATATCCTGAGAGCTATGACCATGCTGTTCCTGACGAACTGGTATATAGCGGAAAGTACAAATTAACTGAGAACTTAGAACTGGGAACTGAGGGGCATGATGACTCTCACGATGAGAAAGGCGCTCAGTCATCAACCCTCACCATGGGACAGTTGGTGCTCTCCCCCACTCGCACCTATGCTCCGGTCATCAAGCGTCTGCTCGACGAGCTGCGTCCTGAGATTCACGGCATGGTGCACTGTACGGGCGGTGCTCAGACCAAGGTGCTTCACTTCGTAGGCGAGAACTGTCGCGTGGTAAAGGACAACATGTTCCCCGTTCCTCCATTGTTCCGTGCCATCCACGATTGCTCTGGCACAGACTGGCGCGAGATGTATCAGGTGTTCAACATGGGACACCGCATGGAGATTTACGTTCGTCCGGAAGTGGCTCAGCAGGTGATAGACCTCTCGAAGTCATTCAACATCGATGCACAGATTGTAGGACATATTGAGGAAGGTCCTCGTTCGCTTACCATTCAAAGCGAATTTGGCACTTTCAATTACGAATAAGTCATTCGCTCAGAGCAAGTATATTAAACGCTCCGAGTGAGCATATTAAACGCTCAAAACGAAAACGTCACTCACGCTTAGTGGAAATATCATCCGCAATGCGTGAGTGACGTTTTTCGATTGACGGGATTGTCATGCAAGCACTATCTTCTCCCACTATTCACTATCAGCTCGGCAATCTCGTTGTTGAAGTCATTTTCTTCTAACAGTTGCTCAATGGTGAGATGCATGCGATAGCGCCAGTAGTGACGCGGATTGGCAGGGATGTTGATACGCTCTGCATTCGCATCGGGCAGGCGCAACTTCTCATTCATTGCCAGCCAGTCCTGCAAAGAGAGGAGGCAAAGCATGGAGGGTGAGGTGAGATGGCGCGACACGATATCCTTAGCCAGCCAACCTGGCATGGGGTGAGGCGCATTGCCTTCGCCTCGGCGCAGGGATATGGAGTAATACTGCTGTGCGCGCTCCTCGTCTTCATCCCACCACTGCCGCATTGTGGGCATGTCGTGGGTAGTGATGGTACAAACGCTGCGATAGGGATTATGCGACAATTTGCCAAAGCGCAGGTTGGGTTCCTTCGGCATCCACTGTATTTCCAATGTCAGGATGCGCAACTCGTTCATCACCCAAGGCACGCACTCGGGCACCATGCCCAGATCCTCTGCACAAACCAGCATGCGAGTGGCCTGGGTCAACTTGGGCAACTTCTTCATGGCCTCCTGATACCAGAACTGATTGTTGCGATGATAGAAGTAATCGTTATAGAGTTTCCAGAAACGATGCTGTTCGTCCTCAGACAATAGTCCGAATGCTTCCATCCGAACTGCATTGATGCGTGGATGCCACTGGTCCTTACGCTTATGATCAGCCAGGAAGAATTCCTCGCGGAAGGGCAGTCCGTAGGCTTCTACTTCCTCACGCGTCATGCCCAGCGATGGCTGGAACTGTCCGTAGAGCCCACTTTTGTGAGGCATGGGAATCTCCCAGATACGGAAGAAGCCCAGCACGTGGTCAATGCGATAGGCATCGAAATACTCCTGCATTTTGCTGAACCGACGCACCCACCAGGCACAATCGTCTTTGAGCATCTCGTCCCAGTTATAGGTTGGGAATCCCCAGTTCTGTCCGTCCTCGGCAAATGCATCGGGCGGTGCTCCTGCCTGTCCGTTCAGATTGAAGTAGCGTGGTTCCACCCAAGCCTCAACGCCATCGCGCGAGATGCCGATGGGAATGTCGCCTTTCAGTATCACACGTTTCTCACGTGCATACTCATGGGCACCCCGCATCTGGGCATCCAGATGATACTGCACGAAGCACCAGAAATCCAGCACCTTCTGTTCAGCCTTCGGCAACTTGGCCGGCCACTCGGTGAAAGTAGCTGTGCCGAAGCGGTCACGATAGTAGCAGAAGCGTGCGTATGGCTCCAGCCAATCGCTGTTCCGCTCTACGAACTGCTTGTAGTCTTTGGTGCGCTTCACCCGAGTGCCCTCCTGCTGGAACAATGCCTGCAGATAGTCCATCTTGGCAGCAAACATGCGCTCATAATCTATTTGCGGCAGTGCGTTGAGTTCCTGACGGAGTGCTTCGAAATGCTTTCGCTGCTCCTCGTCCTTCAGTTCCGGCATCTGTCGGAAATCAATGTACTGCGGATGAAGGGCATAGATGCTGATGGAGTTGTAAGGATAAGAGTCCTTCCACGTATGGCTGATGACAGTATCGTTGATAGGCAGCACCTGAAGCACACGCTGGCGAGTCTTTGCACACCACTCTATCATCAGCTTCAGATCGCCAAAATCGCCTACGCCGAAACTGCCTTCGCTCCTCAGTGAGAATACAGGGACCACTGTGCCAGCGCCCTTCCAAGGATGAACGGCAAACTTCGTATTCGGGAGTTCGAAAACGACCACGCTGCAACGTTCCGCCTCAGGCAACTGCAAGTAACGATTCTCTCCTTCCTCCCAAATGGGTACAGACGTTCCATTGTCTGAAAGGGCAACGAACTTGAACTCTATATTGCCCGGCAAGCGATCGGCATCCAAGCTGATCACCCACTCGTGGCTCTCATGCTCGGTCATGGGCAAAGCCCTACGCGGATCCCACGCGCCCAGATATTCCGCAGCACCGACCAGTCCCAGTCGTTCATTGGCTCGCAGCTGCGGAGCACGCACCTTCAAGCGTACTGTGCGAATGAACTCCGTAGTGGCGCTCAGTGAGCGTTTTCGAGCCAGCACACATTCCGTGAAGGCCGAGGAATAGAGATAAGCATCTTCAGGAATGTCCAACCAGTGGTCATACACCACATAGCTCATGCCGTGAAGGGCGGCAAACTCCAGACGATGGGGCTCCATGGTCCATTCCTGCCGGCGTTGCTCATGATCGACACACACCCGATAGTAATAGTCCACATAAGAACCCTCATGCAGCACCTTACCACATAGTGCCTCATCGGTGATGTCCAGGAACCAGTCGCGCCCGTTGAGCGAAGTCATCGGGTGACACTTTCCTTTCTTCGAACCATTCACCACGCAAAGCTCCAACTGATCGCCAAAGCCTGCAACATATTCCAAATTGAATCGTAGTTTCATAGTCGTTACTTATTTAAAATGTCTGTGGAATCGTTCAATCTGTTATTTGTCATCTATTTTACAATCACCTTTCTACCATCCTTGATGTAGATGCCGCGCTGTGGACGAGCCACTCTCATACCCTGTAAAGTATAGTAGCAGGAAGACGGCACAGCAGATGGTCTGATGGCATCAATCGACTCAGCTATCGAGCGCGGACGGTAATGCTGCAGTCCGCGATAGATGTAGTAAGCCGTGCGGCTCGTCAGTTCTACCGACAGTCCGCTGGCTGCATCGTCGCATGAAAGAAGAGTCACGAGAGAGTCGGCTGCGTGATAGGCCGGCTTTGCTGCCGAACCCTGCAGATAGGACAGCATACAGATGTCACCTGCCTGAGCATCGGTGATCATCAACTGGCAGTCGTTGTTCGGGGCCATACCATAGCCTGGATAGTAGAAATAATAGGTATTCTTCTCACTCTGAGCCGTCACACCTGCATAAAGCTCAACAGTAGTGGTGCTTTTCTCAGGGGCACGACGCCATACGTGATTGCCTTCAAAGCCCGTTATCGTAGTTTGGTTGCCCATCACTTGCCATCCACACAGGGGGGCAGAGTCTTGTGTGAAGTCAATCACTCGCTGCTGATCGTAGGCACCGTAGGCATGCAGGTAGGTTGTGCTCACGCCTCCAGCGCCATCGGTAGCCGAGAACTCCACGTAGCCCGTTGCCACGCCTGTTACTGTGAGGAGCGCCTGATCGGCATCGTAGCTATAGCCAGTAAAGGCTGCGCCAGCGGCATCGGTGGCTGTCAGGGCAGTCACTTTCTTGCCTAAGGGAGCAATCAGTCGGTAAACTGGATAATAGTCGGATGCCTGTTGGGTGAAGCCTATCAACTTAGCATCCAGCTCTGTAGTCTGACGACGCAACGGAATGAGCTGCACCTTGCTGTTCAAGCCCGACGGTACAAGTGACCACTGGTCATACTTCACATTGCTTACACTGGTATTACCGTTGACCACATCGAGAATGTTCACATCTTTGAAGATGCGCCACGTAGCACCGTCGATGTCCATCTTACGAATGCGGTTGGCAGGCAGATTGGTCACTTCGATACGCAGTGTGTTGTCGCCCTCATGCAACAGCCCGGTGATGTCGAGCTCGAAGGGAACGCTCCATGCGCAGCCAGCATACACATTATTTATATATACGCGCGCACTCTCACGCACATCGCCCAGACTGATTAGCATACCTCCATTAGCCATTGCCAACAACTTGGCATCAACGCTGAAGGTTGTCTCATAGACTCCCGTACCCATTGCCTCAGCTGTAGCGGCATCCAGTTGTTCCCAAGTAGAGAGCTTGTCCAGATTGTAGTGTCCCAGCCGATTGGCAGGATAGCTGTCGTCGGTGAAGCTCAGTGTCCACTTGCTCGTCACGTCAATGCCCGTCATCTCTACCACCGGTTCGTCTTTCTCTTCCAAACCGATAGCCGACGTTGTGGCTTGCAGAATGATTGACTCGCCCGACTTCAGTGCTATCCACACCTTTCCATTCTCCGTGTATGCCTTGCGCACACGGCCTGTCATGGGATCGAAGAGAGCCGCATCAGCAAAGGGAACTGCCAGCGACACCATGCCGGCAACATCGTCTGGCGAGAGGTTGGTCACAAAGTAGTGATGACCTGCATCGCTCTTCCTGCGAATGACGCGCAGTCCCAATTTCGTACGCAGTTCCTCGCCCTGCACGCCAAACGAGGTCACCGAGGCGGCATCGTTCTTATAGACGATGATGGCTCCTTGATTCTTCAGTTCGTCAAGATGGTTCTGCACGTTGGCAGGGATGTTCGTCGATACAGGTACAATCAGTCCGCGATAGCGCGTTCCGGCAGCCGTCTGCAGCATGCCGTCGGTGAAGGTCGTCGTAAGCAACAGCTGGTCGCTGATGAAGTCGCAGTCCAGTCCGGCTGCCTCCACATTCTTCACGCAGGTCACCATCGATGGAATCTTGTCCGAAAGCGTGTTGATGTCGAAGAGCTGCAACCGAGCGGCATTGGCGCCAGTATTCTTGTGCATGGCATCCTGAAAAGGAGCATATACCAGCAGGTCGTTGTCCGGCTGTCCCATCTGAAGGAAACTCTGGCAACGCGTAGCATAGTCCATGAACGAAGGTGCATCGCGCCAGATGCTATTCGTAGGACTCATGTCGATGGAAGCATAGAACTTCCACCCCGGCCATGCAGCCTGTTGGGGCGTATAGGTCGTGCCATGAAAGAAGATGTGGTTCACGCCAGCCACAAACATCAGATCGACCTCCGGCTTCATCTGCGACAGACTGGTGCGGAAATGCTCAGTGAGCCAGGTGAAGGTCTCGCTCGAAGTCATCTTCTTGCCCGTGACATGGGCGGCGCTTGAAGCATACTTCAGTGTGGCCAGGTCACTCAGGTTCTTGCTGGTGAAGCCTTCATCGGTGCGCAGGCCCTTTATCTTGAAGTCGGTGATGCCGAATCCCTCAATTTCAGGTATATCGACAGCAGCATAGAAGTCGATGAGGTTGCCGGGCGAGCCATGCCCCTGATTTCGGGTGGTCACCCCATGCTGATGAGCCCATTCAGTCCACTGCCGGGTGAAGTTGTTCAGCAGCATGTCGGATAGTGTCTGTCTGTAGTCTGCCAAGACTTGGTTGCCCGTATCCTTCCGCTTACCAAGTCCCAACAGCTGATCCATGTGCTCCTCCAGCTTATAGCCGCGATACTTCTCGAACTCGCTGAACATCTGCGGTGTCCAGTCGGCACCATACACCTCATAGCTGTCATTGAAGAAAGAGTGAGGCCAACGGGCATTGGCTGCCGAGAAACGCGAATCGAAGTACTTCAGGTAACGAGCCACGGCATCGGCATTGTAATGGTCGAGCACGTAGCCCTCACCACCAGGGGCAGCTCGTTTCACTTGCTGCAATGTGTGTCCGTTATAGATGGCTAATAGCAGCCACTCGCCAGCAGGTGCAGTCCAGCGGAGCGTGTTACCTTCTACGAACGAGGTCACGTCCACCACTCCTTCGCCATCCTGACGATAGGCCATCACCTTGTTCAGCGGAGCATTGCTCTCGGGTGTCTGCACGTTGAAGGTCAGTGCCGTAGTGCCGTCGGAGGTTTTCGACTCATTCTTGGTCACTAACTTTCCGGCAGCATCGTTCACACTGATCATCGGACCGCCGAAGGGCCATCCTGTTCCACCGTTCATGTCGATGTCAACGCCCTGGGCATCGCCCGTTTCCTGGCACACCTTCAATGCGTTCATCCACTCAGCCGACAGGTAGTTCAGTTCATTGCGCTCATTACCAGTGACTCCATAGATAGGCGTAATCTCCAGCGTTCCTATGCCTGTCTGGGTATACTGGCCTATGGCCCACTGCAGGTTAGCGTCATCAACAGCCGATCCCATCCACCACCAGCGAGCGCCGGGTTTCATTTCTCTCGTCACCTCAGGCCACTGCAATGCCTGCTGTGCCACAACCGCCCCCATACTGAGCAAGAGGACTGCAACCGTCAATATCGTTCGTTTCATATTTTTAGTTTAGTAATCTTCGTTTTTAGTTATATAGAAGGTTAACACACCTTTCATGTGGCAAAGTTACGAAAAAACGAGAGAAATGCAAAAGGAAAGCTCGCTTTTATTTTCATTCCCGAGTGACAGTAACTTCGGCAAAGCCAAAGTTACGAAAAAACGAGAGAAATGCAAAAGGAAAGCATGCATTTCTTTTCATTGCTGGGAACAATTGTTATGTAGAAAAACGGAAGATAGTGCTGATATGTGCGGAAATATTTGTATCTTTGTAGGCAAACCAAATCATTTCCCTACGCTAAATGAATCAGAAGAGGATACTTGTAGTAGATGATGAGCAGGATTTGTGTGACATTCTGCTCTATAATCTTCATGCTGCTGGCTATGAGGCCGAGGCAGCATATTCAGGTGAGATGGCACTAAAGAAAGAACCGTCGAGCTACGATTTGCTGATACTGGATGTGATGATGCCGGGTATGTCGGGCTTTGAGCTGGCAAAAAAGTTGAAAGCCGAAGAGCAGACCTCGCTCATACCTATTATATTCCTAACAGCAAAGGATACTGAGGAAGATGCTCTGACGGGCTTCGGACTTGGTGCTGACGACTATGTGACGAAGCCGTTTTCTGTGCGAGAAGTGGTGGCCAGAGTGAAAGCAGTATTGGCGCGGAGCATCGCCCAGCCCCTACAAAAGGAGACAGGACTCATTAGCTTTGAGGGACTTGTGCTCGACCTCAGCAAGAAGACAACGGTGGTTGACGGCGAGAGCGCTGGTCTCACCAAGACGGAGTTCGAGCTGTTAGGACTCTTGTTGAAACATCGCGGACAGGTGTTCTCACGCCAGCAGATCTTCGATGCCGTATGGCCTGAAGACGTGGTGGTAAGCGACCGTACGGTGGATGTGAACATTACCCGTATGAGGAAGAAAATAGGCAGATACGGAAAGTATGTAGTAAGCCGTCAAGGATACGGCTATGTGTTTGAGCCATGAAGAAGTTGAGTGAAGGCCGGAAGATGTTCGCCAGCGTGATGGTGGTGTTTGTCGTCTATGCGCTGATCTTTATCCTGTTCGAGGACTACGACCGCAAGTTCCTACAACCCTTTGACGAGGTCAGTGACTGGCACCTCCTGTTGTTCTCGCTCGTGGTGATGGTGGGATTGTCGTTCTTGCTCCACCGCTATGCCCGACGTATGGACGAGCGCATCAGCCGGGAACAGGCTGCCAAGGAGAACCAGATGCGCCGCGAGCTCACACAGAACATCGCCCACGAACTGAAGACACCTGTAGCCAGTATCCTCGGCTATACTGACACCATCCTTGACGACCCGCAGATGAACCCCTTAACTCAGCGGCAGTTTATAGAGCGTGCCAATGCACAGGCACACCGACTGACAGCACTGCTTCAAGACATATCAACGCTGAACCGTATGGACTATGCTGCCCACCAGCTGACAATGGAACGTACCGATGTGTCAATTATCGTAAGCGATATCGTACAGGAGACCTCCATTGCTCTTGAGAAGCGCCGTATGACACTTCGCAACAGTCTGCCACAGAGCATCATCATTCAGGGCAACCCTTCGCTCGTCTATAGCATCTTCCGTAATCTCATTGACAATGCCATCAACTATGCCGGTGAGGGAACCACCATCGATATCTGTGCCGAACAGACGGACGATGAATGGGCGTTCCGATTCAGTGACAATGGTGTAGGCATTGCGCCTGAGCATCTGCCTCGTATTTTCGAACGCTTCTATCGTATTGACAAGAGCCGCAGCCGCAGTATTGGTGGCACAGGGCTCGGCCTTGCCATTGTGAAAAATGCCGTTCTTCTGCATGGTGGCAGCATCACCGCGCGCTGTGCTGAAGGCGGAGGAGTGTGTTTTGAGTTCACATTGAAAAAGTGATAATAACCTCAAGGATGTTCATCAGGCGGTTATATTGGAAGCCCTTTTCACCTGTCCATCGGTAAGAGCGTTCTTATGTTAAGATTTGTTTACGAATTTAACAGTAACTCGCTTGAGAATGGCGCGGGAGTCAGGAAACGTTCCTCGGGTTGGAAATATGCGAGTATTGGGCATTTTGCAACAATCTGATTTTCAACGTATTGTAAAAAGCACATGGTTTAAGTTGCTCATAATCAGTAGTTTCTTGCGTTTTAGGCTATATCACGATGAGACTTAGGGTAGATGGTCACGCGATTTAGGCAATATCACTGAGCGATCTAACCTAAATCGTCGTGTGATATTTCCAAGAACGTGTCGTGATTTAGGCTGAAACTCGGCATCATTTGCCGCGAACGGGATGTCAGACAGCCTTCGATGAGCAGGAAAAAGAGCAAAATAGAGGCTGATAATTGATAAAAATACGCGATATGGAACAGAAAGTTCCGAAATAGAACATCGCTCTTTGGGGAGTTAGGTGGCGCAAAAGCCACTATTCTCTTCCAGAATGCAGATTTTCGCAGACGTTTTTTAGCTGTATTCTTTTAACAGTTTTGCTTAAAGAACCTTAATATATGGTCATCTGTTATACCAGCTTCTTTCAAATGTTGGCAGAAGAGATTGAAGAGTAGGTATGACTTGCCGCAGCGTCTTATGCCTGTCACGACTTTTATCATCCCATTGTGCTTGCTTTCAATGAGCTTCTTCAGATGAACATCTCGCTTTATTACCATCGCCGTTTACTTTTTCTGCGTAAATACGCAATTTTTGTTTGGAGTATAGCGATGAGTAAACACCTTTCCGACATAAAGTGGTGATTCTCTTTTCCAGCACATGCAGTCTAATACAGAAACAATCCCATTAAGCATTGATGACATCTAACGTCTTGCTTCTCAATGACGGGCTCTTTGCCGTTAGCGTATAGAGGGGTGTACTTGAAGAAAGGCTCCTATGCGATGTATGACCTGAAAACCGTATATGGAAAAGGCTCTGTTGGTACACAATTGCTGGACTCTATCGGACAGAGTAACCGCATATTACTCAACATCACGTCGGACTACAACGCTCGTCTGTTGGCTGCTGACATCAAGACTTACTTCGAGGTTAACCGCAAAGCCATAGAGGTACTCCTGTTCAAAGGCAAGAAAGCAATATCAGTAAACAGATATGCCACTCAAAGCCCTAAGTTCTATCGGCAGTTCCGCAAGAAATACGAGCAATAGAAAAAGCCGCACCATACATGATGCAGCCTTTTATTCAAATGGAGCAGTATCTGTAAAGCCTTACTCCCCGCACTCAGCGGCGTAGCCAAACTTAACGTTTGACGCTGCAAAGATAGCATCTTTTTCGGAAAGTGCCAAATTTTTCCTCAACTTTCTTTCCCGTTTCCAATCTTTTTTGTAATTTTGCACCCGACTCGAATAGCCCGAAAGGACTTGAGGGTCAAATCTTAGTGGTAAAAGGACGTTTACGAACGTTATCTTCGGCGTGCCAGATCTCGCAAATCAAACGTGTTAGAAGATACGCAACAGGAACGTCCGCTTCGGGTGTATTGAACCCTGCCTATATCTTTATGGGCATAGTC
>JAEEPT010000238.1 GCA_016284895.1 Prevotella sp. | reverse complement strand
ACAAATCGCTGTTAGGGTCCAGAAGCACATCGTAAGGCCAGCCCTTGGAATCCACCATTGGCTTCACCTTATTGATGTTTTGTGCCTGGTCGATAGAAACAGCAATGAGACGAACACCTGTTTCCTCCACCCAGTCCTCATACTCGTCCTTGATGGCATCGAGCTCACGATTGCATGGCTTGCACCATGTAGCAAAAAAGTCAATAATGATAGGCTTTCCGTTGTTGGAAAGGGTGTCGGTCTTCACTTCTTTTCCATCCATACTGCGAAGTACCACCGATGGAAGCTGTGCATAACTTGTTTGTACAGAAAGAACAAACAGAATCAATAAAGATTTGATAAAAAGGGTAAAAGAGTTCATTTCAAAAAAAAGTTTGTATCAATTGATAAAGAATAAAATGAATGTTTGTAATACTTGATAGCAAGATTGTCCGCTGAAGCATGAATAGTAGTTTCATATTGTTTTCTCCGACAATCTTATAAATCGTTGCAAAATTAGCGAAAAAACTTCTAAACAGCAATGAATAGTGCATAAAAAATGAATAGCGGCAACTTATTAGTAACAATTACGTCAAATATGAGCTACAAAAACTACAATATTGTACTGCCGTTCTACTTTGATTGTGTCCCCGTTCTACTTTGGTTCTACAGAACCTTTCCCTCGATTGTGCTGAGCCTTTCCTTCGAATGAACTGGCGTTTTCCTTTGTAGAAGCTTGACATCCGTATCGATTCCCAACAGATTGACCAGCATTGAGAATGGTACGTTCATGAGCTGTACCTCCTTAACCTCCATCACGATTCCCAACAGTGTGACCAGCATAGGGGAAAGTGCGTTCGGTGATTGTAGAAGCTTGACCTCCATAACGATTCCAAGTTCCGTTACTTCCATCGGAGCATATGCATTCCAATATTGAACGTCGCCAAGAGCCTAACCTCGTTGGTCTCAACGTTTCCGACAGCATCGTCAATCTGCTGTGTCGTGCCGTCGTGGTTGGCGATGCTCAGCGCAGCCAGCCAGTTGGTAGGTAATGTCGGGTTCTCCATAATCCTTACTGTTTTTTGAAAGTTTGACATAAAGTGAATGGGGCAAGAATGATAGATATTATTCGAGTTTCTTATCCGACACGATGCGGACGAGTTCGTAACGATAGTTGCCAGAATCCTGCGTAGGATTGGCGAGCGTAGTGCGTTTCACTAATAGTTCGTACTCATGACCGCGCTCGTAGGTGAAGTCCGTAATCGTATGGAACGAGACGCAATAGAAGGCACTCTCACCCTGTTCTCGAATCATCATACCTTCTACAAATGTGTTGCCAGGAACAACATTGTACGTTCCCGTTTCTGCCGAGACGAAAATGGTCACTTGCTCTACGATGTCCTTGTCGTCATCGTCGCTGCTGCAAGAGGCGAGGGAGAGCATGGCAGCGCACATCACTAGGATGTTTCTCCAGATTTTCATTGTTTTCATTTTACTTACATTTGAAAAAAGAATCAATTTTTTCATTTTGCTATTACGTTTTACTCATTATTACATTTGATACACGCGGCTCATGCCGTCAGGCTCCATCGGGGCGATGGGTTGGCGAAGCAGGACTAGATAGAAGCGGGGGAAGGTCTCTACGGGCGGATGAGCGGCGATGTAGCGGTCTATCTTCTGCCGGGCCTCGTTGCGCAGGGTGTCGTCGCGGCATGGTACGAGGCGGTCTTCATTCACAAAGGCGATGTGCCAGAAGGCCATGTAGCCGATGACGTAATGCTCTACGGCTACGGCCTCGTCCTTGTCGATGCCTGGGATATGAAACAAGAGGGGCTGGTGGGGATTCTCACAAATGCCCACCACAGCCCAAGAGAGATTTATGTAATGATGAACAGGTCTCATATCAGAAACGACTCTTCACGTCGTTACCTGCACCTTGACCGCGATACTTGCTCTTGGCAGGGTTGAAGTTGTATCGCACGGTTAGTTCAAGGTTGCGGGTATCGAGACGCTTGTCAAGATAGATTTCGCGGATGTCACTAAAGATGGTTGCTTTCTGTCGGATGCTACCGAAGAGGTCGGTGCAGGCCAGTTTGACGGTGAAGCAGTCATTCCAGAAAGCTTTGTAGAGGCTGATGTCGAACTGCCACGACTGTGCAAGGTGGATGTTCTCAGCATCGCCTGCCGAACGCCACGAGAAATCTGCATTAAGCCATGAGTCGAAAGGCAGGTTGACAGCGTTGTTGAAACGGACAATGGCCATCGGGCTGTTCATCTTCTTGGTCTCACCACGGTATTGCACTTCAAGGTTCTGCATCTGTGTGGCCAACATCAACTGTGGGTGATACTTGCCGAAGGTGGGTGCAGCCGATACCATCAGCGAAAGGTTGTCATAGCCACGGGCGTTGTCCTTACGAAGCAAGGCGATGGTCGGGTCGTCATTGTAGGATGAATAGGAGGTGATGATGTAGTCGTGGACGCGGGCATAGTCAATCATTCCCGTCAGCCACTTGTAGTTGAGTGCCAGCGAGAGGTTGTCGCGGTACGAAGGTTTCAAGTAGGGGTTGCCGCTCTCGTAAGTGTAGCGGTTGATGTACTTGACGTTGCCGCTGAGTTGACTGAATGCCGGGCGGTTGATGTTACGCGAGTATGATAGCCGGGCACGCACGTTCTTCAAGGGATACATCAGCATTAACGAGGGGAATAGGTCGCTGTAGGTACGGCTTTCGTCGCCCATCTTCACGCCTCCCTCATAGTAGCGGCTGTTGAGGTATTCGTAGCGTAGTCCAGCTATAAGCGTCAGTTTATTCAGCCGCTGCATCAGTTGGACGAAAGCCGCCGTGCTGTTTTCCTCAATCTTTGTGTTGCTGGCACTGATGATGTTTTCCACGTTGCCGAACACGTCGGTACGATGAACGTAAGTGCCCTCGGCACCAATTTCCAGCTTGCCTTTCCAAAGTGGGTGGCCTGCCACGAATTTGGCGGCATAGAGGCGGTTCTTCACGTCGTTGCGCGTGGTCACGGTGCGGTTGTCGCCCTGTGTGGCATCCTCAAAGGTCAGGTTGTCGGAGTTCTGTTTCTGTAGCAGCACGTCGGCATTGGCATCGAGCGACCATTTGCCCGTCTGTCCGGCATAGTAGCCGCTGATGATGTGCTGAATGTCGTCGCCGTCCACCTTGCCACGTCCTGTAATCTGGTCGTCGGTCTGCTGGCCTATGAGCATGGTCGTGAAGTAGTCGCTCGTCTGACTATTGGGGCGAGAGGTCACAGTGTAGGTCATGCCGATGGAATGATTGTCGTTCAGCATGTAGTTGAATCCGAGTTTCCCGGCCAGCATCTGGTTCTTGTTGTAGTAGTGAATCAGGCTGTTCTGCTGATAGTGGCTCTGTAGGTAGGTGTCCTGTCGGCTGTCGTTAGTCTGACGGCTGCGGCGGTTCTCGTATTCGGCCATACCGAAGATATCAAGTCCACCCGTGCGGTAATTCAGGTTAAGTTCCTCCAAACCATAGACGTAATGGTTCACGCCTGCCACCGTGCGACTGTTGAAACTGAAACCCTCGCCAACGGGACGGATGGTCTTGATGCGGATGACGGACTTAACGGTAGCATCGTATTTAGCTCCAGGAGTCATCACCACCTCCACATCTTTGATTTGGTCGCTGCTCAGTTGGTCGAGTTCGCTCTTGTTGCGCATCTGACGTCCGTTGATGTAGATGAGCGGAGTGCCACGGCCCAGCACCTCCACGCCACCGTGGTTGCTAATAACGCCGGGAATCTTACCCAGAACGTCGCCCGCAGTTCCTGTCTTGGAAAGGTAGCTTCCTTCAACAGTGGTTACAAGCGCATCGTCCTTCATCTTAACCAGTGGACGCGAGCCTTTCACCACCACCTCGCCCAACATCTGCGTATCGGGCTGCATCTGAATGTCGCCCACGTTGCCTTGTCGTGCATCGATATACCTTATTATATATCCTACGCTCGACACTTTCAGTAGCCCGTCTTGATTGTCGGTAGCAATAGAGAATGAGCCGTCATCCTTAGTTACTGCTCCTGCTATATAAGCGGAGTCGGAACGACTAAGAAGTACGACATTGGCAAACGGCATCGGCTGGGCTTGCTCGTCAGTCACCCGTCCGCTGATGCACTGTGCAGTCGAGGCTATCGCCACGAGGCACATCGTTGAAAAAAGAATCAGTCTTTTCATATCCTTTACGAGTTTTTGCCCGCAAAATAAATGAAATGACCAAATACAACTACTACCCAAATGGGTAATTCTGCATCACGTGGATGAAAAATTACCCATTTGGGTAACAAAATATGTTAAAAACGTGGGGATGACGGCTTAGACGAGGCCGTAATTGGTGGCCAGGGCGAGAGCTTCGGTGATGTTTTGCACGTCGAGCTTCTCGAAAATCTGGCGGCGGTAGAACTTCACGGTATCGAACGAGCGGAGCATCTTCTCGGCTATCTCTTTCATAGTGTAGCCCTGGGCCGAGAGCGTCAGGATCTGCTTTTCCTCGGGCTTCAGGGTGATGGTCTCGCGGCTCTTCCAGCGGTGGCCCTCCAGTGAGTACTCGCGCTTCTCGCCCGTATGGTAATCGACTTTGTCGCTTCGCTTGTCGAAAAACTGGAAAAACTCGATGTGTCCGGCCTCCTTGTGGGGCGAGAGCGAGACGGTGCAAAGTGCGAGCCAGACGCGGCCTTCCGTGGTCATGGCGAGGGGCGTAATCTTGTGGTTGACAAGCAGCAGACGGTCGCCGTGGGTGATGTGGAAATCGTAGGACATCATGCACTGGCGGCGGTTCTCCACAGGCTCGTCGTAGAAGGCGCGGAAGCCGGAGCGGTTCAGTTCGGTGAGCATCGGCACCTCGTCCTCGGGAACATGACTCAGGTAGAAGCCGTAGCCCATCTGACGTACCTCGTCGGCAGTGTGGCCGCAGAGGAAGAGCGGATTGTCTGACACGTAGAGGAAGTTCTTGCGGTAGTAGTCGATGATGTAGATGCTCTGGTAGGTGGTCTGCGCGAAAGCCTGCGCTGCCTCCACGTAAGGCTGC
>JAEEPT010000237.1 GCA_016284895.1 Prevotella sp. | reverse complement strand
GGAGCCTAAATAGTTTTGCGGGCTGCAAATTTAATAAAAAGATGTGTATGGAAGCACCGTTTTTATATCTTTTTGCAGATTATTAGCGAAGTTTTTGACGTGTTTGAAAACTAATTGCATGAAGTTATGACTAACTGCCATGAATCTGACGATTTAATATTAGTCATGAGATGACCTCATATTGGTCATGTGATGACCACGCATCGGTCGTGCCGTGACCACGCATCGGTCGGCTCATGACCAGTCTGCGGTCGCGAGAAGACCCGACTTCGGTCACGACAGAACGGAAAAATCAGCTTCGGCTCACCTGTAATCCCTTGTTGCTCAACGTCATGTCAACAAAGCGGGCATTCATGTTTCGTTTGTTAACTTCCAAGATGTGTTTGATGCGTGCAGCAGCCTCCACGTCCTTGGCCACCATATAGAGATAGCCTCCTCCACCTGCCCCTGGCAATTTATAGCCTAAGCATAGATCATCGACCAGAGTTGTCAGGCGTGCCACCTCTGCTGGATTGGTGCCACTGTCCAACAGTTGATTCTGGAGCCATGTTTCCCTGACGAGGTGTCCCATCTGAGTAAAGTTTTGCCGCAGAATCGCTTCGCTCATGTCGATTGCATGCTGGCGCATCTGCCTGAGCAGTTGTAGTTGCTCGCCTTGATTGAGGAACATACGTCGCACAATCTCGGCAAGAATACCTTTAGCCGTACGTGTAATGCCAGTATAGAAGAGTAAGTGACAAGCAGCATATTCAGACTGTGTATAGAGATCGGTTGGGAGCCAACGCGACATGGGCTTCTGGTCGAAGCCAGGCTGCGATTGCAATAATTTCACGCCGCCCAGCACGCCTCCCATCTGGTCTTGCCATCCGCCCCCAGTGGTCAGCATCTGTTCCAGCATCAACGTGCGATGCCCCAATTCGTCCTTGTCCCATGCTAAGGAGCAGAAGTTGCTGAGTGCGCCCAGCACAGTAGCCGAAAGTATGCTGCTGGTGCCAAGTCCGCTTCCGGCAGGGATAGCTGAGAGCAACGTCAACTCTATGCCGCAACCGAAGTCCTCGAGTTGTGAGCGTAGCGACTGGTATGTTTTCTTAGCAGCATGTGGTTGGAATCCCGCCAACATCAACGCGGCCTTAGGAATGGAGAAAGGCGACCCCACCTTGTTATATTGCATCAGCTGCTCATAGCTGTCAATGGTTTCGGTACACCCAAGATCAATGCTGTGCAGAATGATTACAGGTTTCGTGGTTGGCTTTACATAGACTTGCAGAGGAGGTTGTCCGTTCAGTTCGATAGCGAAGTTGACTACATTGCCTCCTTCCAGTAAGCAGTAAGGCGGTGTATCGGTCCAACCACCAGCAATATCGATACGCACCGGGGAACGTGCCCAAACGATTTGATCCATACATACAGAGAGCCGAGGTGTAGGCACATCCATCAGTTCATTCTGATTCACAGATCCACAGATGCCTTGGCGCAACAGACCAAAGGCCTTCTCAGACTCACCACGGAACATGGCATCGTGAATGCGAGTCATAAGGGGTGCTGATTCCGGCAGAGGTGCAGGAAGGGGTATTTGTCCCGCTTTGAACTGACGGGCCGCATCGTCCAGGTCAATTTGATAGAACACGCTGTGCTCCCAGTTAGAGGCCAACATTTGCCAGTTGCGGTTGCGGAAGGCTTGTCGCTGGGCAAAGAGGCGATGCAGATTGGCTGTAGCGGTGATTTCCTCAGCTGAGACAAGCGGATTCTTGGAATAGCTGAGAGCAAAAGTTGACGGACAGTCACTCAACAGGTCGCTGACGGCTTCGCCCAGTTGACTTCTTTCCACAACGTAGAACTGCTGTCGCTGCTGCTCCTCGCCGTCGAAACGGTCGTCGATGTGATAGATGCGCACGGCAAAACGGTCGTCGTCACCTATCGGCACGATATCAATGCAAGCGCCTTGGGGTACCCTCACCTTCCAGTCGTTCTCCGGCACGCCAGTAATCACATGGTCGGAACTCAGCTTCCATCCTTTGCCTATACAGCTGTTTTCAACCCATATATTCGTATTTTCCTGACGGAACGATATATGTGTTTCTGAGTTTTGAACAAAAATGCTGGGATGGGGTTTGCGATCGTGGTGCATGATGGCACGCTGATCGCTGATACGATTCTGGATGGAGGTGGTGGAAGAAATCATTTCGCGCGAAGTGCCGAAATGATAGAACTCGCCGCCTGGCAGCGGCACCACTGCGACCGTCAGTTGGCGCAGTTCGGCATCGTCAATAAGGGGATGTGTGCCTAAAGAGCAGCCGAAGTCGCTATAAAGGTCATAGAACTTGAGCCGTGCAGCCGACGTAGGCTCCACAGCCGAAGGATGGAGCCTGCTCCGCTCCATCAGGAGTCTCACGGCTTTGTCGGACAGCAGCCACACGCCTATATCGGTCAGGAATAAATAGTCTCTCTGTAACTCGTTGAGCTGACTCACCGAGGGTTTCTGTAGCATGTGGTCTAAGACATGAGGCGTGCTCCGATGACTCATAAACACCCCGTGATGAGAAGCTGTCGTGGCATCAAGCCACAACCCATAGCATACCACATCGGCTTCTGGTACGGGCTGTAAAGGCTGTGTGGCCCTCACATAGACGTCACCGCTGGCCACCAGTGTGTGAAGCGTACTGGGAGCTTTTGCCATTAACTTTTCATACAGCGGCAACTGTAATGACAGCAGATTCTGTCCGAGTCGCTGTCCGCGTTCCCATCGAAACACGGGAACAGGTGTCAGTATCTTGCTTGAGGGGGCATAAGCCGGCAAACGACGGCTCTGCCCTCCGGCATGAATCAATATTCGTTTTTCGCTACCGAGCCATTCATCGAAGTCTTTGGTTGTCGCTGCCTCACTTCGAAAAGCTTCCTGCAACAGCCAAGCGGTGCCTCCGCCACTGCCTAGTTTGCTATCAGATGGATCACTTGTACAGAAATATTCTTGGCGAGTAAGCCCTGTCAATTCATGGAAACAGCCTATGAGATTGGCTGGCAAAGATAGGAGTTTTTTCATTATTCAGTTTTGCTTATTATGCGACAAAGATAATAATTTCCGAGCAAAACATGCAAAAGTATGAATAAAAATGAGTACTTTTGCCCAAATAACAACTAAAAACAAAGACTTCCGACCATGAAATCAAGTTATTCAAGCAGAGATATCCTGATGAAAAACGGTGTCAGTTTCCTCCTGCCTTTCATTTTGATTACCACCTGTTTTGCCTTATGGGGATTTGCCAACGACATGACGGGACCTATTGTAAAAGCTTTCTCGAAAATCTTCCGCATGAGCGTCACTGAGGGGTCACTGGTTCAGGTGGCTTATTATCTTGGCTATTTTGCCATGGCCTTCCCTGCCGCTATGTTCATTCAGCGTTTCTCGTTCAAGGCTGGCATCCTGCTGGGCTTGACGCTATTCGGCGTGGGTGCCCTGCTGTTCGTACCGGCCAAGATGCTGGGATTCTACTATCCCTTCCTGCTGGCCTACTTCGTGATGACCTGTGGCCTATCGTTTCTTGAGACGAGCAGCAACCCCTACATCTACTGTATGGGTACGGAAGAGACGGCCACGCAACGACTTAATCTTGCGCAGGCCTTCAACCCCATCGGAGCCGTGTTGGGCATGCTGGTGGCTCGCGACTTCGTACAGGCTCGTATGAGCTCGCTGACCACAGCGCAGCGCCATGAGTTGTCGATCAGCCAGTTTAACATTGTGAAAGACCACGACCTCTCCATCCTCATCCAGCCCTACATCTTCCTGGGTGTGGTGTGTCTGATTCTGCTCACCGTCATCCGCCTCACACCTATGCCGAAAAACGGCGATTCGGCCTCGAAGAAAGGCATGATGCAGTCGATGCGCGAGCTGATGCAGATGGAGAACTATCGCGACGGTGTGATAGCCCAGTTCTTCTACGTGGGTGCTCAGGTGGCCTGCTGGACGTATATTATCCAATATGGCACGCGTGTGTTCATGCTCGAAGGAATGGATGAGAAGGCTGCTGAGATTCTCTCGCAGAACTTCAACATCGCCGCCATGCTCCTGTTTACCTTCAGCCGTTTCATCTGCACCTTCTTCCTGAAGTACATTCAGCCAGGTCGGTTACTCTCCATTCTTGCCATTCTGGCCACAGTACTCGTGTTCGGTGTCATTCTCTTCCCTGACCGCAACGGCATCTACTGCCTCGTGGGCGTGTCGGGCTGCATGTCGCTCATGTTCCCCACCATCTACGGCATAGCCCTGCGTGGTGTGGGCGACAACGTGAAGTTTGCAGGTGCAGGCCTTATCATGGCCATCCTCGGTGGCTCTGTTTTGCCCCCGGCTCAGGCGCTCATCATCGACGCAGGCGTGGCTATCTGGGGCATCGCAGCAACCAACCTGTCATTCATCGTTCCCCTCATCTCCTTCATCGTCGTGGCCGTCTATGGTCACAAGGCCTACGTTCGCCACAATATCCTGCACACGACGTAAGCCAAGAAGGAATGATGGAATTCAGGACAAAGGTAGAAATAGGAAAACCACAGTTTCAGATTGAACCGCTCGAAGAGATGCTGTTCGTGGGGTCGTGCTTTGCCGACAACATAGGACAGCGATTCAAGGAAGAGCAGTTCAGGGCGACTGTCAACCCTTATGGCACGATGTATAACCCCGCCTCTGTGCTACACGCCATAGAACGGGTGACGGCCGAACGGGAGGCAACAGATGGAAGGCTTGTAGCCTTCATCACGCTGGGAACCAACCACGTCTATCGGCTCAAGGAAACGGGCGAGATTGTAGATAACTGCGAGAAGCGCCCGCAGCAATTGTTTCAGGAAGAGGAGCTGAGCATAGACGCATGTGCCGACTACCTGCTGCAAGCCATTGAATGCCTGAAAACGAAGTGGCGCGAAGTGCATGTGGTGCTCACGGTGAGCCCCATCCGCTATCGCAAATACGGTTTCCATGAGAGTCAGCTGTCGAAAGCCACGTTGCTGCTGGCAACTGACAGAATCTGCAGAAGTTTTGACAACATAGCGTATTTCCCTGCCTATGAGATAGTGCTCGACGAG
>JAEEPT010000020.1 GCA_016284895.1 Prevotella sp. | reverse complement strand
TAGTACCCGGCTCATAATACGGATATTTGAAGGTGGCCTCGCTCGTCTTGTTGCGATAGAGCATGTAGCCCTCTCCCGGCATCATGTATTCCAGTGTGCCGAACCATTCGCCACTGCCCTTACCATCTTCTACGAACATGGCAAACTCATGCTGGCTCTTCACCACATCGCCGTTGGATGCCTCATCGAAGTAGTCGGCCAAAGCCGTTGAAACGGGCAGGTTCACCATAGGCGTATAGCCAATGTTGTTCCATTTATGCTTCACCGCGATGGTTCGTTCGTCTGCACGCTTGAAGATGGTGCCCCAGATATCAACCTGCTGGGCTTCCTTCACCTTCACACGATAGCTGATTTTCTGCGACAGCTTGAGTGTGCTGATGTCCTTGCCAGAGTTGCTGGCCCACTTTCCTTTCTTGAAGATCAATGTCAGGTCGCTTGTGTCATCGGTCAGAATATCGCCTTCCTGCCAGGGGAATCCGCTGAGAATCCTAGGAATGTTGTCGAACGCTGCATTATAAACGTTGAACGACAGCCAGTTCCAACCCTCTTCCAGGTAAATTTTCTGCATATACAGGTCATCGGCAGTCATACGCACAGGTGTTGTCACCGAGCCTACAATGGACTGCTCAATGAAGTCGATGCTGGGCGAAGCAGTCAGCTGCATCACCTTGCCCGTTGTATAGTGCCATAGGCGGAAGAACAACTGTGTGGCCTCAGTCTTGTCGTTGAATACTGTCATATAGACCATGCTGCGGCCCGTGGCCGGATCGTACTTGATGTTATTGACACCCATGCAACGACCGTTTTCATCGAAGGCAGCTACCTTGTCGTGCGAATCAGTAACGAGGGTGTTACCCACAAACACCTGTCCCACCACATTCATCGAATAGCGCTGCAGATTCTTGTCAACTTCCCAGTAAGGATCTTCACCTTCAATGGTGAGTTCCAGTGCCAATGGCTCTGACAGTCCGTTCTCATCGGTGAGGTAGATAATCTGGTCGTAAGTTCCCACATTCATGTCCTTGCTGATGGAGAGGGTCACCTTGTCATGACCTTGTGCATCTACCACATTGCTCATCTTGTCAACCACCATCCAGCGTGGCAGATTCTGAATAAGATAGGTGTGTGCCTTTCCGCCATTGTTGATGACATCCAGAGTGAAGTAACATTCTCTATTGGCGGGTATTGTCTCCTTAAGTACCTTGGTGCCCCACACCAGCGGGTTACGGTTGATGAAGAAGCACTCGGTGGCAGGCGACTTCATGAAGTTACCGTTCTTATCGGGAATATCAGCCAAGGTCACATAGATGTTCTGCTTGTTGATACGTGCATCCAGCTCGTCGATATTCACCAGCAACTGATTGTTGCGTCCCACGAAGCTGAAGTTCAGGTTGCGCAGTTCCTCAAAGGCTTGCATCGGCGCACCAATGTTGCGATCCACGCGCTTCATCATCTCGCTGACAGCATCCACGAACACGCTGTCGCGCTGGTCAGTGGGCTTGCCGTCGATGTCGTATTTCACCTTCTTGTTCAACACGTAAGGCTGCAGGGACAGCTCGCCCGTCTTCTGTCGTTCCTGATGATCGAAGTCCAGATAGACAATCAGGCCCTTCTCTGTGCCTCCGAGCGATTTCCTTGTGTATCGTTCAATGAGGGTGATGGGCAGTGCCTGCTCAAACATGCTCAGTCCGTCGATATAACCTGTCAGGGCTCCTTTCTCATGGAGAGCAGGGTCGTTGCTGTCTTGCCATACCATGTTGCCAAGATAGAAGCGTGTGCCAGTCATGCCGCCGAGCGAGTCGGTCGAGAACTGGGCCTTCAGTGTGTTATCAATGTATATGCTTGCCACGTTGCGCATGCGGTTCACGGTCATGGCATAGTGATGCCAGGCATCATCGCAGAGCTTGTCGCCCAAGTCATATTCATTGCCGTTGGTACGGTACTTCAACGTTTGGTCCTCAAAGCCGATGAAGAACTTGTTGTATGCGTCCTCGTCAGTCTTCTGGCCTGAGCCATTGGACAGCAGTGAACCGTTGACGTCAGTCGTCTTGAACCAGAACATGAGTGTGTAGTCCTGCTCATCATCGCGCTGGAAGAACTTCTCCTGCAACCGTCTTCCCTTCATGGCTCCAGCAGGTCGTGCCTCGCTCTCGTCCAACCGTAGCGACATGCCTCTTGGTTGTGCCCATGAAGCTCCGTTCATCTTCAGGTGAGCTCCCTGTGCGAAGTCTGCGGCACGATCGCCGACGCCCTCGTTCATAGGATAATAGTCAGTGAGTCCCAGCTCGTAGCCCGTGAGCAGTCTGTCGCCATAGTTTCTCAACAATGCCAGGTCGAGTGCGCGGTTCCACACACGTCCTTGCAACATGCGTCCCTTATAGAAGGCACTATCGTTGGTGATATGATTCATGGCAAATCCGAAGGTCAGCGGTCCGTAGCCAGTGTAGGTCACACTGTCTCTGACGAGGTCCTCGTTATCGCTGTATAGTCTCAGTTGCCTATAATGGTTATCAAGCACCAGAGCCACGCGTTTAAAGCCCGTTGTCTTCACCGGAACACTGCTTTCAGCCACCAGTGTGTCGGCATCGATGACCACCGCACGCAAGTGTTTTTTCTCCGTCAGCCACAGTTGCAGCTGCTTGCCGTCGCTTCCATGCGAGAAGATCGGCATTGCGTGATTCACCTCGTCGGGCTTGATCATCACCTCAATGGTCACATCCTTGTCGGAGAAGTTGCGTCGGGTCTCCGTCTGGGCATAGCCATTGCCGCCAAATTGCAGCGACGGTGCTTCCTGAATGGCAGTTTCGTTGGTCTCGCCCTTCACCTCAAAGTTCGTGGTAGCCTGCAAGTAGTTGTATTCAATATCCTCTGAGAAATCGAAGACAATGTTCTCACCGGCACCGAGCACGCCCGATTTGGGTATTGGTGTTCCGAAGAGCTGCGGACGACGTGTGTCCTTCACTCCGCTGAGCACCTTCGACTCAGATGTGAGGAACGAATTTCCGTTCCTACAGAACAACACGGCTCTCAGGTCGTAGCCTTTCTCCATCTCCTGTCCCTCGCCGAAGAAGCGGGTGACGATGTTGCCATTCTCTGGTATCATGGCCTTCGTTCCGCTGGCTGCACGATAGAGGGTAGAGTCAGCATAGTAGCCGCACAGATTCGTCCAATAGTCGTCGCCACGTGTGGTTTCCTTATATTGGAACTCAATATGGTCAAAGTTGTGCTGGTTCTTGTCGAAGCCGCTGATAATGATGGGCAGATACCAACCCTTGCCATTCTCAAACGGTGCATCACAGTTCATGATCCACTTGTCGCCAGGCGAAGTGATGGCGATGCTTCCTGCCGTCTGTATATAGTGCACATCGAAGGCCACCTCCTGATACGTGTCGATGTCGCCCTGTGAGATCAGACCTACCTTCAGTCCCTCATAGTCGAACTTCTCTCCAGCATATACCTCAAGGGTCTTCTCCGTAATCATTCCCGGACGAACCTCAATGGTGCGGGGGTTGCCCGTGAGGGGCACACCGTCGATGACCATCTTGGCACCGTTGGGATTGGCAGTCTCGTTCTGGTACAGGTCAAAGTATGGGAAGATGGCCTCGGGCTGCTCACTCTCGTTAGACAGATAGAGCTTGAAGCGGGCGGGCTCGCCGTAGGGTATGCCACTCAGGCTCTGTTTGTCCATCTTGATGACAGGATTCTCAATCTTCTTCGTTCGCTCGTCGAGCAGTGTTCCTACTTCGTGGAACAGCGTTCTGCGCTCATTCTCCCACGGACGACAGGTGGCACCGGCGCGAGTACGATAGACAAAGCTGCGGGCATAAGTGAATTTTTTCACATCTACCTCGTCCTTCATGTGGCTGTAGTCGTAGTCCACCATGTCGTAGAAGTTGTTGTTGTAGAACACATCCAGAGGGTTAGAACTCTTCAGGTTATCGGTCTTGGTCTTCACCCGATAGACGTCGAAGTTCAGGTGGTTCTTCTTGTACATACCGATGGAGAAGCTCTCCGTGCGTGAGTACGACTTCGACTCAGTATCCTTCGGCGTTACGTTGAGGCTCATGGCAGGACTGAGAGAGAAATTGAAGGTGAAGCCCACGGCCTCTACATTGATTTTCAATCCGCCTTCGTCGCCATCGAGTCCTGTCTCACCCGTCGTCTTGCCAGCCGATCCCTTGAGCAGGTTGCCCAGAATCTTTGCCACCATGGGTCCCACGATGGCTGCGGCTCCGGCAAATCCGTCACCTGCATTTTCGAAATATCCTGCAGTGCCTGCGGTGATGGGACTTACAAACGAGTTGGCCACTGAGTAGTCGCTTGTGAAGCTCTCACTATAGCTCAGCGAACTGGCACCGTCGATGTCGAAGTTCTTCACAAGTTCGGTAGCCTCCAGCTTTTCCTTTTCGTTCTGTGCTATCATCTCCACCCACCTCAGCAGGTTCTGTTGGTAGCGTGCCACCTCGTTCTCTGTATTAGCCGGTGCGCCTTTAGGAACAATCATCTTGTACTTCGAGCCGAAATCGGGATCGTCCTTAGCGACCAGTGACAGATACACGGGTTTACCAGTGGCATCAGCCTGTGCCTGTGCCTCAGCCTCTGTTCCGGTGTACATGAGCGAGAGGATGTGCTCGGTGAGCGCTGGCATGAGCTGCCTGATGATATAATCCTGTGAATAGACGAAGTCCGATGTGATCTTCGGCCCGTATGTCACCACCTCGTCGCGCACCAAGTGTATGAGGCTGTCGCGTTCGTCGCGTCCCTGTGCTATCTCCACTGTGCGTCCCCCCTTGAGCAAGCCGTCCATCAGGCGGAACACGCTGTCGGGTATGGCTCGGATGGCGGTAGCGGGCTTCAGCACGATGTTCTGCACCACGCCCATGTAGAGGTCGCCATTGGCGCCCACCAACTTCGAGTCGGTACTGGTAGAGATGTCTTCCTTTGCCGTCATGGTATAGTTGAAGGCACGCTGTCCGCTGCCCGACCACACCAGGTCGATAGACGTTCCGAAACTGCTCTTTCCGTTATTGTTCACACCACCTACGGCACCGCCGCCCATTGGGGCCACCACCACACCGGTGAAGCTGTTCACGCCTGAGCCCACGCTGAAGTTGATGCCCAAGCCGGCACTCCACTTCAGGTCCATGGTGTAGGAATATTTCAATGTGGAGCCTTTTGAAAGCGTGGCTTTCGATGAACCGCCAGGGGGATCGCGCAGGATGTCGATCAGTTGTGGTGTAGAGTAGTTGATGATGTCCTTGGCTTCACTCTTGGGCTTCACATTAAGAATGTACGCCTGTAAGGGCTCAGCCTCATAGTGAGTTCCGTCCATCAGGAGCGTCATGCTCACTGTGTGCAGTGCATCCTTGCCCGTGAGCAAGTAGGGTGTCTGGGCTACCTCGAGCGTGTAGAGTGCCTCGCCCACGCTGTCGAGCTCCACCACTTCCTTGTGGGTAGAGCTGATCATGCCGTTGTGGATGGTCACCTCGCCACCGCTCAGGCGTATCACGTCGATGGTGTCGCTCTTCGTGTTGTTGTTATAGTAATAGCGCTCTAAGGCCGAAATCTGGATGCCATACTTCTTGTCGATGCTGAACACAGGATATCCGAAGGTGTAGGCGGTCTCCAGTGAGTCGCGCTTGCCTTTGGGCCAGTCCTTCTTCCTCACACCGTAGGCCAGCGACAGTTTCTCGCTGGTGCCGTCAACGTTCTTGAACGAGTAGTAGCGGTCGCCGAAGAAGCTGAAGGGGTCGTGGCCCAGCTGCTTATATTCAATGATTACGGGTGAGTGGTAGATGCGGTTATACTTGGCATGATATTCCTCCACCACGCTTGTGATCTCTTTGCCCATGTTGTTCTTCCACGAGCCCGTCACCACATCTTTGTGCAGGGTGACAGAGTCGGTGAGGTCAATCACGTCGCCCACCTGTCCGTCCTGGAACAGCGTGGGATAGCCTTTAGCCGTAATTTGCTGTATCTTCCACTTCACTGGCGGCAGCATCACCTCGTATTCGCCCGTATGCACGTCGGGTGTGACCACCATGCGGTTCAGCGTGGTGTGTACCGAGGTGTGATAGTCGTATTTCGTGTCGTGGGCCTTGTGCTTAAACACCTCGTCGCGTTCCTTCTTGTTCCGGTCCTTAATGTCCCACACCAGTCGTGAGGCGTTGTCGCCCTCCAGCGTCAAGACCATCTGCAGGTCGTCGCCCAGGTTATTTCTCGAGAGCGAGTTGCCCAGCGGTATGGCAGCCTGATCCTTGCCGCCTGCTATACGGCCAATGAGCTTCACGCGCTTTGTGTCGTAGAACATCAGTCCCGCCTTGTCGGTGTTGAAGCTATAGTCTTTCTTCGTGTCGGGGTCGTCGTCGTTCTCATGATAGAAGCCGTCGCGCCAGAAGGTGTGATTGTCCTTCACGGCCTGAATGCTGTCATGATCGCCCTTCAGGATGCGGAAGGTAAACTTTCCCTCGTGGTCAGTGGTCACCTTGCCTGCAGCCGTGCGCACCTCATAGCCATCGACCATGAACGACACGCCCGCCACGGGAATGCTGGTGCCTTCGTACTGCACATAACCCGACAGCTTCACGCTGTTGGCATATTCCAGCACGAAGTTGCTGACCACATTGCCTCCAGCCTCAGTGCTGAAGGTGACGGTCTTGTACTGGAAGCCTTCGAGCGAAGCAGTCAACCTGTAGGTGGTCTCAGCGTTATTGACATAGGGCAGTCCGCTCAGGCGGAAGAATCCGCTCTCGTCGGTCACCACACCCTTTTCCACGCCATCAACCGATGTGCTCACACGCTTGCCGGGAATGCCCGTGCCGTCGGGGAACTGCAGGTAGCCCTCCACCGTAGCGGTCTGTACGCACATGCCGCTGACGCGCTTGGTGTCGTCATATTTCAGGCCCTCGCAGCTGGTCACTCCGCGCACGAAGTATTCGTACTGGCGAATGGGTGAGGTGGTCTTGTCCTCATACTGCATATCGGTCAGGTTGCCAGCAACGAGCACCAAGCTGTCCTTCGGCGTGGCCAAGTCGTGCCGCCACACCTCATAGTAATCCACGGGTTCGTCGTCCACATTTTTCCATATCAGCAGTACCGAGGTGTCAAATGTCTGCACTTCGAGTGAGTTCTGGTCAATGTGTCCCCGATTCTCATAGTAGAACCTGCCGACAGGCATCGTGACCCCTATCCTGTGCAGGGTGTCGGCCTTCGTAAACTGTTTCTGCTCTACGGCAGGGGCACCGTTCGACCATCCCCAGTTCTTGGGAGAATTGCTGCTCCTCATACCCTGATAGACGTCATAGTCATACGTGTACCAGGAGTCCTGTACTACCGTGTTCAGCAAGTCGTCGCTTCCCACGAAGGAGTAGCTCTTTCCGTAATTACTTTTCAGCGCGTTGTATTCTGCAAAACGATTCGCATAGCTGTTCGAGATAAGGGTGAACGCATTGTTGCCACATTCTCCTACAAATCCCGACGCGCCACCCACACTGGCATCTCTCGGACCGAAGTGGTAAGCCGACTGGGTGGTGTTCACCATCAGACTGGCGCCTGCAGCACAGTAGCCCACCACACCGCCTACGGCAGCTTTGGTATTTCTGAGCAGTGTCTCGATGGACATCTCAGTGCGGCAGTTCTCTATGAACACCATGCCCTCGTCCACATATCCCACGAGGCCGCTGGCATACAGCTGTTTGGGCTCCATGCTACCCGCAGTGGTCAGATTACAGATCACGGCTCCGTTGGCAGCGTGCATAATCGGGGCCATCCCCGGCAGATTGACTGCATTGGGGAAATAGATGGTGAACGTATGTCCGTTGCCGTTGAAGTTGCCAGAAAAGGGTTTGCCAGGACCTGTACCGAAGTTATAGCCCAGGTAGTGGGTGGCATCCTCGTCTTCAAAAAGTCTGATGTCGGCGGTCATGATGGCATTGGGAATGGCCTTGTCAATCAGTCCCTTACCTTTTTGATAGACTTTGGTAGCATAGGTGGTGTAAGCCTGCGTACTGTTGATCTCATAAAAGATTTCTCCCTGTCCCTTGCCTATTGGCGACTCTTTGGCCTCGGTCACAAGGTGCAGATCGTAGAGGGCGCACGAGCGGTTGAGGGTCAGTTCCATGGCTCCTGCCTGAATCTGGTCATCGCTGAGCACCTGTCTGACGGTGTCGATGGGCGAGCCGTCGCGACGATAGGTCATCACCTCTAATCGCATCTCGGCCCGGCTGTCCCACACGTAGTTGTGGCTCTGGTCGTTGGGTTCATAGTCCCAGATCACCTTCGTCTTACGTTCGGTCTTGTCGATCCACTCCGTCCTCGCCTCCTTTGGCTTCAGCAGTTCCAGGGTGGCCATCTGGGGCTGTGCGAAGGCTGCTGCCGGATTATGGCTGAGCCCCCACAGCTGTTGGGCCGCGCCGCGCACCACGCAGTAGCGCACCAACGGTATGCCGAGTGACTTGTCGATCATGTCGGCGGTCAGCTGTCCGATGAGCGTGCTGTCCTTATAGTTATAGACGGAGTCCTGCTCGCTGAGTATCACCGAACCGATTGCCTCGAAGTCCTCCACCTTGCCAGTCAACGAGCGTAGCACGGTGAACTGGTCGCTGCTTATCACGTCTTTCTGTTTCGGGGATTGGGTTGTCCACTTCAGCAGCACGGCGCCGGCATCAGCAAGGTTAGCCTTGTTTCCCTGTTGCTGCAGGGTGTTCAGACCCAGCATGTCGGCCCTCAACAGGCGCGGGTTGTGCATCACGGCATCGTTATTGGCATTATAGGCAACTGAGACACTGCCCACGTAGAGCTTCACGTCGAACTTCAGGTTCTTGTGAGCCTCGGTGGCAGGCACCGTGATGAAACCAGCATAGGTGTTCTTGGGGAGCGTGATGCGCTCCAGTTTCTTCGTATTACCGTTCTCGTCAATATAGCTCGCATCAATCCACTTCACAGCCTGATCGCACGAGAAGGGGATCTTCAGCTTGCCCTCCTCGCCGCTCTTCGTGCCGGGCACCATGTCATAGGTCTCGAAAGAGACGTCGGGCCGATAGACATCCATAACGGGGTGAACTATACCGTCATCGATCCAGGAGCCTTCCTTCTCAACGTTCATTCTGGCAGGCACATCCGCGGAATAGATATTCCTGCAGTCTGCATTCACCTCTGACCAGTTGTGGCGGGAGAGACAAAGGGTACTATTGCTATTGGTTCCCCATGCGGAATAAGAAGTTACAACAGGATGGCCATAAAAGGAGAACCCCATAAAATGGATTCCGGAACCAAAAGAAACGTATTCATAGACACGGTGCATGGTCCAATTGGTGCTATATCCTATTCCGATGATGGCACCTGCATATTTAATATTGGAGTTTACAGAAAAATAGATGCCGCCAAAACTCATACAGTCATTGATGACGACTGAGGCAAAACTGCTAAAGCCAATGATGCCACCGGCAAATTCTTTGCTGGAATAGACATTAGCTGATACCCTTATTCTTTCGATGGTAATCGTAGGCTGGCCAATGGCAGTTCCCACAATTGAGGATGAGTACTGACCGCCTCTGACAGTACCATCTACATACAGGTCTCTCACCGTTACATCCTTCACTATGGGGAACATGGCTGCATAGTCATTATTGCCCCAGTCGATATTGAGGGTCACCTTATGACCGTTGCCATGGAAGGTGCCACGGTAGGGGCAGTTACTCATGCCCACAGGCTGCGAGACTGTTATATCGGCATCCAAGATGACATTGACATCTTTCTCGCCGGCGGCCTTTTTCACCATTGTCTGAAACTTCAGCCAGTCGTCATTGCTGCGCACCACATAGTAGCTCTTGTCTTCTAAATAGACCTTATCCAAGTCGCTCTCATCGGCAGCCCATGCCCCTTGAGGCAGAACCATAGCCAGCAGCGCCAGCAGCAACAACTTCCGCAGTTGCCACTGTTTTCCTTCTTGTAGGTTGAACTGTTTAGTTTTCATATCTTTCACCTTTTAATGATATTCGGCGACAAAAATACAAAAAATGTATGAAACAACAAAGGTTCTGACTAATATTAACTGTTCGCAACGCGCATGCATGAACACCAGATTCGCTGAAACCCCAAAAGACAAAGTCAAATATTTAAAAAAAACGCCCATTTCATCGAAAACAAATAAAATACCGATGAAAACGCCAAAAATGGAGCTTATTTAGACAACTGCCTCCTCAAAACTTGCGAATCATGCAGCAAATGGTCAATCGCCTTGAAATTTGCGAGTTTTGAGCACTTTTCAACTATCTGGCACTCAGCAGATTACAAAACACACCGTGCGTAACCCGCTTTCACACAGGCATTTCCAACGGTTTAGGTTAGTTCACAACAGGGTTTAGCATAGACGGTCGCACCGTTTAGGTTAGATCGTAAGACGAAATAGCCTAAATCGCAACGTGATTGCACCAAAATCGCATCGTGATTTTGGCGCAAACCTGGTGCAGTTTTGCCGAAAAAGGGTGATTATCCAACTGTCATTTCAAAGGAAAACAGTCAAAATAGGAGCGGAAAAACGGCAAAAATACAACAAAAAGAACAGACTCTTCTGAAAAAGAACACCCGAAACCGGCTACAAACCGCCCGAAAAAGTGTTAAAAAAACCTACTTTGTCACTTTTTCACGTTCATTTTTTGAGCGCCTTATTTAGACAGAGGGGAGCTGGGACTTGCTGGGAATTACTGGGAGTCTGTCTTATATGATGAGCTTCACACGGAAGCCGCGCTTGGTGGGTTCCTCCACAATCTGACGGCACTCACGCGAGAGCTCTTTGCGGTGCGCGTCGGTCAGTGGCGTTGCCGTCATCTTCTCCACCATGAAGTCGAGCGCCGTGATGCCCGACAGCTCGCTGTGGGTGATGCGCACGGTGATGGGGCGGTAGGCGGCCATCGCACCGGCAAGCATCTGGTCGATCAGGCGGTCTGCCGTATCCTGCTTCTCCGCGATGCCATACTTATGACAGAAGGCGCTGACGGTGGAGTGCATGCCGAGGAAATCGAAGTCGGGACCGCCTATCTCGAACACCTCCTTACGGATGCGCTGTATGAACGCCTTGGTGGCGCTGTGGACGGGGTTCTCGAAGATTTGTGCGGGCGAGCCGTCCTCGTGGATATAGCCGTCGTACATGAAGAAGATGCGTGTTGACACGTCGTGGGCGAACTTCATTTCGTGGGTGACGATGAGCATGGTCATGCCCTCCTGTGCCAGCTGACGGATGACACTGAGCACCTCGCCCACCATCGTGGGGTCGAGTGCCGAGGTAGGCTCGTCGAAGAGAATGACCTCCGGCTTCATGGCCAAGGCACGGGCGATGGCCACGCGCTGCTTCTGTCCGCCCGAAAGGCTCGAGGGATAGACGTCGGCCTTCTCGGCCAGTCCCACCTTGCGGAGCAGGGCCAGTCCCTCCTCGCGTGCGGCCTCTACAGGCTCATGGCGCAGCTGGCAAGGGGCGAAGATGACGTTCTCCAACACCGTCTTGTGCTCAAAGAGATTGAACGACTGAAACACCATGCCCATCTTCTGCCGCAGTTTGTTGACGGGATAGCCCTTGGCAAGGATGTCCTCTCCATCGACGACGATGCTGCCGCCCGTGGGCTGCTCCAGCAGGTTCAGACAGCGCAGGAAGGTGCTCTTGCCCGTGCCGGAGGGACCGATGATGGAGATGACCTCGCCGTGATGGATGTCGGCAGTGATGTCGCGCAGCACGTCGAACGTGCCGTAGCTCTTCCGCAGATGGACGACTGACAGCATGCTCTGATCCTGTGTCTCCTCGTGAACGAGCGGTGCCGGTTGCGACACGGCGTGGCGCTTGCGACGAATCATGAACCATGCGCCACCTGCTATGATGATCATCAGGAGCGCCGCGCCCCAGACAAGGCCGTTGCTCTCCTCTTCCTCAGGAACGGGAGCGGGGGTGAGACTTTCGCCCTTCCGGGTGATGAGCACGATGTGGGAGTCGATGTAGCCGTCGGAGAAGAGCACCTGCTTCTGTCGCTCCTCGGTGATGCTGATAGCTCCCAGGGCCATGTCGGCCTTGCCGGTCTGCACGGCGGGAATCTGTGCGGCGAAGTCCATCACGAGGTACTCCAGCTGCCAGTTGCGCCGGTTGGCCCACTCGGTGAGCAGGGCCGGTTCCAAGCCCGACGGCTGTCCCGAAGAGATGAAGTTGAAGGGCGGCATGGCGGGATAGGTGGCCACGCGCAGGGTGCGGCCTGTGCCGCGCTGCTCGGGAATGGGCATGGCCGAGGGATCCTCGGAGCGTTGCCAGCGGTCGTATATCTTCTGATAGGTGCCGTCGCGGCGTATCTCGGCCAGAAAGCTGTTGAAGTCCTGCTGCAAGGCGCTGTTGTCCTTGCGGAAGCAGGCTGCTATGGGGATGGGGGGCAGTCCGGTGCCTATGGAGTCAACCTTGTCGGCCACCTCCCTGCAGAAATGCATCGTCAGGCTCTCGCTGCCCGCCACGTCAACCTTGCCTTTGTCCAAGGCCGCGAGGAGGTCGGTCACGCTGGTCATGCGCAGGATGTCGGCATCGGGTGCCATGTCGGTGACGGCGATGTCCTGTATGCTGCCCACGATGACGGCCACGCGCTTGCCCTTCAGCGCCTTGAAGACGGGCGGCACGTCGGTATCGGCAACAGTCGTTGCTGTCGTATGTTCTGTGTCATAGCCGGCCAGCCCCATCAGGAGCAGCAGCACCGATGCCACGACAGCCTTCATGCGCTTGCGCTGCACCAGCGACTGGAGCAGCAGGCCGATGAGCCAGGCTGCGACGAAATAGATGATGGCCGTCAGGATGAGAGGGAAGAAAGCATCGAACGTGCGTGAGCGTATCAGGTCGGAGGCGCGTGTCATGTCGGCCACGGCGATGTAGCCCACGATGCTCGTGCCCTTCAGCAGACTGATTACCTCGCCCTGATAGACGGGCATGACCGCCTTGACCACCTGTGGCAGCACGATACGGAAGAACGTCTGCCGTTGCGTAAAGCCCAAGGCCAGTCCCGCCTCTGTCTGTCCACGGTCGATGCCCTGAATGGTGGTGCGCAGCATCTCGCTGACGTAGGCCGCCGTGTTTAGGGCGAAGGTGACGATGGCCACGACGATGCCCGTCGTGTTGAGCGGAGCCATCACCACATAATACATCAGCATGAGCAGCACCAGCACCGGCGTGCCCCGCATCAGATCGATATACACCTTGGCCGTCTGCCGCAGCCATGCGCGGTGGCTCATGCGCATCCAGCAGATCAGTCCGCCTAACAGCGTGCCTAAGATCGTGGCAAAGAGGGTGATGAGCAGGGTCACCTGCAGACCGTCGAGAATCATTTGATAGCGGCCTTCAACTATCAGATTGTTGCGGAAGCTCTCGGCTATGCTTTCAATGATGTCCGTCATTTTTTTTCTAACTGTCTTATTAAGTGTGTGAAAGAAACAATCAGAAGGCAAGCGTGATGTCGGTCTCGGCAGTGACGGTCTGCGCCATGGTGTAGATGCCTGCCTGCTGCACACTGTAGTAGCGCAGTGTCAGCTTTTCTGTTTCTGACGTGCGGAACACGTTGAACGGCTTTCCGGCGACTCCCACGCCACGGCATTCGTCGCCCACGAAGACAGCTACGAGGTCGTTGTTGTCAGGGGTGAAGGGGGGCTGGTCGGGCAGGCTGACCGTCAGCTGGTTCTGCACGGGAAACTTCTTGCATCCTTTGAGCAGGGGCGGCACGAAGTCCTTGATGTTGCCATAAGTGAACTCAGGCACGAACTTCTCTTCCGTCCCAATGGAGAAGAGTTGTTTCAGCGCTACGCTGTAGTACTGGAGGGTGAACCTCACATTGCGGTCGGTGCTGTTGCCGTAGATGCGCAATACGTAACGCACGGCACCGTCGTCGTAGAAGTTGGGAACGGCCAATTGCGTTCTGCGCTCACCACCAATGAACACCGCCATGCGGTCGGCCTCTGTTGCATGGGCTGCCAGCTCGTCCTGTAGCGTCACCAACACGTACATGGAGTTCTCGTAGAGCGACATATTGAAGTTTCCCCAGTCGGGGGCAGCATCGTTGCCAGTCAGGTCAACTCCCCATGCCGGTCTGTCGGCATGTTCGAATGTATAGCCTGCGGATGGCGGCATGGTGGTGGCCAGCCCGTTTTCAGTTCCGGTTTGTTCATCGGTGGCGGTGGAGCAGCCCCACACCGTTGCGAGGGCTGCCACCGTCATCAGTATCTTTACTGTTTTCATCATCATTATGAATTACTGAATCACTTGTTTCTTTCCGTTATAGAGATATACGCCACTGCGCTTCGGTGCCGTCGGCAGTTTGATGCCGTCGAGAGTGTACCATCCCTGCTGGGGCAGCTTGTCGGTCTTGACGAAGCTGATCTGCGTGGGCTGAGCGGGCGAGCCACTGATGCCGTTGGCTTCGTAAGTCATCATTTCGCCAGTGGTGGCAATGGTCTCTCCGTCGCGTATGATGGCGAAGGAGAGCGGTGCCTCCACGTCGCCAGCGATGCTCAGGAAGAAGAGCGGCTGCTGCTGAGTGAGCGATGGCTGCTGGGTGTTCTGCGAATGTATCGCAGAATACAGGACGGCTTCCCCTACTTCCTCGCCTCCGGCGTAGGCCACCAGGCGGTCGCCTTCCTCCAGGGCGATGCCCGTTGCCTCAGCCACCACGGTCATGGTAGTAGCAAAGCGCACGGCACGCTTAGGAGCCCTGCTATAGTCGATGAAGGCCGTTCCAGGCTCGTAGAAGGGATAGGCGAAGCTCACGGTGTCCTTCTTCTGTCGGTAGAACATGTATCCTTCGCCCGGCTTCATGTATTCCAAGTTGCCCATCCACTCACCGCTACCCTTACCGTCGGTCACGAACATGGCAAACTCATGCTGGTTCTTCACCACGTCGCCAGGTGTGGCCTCGTCGAAGTAGTCGGTCAGGGCCGTTGTCACAGGCAGGTTCACGAGAGGCGTGTAGCCTATGCTGTTCCAGCCCTTTGCCACGGTGACGGTGCGGTCCTTCAAGCTCTCGTAGGCCCTTCCCCAGATGTCTATCTCATGGGTGTTCTGCACCATCACACGGTAGCAGTGGCGCTGCGAGAGCGCAATGTCCTTGATGTTCGCGCCTGTGGAGCTGATCCACTTCTTGCCCTTATAGACAAGCGTGAGGCCCTCGGTGTCCTCGGTGAGCATGTCGCCTTCTTGCCAATTGAATCCGCCGAGCACCTTCGAGAGGTTCTCGAACTTGGCGTTATAGACGTTGAACGACACCCAGTTCCAGCCCTTTGCGAGGGCAATCTTCTGCATATACATGTCATCGGCACGAAGATGAACGGGATCGTTGACAGTGCCCACGATGGCCTGATCGCCAAAGTCGATGATTTGCGATGGCGACAGCAACATCGTCTTGCCCGTAGCGGCATGCCACAGTCTGAAGAACAGCTGGGTGGTCTCGGTAGTGTCGTTATAGACGGTCATGAAGAGCAAGCTTCTGTTGGAGCCGGCTTCGTTCTTCACCGCACTGACACCCATGCAGCGTCCGTCCTCGTCGAACACGCCCACTATGTCGCGTTCATCGGTGACGAGCGTGTTGCCCACATAGACCTGTGCCACAATGTTCATGGAGTAGCGCTTCATGTCTTGCGCTACGGCCCATTCGGGCTTCTGTCCCTCTACGGTCAGTTCCAGATACATGGGGTCTGTCATGCCTTCTTCGTCGGTGAGGTAGATAATCTGGTCGTAGAAGCCGGGCTCCAGATCCTTGCTGATGGTGAAGGTGATTTCGTCTTCACTCTGTGCATCGACCACATCGCTCATTTTATCGACAGTGAGCCAGTTGGGCAGATTCTCAATCCTGTAGGTATGAGCCTTGCCGCCTTCATTCAAGATGGTGGCTTTAACATTGAAGTCCTGTCCGGCCTGTATGGTCAGCTTGCGTTTCTTGCCGAACAAGTACCAGTTCAGCGGGTTGCGGTCCACGAAGAAACACACCGTGGCAGGCGATGCCATGAAGTTGCCATTCTTGTCGGGTATGCTGTTCAGCGTGACATAGACGTTGCGCTTGTTGATGCGGGTGTCCTGCTCGTCGATGTTCACCATGAGCTGGTTGTCGCGTCCCACAAAGCTGAAGTTGAGCTTGCGCAGTTTCTCGTATGCCTGGACAGGAGCGCCTATAGTGGGATCGATGTGCGCCAAGATGTCGCTCACCGGATTGACAAACACGCTGTCGCGCTTGCCGGTGTCGTTGCCGTCGTTGTCGCGCTTCACCACTTGGCTCAGGGCGTTGGGCTCCAGGGCGAGTCCGCCGGCCTGTTGCTGTTCCTGACGGGCAAAGTCCATATAGACCAGCAGTCCGCGCTCTTCACCGCCGGGCGACTTCGTGGCATAGCGCTTGATGAGCGTTGTGGGCAGGGCCTGCTCGAAGAGGGCTAGTCCGTCGATGTGGCCCGTCAGGGCATTGTCCTGCAGCACTTCCGACTGGCCTTGCTTTTGCCACACCATGTTGCCGAGGTAGAAGCGTGTGCCGACCATGCCGCCCAACGAGTCGGTGGCAAACTGTGCCTTTGCTTCATTGTCAACATAGATGGTGGCCACGTTGCGCGAACGGTTCACGGTCATGGCATAGTGGTGCCAGCTGTTGTCGCAGAGGATGTCGCCTAAGGCGAACTCACGACCATTGGAGCGATACTTCAGTGTGTGGCCCTCAAAGCCTATGAAGAACTTGCTGGCGGCTCCCTCTTCGTCGGCATGACCCGATCCGTTGGCCAAGAGTGTACCGTTCTCCTGTGCCGTCTTGAACCAGAACATGAGTGTGTAGTCCTGTTCGTCGTCGCGCTGGAAGAGGTCGTGGCGCAGCCGTAGTCCTTTGAACTGTCCGGCCTTGCGTGTCTCGTTGGCATCTATTTTCAGCGACATGCCTTCCGGCTGTGCCCATGAAGCCCCGTGGAGCATCAGGTGGCCCCCCTGCGACAGGTCTTTGGCCTCGTTGCCGCGACCGTCGTTCATGGGGTAGTAGTCCACGAGTCCTAACTCGTAGCCGGTGAGCAGCTTATTGCCGTAGCGGTTGAGTGTGGCCAGGTCGAGTGCGCGGTACCACAGGCGGGCCTGCAGCATGCGTCCCTTGTAGTAGAAGTCTTGGCCCGAATTGATGGTACTGGCATATCCGAACACCAGCGGTCCGTAGCCGTTGTAGCTCACGCTGTCCCACTTGCCTATCAGCTCGTCGCCATAGAGCATGACCTGCTTGCGCTCCTTGTCAAGCACGAGTGCCACACGCTGGAAGCCAGTACCTTTCAGCGGCTTGTCGCTTTGGAAGACGTAAGGTCTGTCACCGTTTTCAATGACCACCGACAGATACTTGTCGGCACGGAGCCACAGCTGCAGATACCTGCCCTCAGTGCCGTGCGAGAAGAGGGGCATGGCCTCATCGGATTCGTCTGGTTTGATCATCATCTCGATGGTGACGTTCTTGTTGCTGAAGTTGCGGTTGGCCTGCGAGCGGGCATAGCCGTTGCCAGTGAACTGCAGCGACGGGGCTTCCTGAATGGCCGTCTCGTTGGTCTCGCCCACCACATCGAAGTTGGTGGTGGCCTGCAGATAGTTATACTCTATATCCTCGGAGAAGTCGAAGATGATGTTGCTGCCAGCCCATAGAATGCCGCTCTTGGGCTCGGGCGAACCGAAGAGCTGCGGGCGACGCGTGTCCTTCACGCCGCTGAGCACCTTCGACTCGCTGGTGAGGAACGCATTCCCGTTCCTGCAGAAGAGTACGGCGCGCAGGTCGTAGCCCTTCTCCATCTCCTGTCCTTCTCCGAAGAAACGGGTGACGATGTTGCCGTTCTCAGGAATCATGGCCTTCGTGCCGCTGGCGGCGCGGTAGAGCGTGCTGTCGGCATAGTAGCCACAGAGGTTAGTCCAGTAGTCGTCGCCGCGTGTGGTCTCCTTGTATTGGAACTCAATATGGTCAAAGTTATGCTGGTTCTTGTCGAAGCCGCCGATGACCACAGGCAGGTACCAGCCCATGCCCTCCTCGAAGGGCGCGTCGCAGTTCATGATCCACTTGTCGCCAGGCGTGGTGATGGTGATGTTGCCTGCTGTGTGCAGGTAGTGTACGTCGAAGGCCACCTCCTGATAGGTGTTCACGTCGTCCAATGAGATGAGACCTATCTTCAGTCCCTCGTAGTCGAACTTCTCGCCGGCATAGACCTCGAGGGTCTTCTCCGTCACTTGTCCCGGATGCACCTCTATGGTGCGCGTGTTGCCGGTGAGCGGCATGCCGTCGATCATCATCTTGGCACCGTCGGGATTGGCTGTCTCTTTCTGATAGAGATTAAAGAAGGGATGGGCGATTTCGGGCTGCTCGCTCTCGTTGGTCAGATAGAGCTTGAAGCGAGCGGGTTCGCCGAAGGGCACGCCGCTCAGGCTCTGGCGGTCCATCTTGATGACGGGGTTCTCAATCTTCTTCGTGCGCTCGTCGAGGATGGTGCTCTCCTGATGGAAGAGGGTCTTGCGCTCGCCCTCCCACGGACGGCAGGTAGCGCCGCCACGGGTGCGATAGACGAAGCTGCGCGGATAGCTGAAATTCCTCACATCGATCCCAGCCTTCATGTGGTCGATGTTGTAATCGGTGAGATTGTTGAAATTGTTGTTATAGAACACGTCGAGCTCGTTGCTGCTCTCCAGGTTATCGACCATGCTCTTCACGCGATAGACGTCGAAGTTCAGGTGGCTGCGCCTGTCCATGCTGATGGCGAAGCTCTCGGTGCGGCTATACGACTTTGTCTTGGTGTCCTTGGGTGTCACGCCGAAGCTCACAGCCGGCACGAGTCCGAACTTGAACACGAAGCCCACGCACTCGATGTTGACACTCACTCCATCTCTTCCGGCTCCTGTATCCTTTTTCCCAGCAGAGCCCTTGAGGATGCTTCCTAAGAGCTTGGCCACCACGGGACCCACGATGGCAGCTGCCCCGGCCAGTCCGTCGCCTGCAGAATTGTCGAAGTAGCCTGCCGTTCCGGCGGTGATGGGGCTCACGAACGAGTTGGTCAGCGAGTAGTCGCTCTGGAACGTCTCGCTGTAGTTCAGTGCCGAAGCACCATCTACATCGAAGTTCTTCACCAGGTCGCTCCTGCCCACACTGAGCTTCTCGCGCTCGTTCTGGGCAATCATCTCCACCCACTTCACCATCGTCTGCTGATAGCGGGCCACCTCGTCCACGGTCTCAGGACTTGCTTCGGGGGGCAGAATCATCTTGTATTTCGTGCCAAAGTCTTCGTTGTCCTTATCGACAAGTGAGAGATAGACCGGCTTGTTCGTGGCGTTGGCCTGAGCCTGTGCCTCGCTCTCTGTGCCAGTGAACATGAGCGAACGGATTTGCTCTGTCAGTTCGGGCAGCAGCTGTTTCATGATGTAGTGCTGCGAGTGGATGAAGGTGGAGTTGAGCACCGGCCCGTAGGTCACCACCTCGTCGCGCACCAAGTGGAGCAGCTTGTTGTTGTTGTCCAATCCCTGTGCAATCTCCACCGTGCGTCCTGATGCCAGCTGTCCGCCTATCAGTCGGAACACGCTGTCGGGGATGGCGCGAATGGCCGTAGCCGGCGACACGACGATGTTCTGGTTGACACCGATATAGAGGTCGCCGTCGGCACCGATGAGCATCGGGTCGGCACTGGTCGAGATGTCTTCCTTGGCCGTCATGGTGTAGGTGAAGGCACGCTGTCCGCTGCCCGACCACACCAGGTCGATGGAGGTGTTGACGTGGTTCTCAGTACCGTTGTCGAAGCCGGCCACGCCGCCCACACCCATGGGTGCAGCCACCACGCCGGTGAAGGTGTTCAGACCTGTGCCAATGCCCAGGTTGATGCTCAGTCCGGCACTCCACTTCATGTCCATCGTGTAGGTGTACTTCAGTGTTGAGCCTTTGGAGAGCGTGGCTTTCGACTTGCCGCCGGGCGGGTCGCGCAGCACGTCGAGGAGCTGCGGCGTCGAGTAGCTCAGGATGTCCTTTGCCCCGGTGGCGCGCTTCACCTGCAGCACATAGCCCTTCAGGGGCTCGGCCTCATAGTGGGTACCGTCCATGAGCAGTGTCATGGTCATGGTCTGCAGGGCATCCTTGCCCGTGAGCAGGTAGGGCTTCTGTGCTATATCCATCACGTAGGTACCCTGACCCAGCGAGTCGAGCCGCACGGTGTCGCGGTGCAGTGCACCGACCATGCCGTTGTGGATGGTCACCAGACCGCCGGGCAGACTGACCACATCGACGGTGTCGCTCTTCACATTATTATTATAGTAATATTTCTCCGAGGCTGAGATCCATAGCGGATACTTCTTGTCGATGCTGAACACGGGGTAGCCGAACGTATATTTGGTGTCGAGCGAGTCGCGCTTGCCCTTGGGCCAGTTCTGCTTGCGTGTGCCGTAGGCCAGTGTCAGCTTCTCCTTGTCGCCCGAGATGTTCTTGAACGAATAATACTGGTCGCCGAAGAAATCGAAGTTGGCAAAGCCCTGCTGCTTGTACTCTATGAGCACGGGCGAGTGATAGATGCGGCTGTACTTGGCGTGGTATTTCTCCACCACTTTGTCCTTTTTCTGGCCGTAGCCCACGGTCTCCCATGCGCCTTTAAGGGTGTCGATGTGCAGGGTGATGGAGTCCGTGAGATCGAGCACGTCGCCCACCTGTCCGTCCTGGAACAGCGTGGGGTAGCCCTTGGCGGTGATCTGCTGAATCTTCCACTTCACGGGTGGCAGCAGCACCTCGTATTCGCCCGTATAGGGGTCGGGCGTGACCACCATGCGGTTGATGGTGGTGTGCACCTTGGTTTTGTATTCGTATTTCTTATCATTATTGTTGGCCTGCTCATGCAGGAACACCTCGTCGCGCGTGGTCTTGTCGCGGTCATTGATGTCGAACACCAGTCGCGAGGCGTTGTCGCCCTCTAAGGTGAAGACCATCTGTAGGTCGTCGCCCAGGTTGTTCTTCGACAGGGCGTTGCCAAGGGGCTTTTCGCCCTCGGTCTTGCCACCCACGACGCGCCCGATAAGTTTCACACGGGTCTGGTCGTAGAACTTTACTTCGGCATTGTCGATGGTGATGCTGTAGGCTTTCTGCGTGTCAGGGTCGTTGTCCTTGGCGTGATAGAAGCCGTTGCGCGAGAACACGTGTCCGTCTTTCACGGCCTGAATGCTGTCGTGGTCGCCCGGAAGGATGCGGAAGGCGAACTTGCCTTCATGGTTGGTGGTCACACGTCCGCTGGCGCTATGCACCTCATAGCCATCGACCTTGAACGACACGCCCTGCACAGGGATGCTCGTGCCCTCGTATGTCACGTTGCCCGAGAGCTTCACGCTGTTTTTCACCTCGATCACGCGGTTCTTTACCACGTTGTCGCCGGGAGCAGTGCCGAAGCTGACGGTCAGGGGCTCCTGATTCATGATGCCCTCGACACTCAGCTGATAGCTGGTCTCGCTGCTGTTGACGTAGGGCAGGTTGCTCAGGCGGAAGTAGCCGCTCTCGTCGGTAGTGGATATCACCTCCTGGTCGTTCACCTTGGTCACAACCTTCTTGCCCGGTATGCCAGTGCCGTCGAGGAAGCGCAGGTGGCCCTCCACAGAGGCCGTCTGATAGCACATGCCATCGACCTCTTCGGTCTCGTCGTAGTGATTACCCTCGCAGCTGGTCACGCCGCGCACCTTATATATGTATTGGTGTACGGGCGAGGTCTGCTTGTCCTCATACTGCATCTCGGTGATCTGGCTCTTCAGCAGTTTCCAACCGCCGTTCTCTTCCGCGTTAGAGGAAGACTTGTCCTTACGCCACACCTCGTAGTAGTCAACCGGCTCGTCGGTCTCGTTGGCCCAGGTGAGCAGGGCCGAGGTGGGCAGGGTCTGCACCTGAAGCGATTTCTGGTCGATATGGCCCAGGTTCTCGTAGTAGAACTTGTCGGCAGGCAACGTGACCTCTATCCTGTGCAGGGTGTCGGCCTTCGTAAACTGTTTCTGCTCTACGGCAGGATAGCCGTCCCGCCATCCCCAGTTGTCGGGAGATTTGTCGCTCCTCTTGCCCTGATAGACGTCATGGTCCGACTTGTACCATGAGTCCTGCACTACCGTGTTCAGCACGTCGTTGCTTCCTACGAAGGAATAGCATTTTCCGTAATCGCCGCTCAGCGAGGCGTAATCTATAGAACGATTCTCATAGCTGTTCGAGATGAGGGTGAACGCATTGTTGCCACATTCTCCTACAAATCCCGAAACGCTACCTACATTCACATTACTCGGACCGAACCCGTAAGCCGACAGGGTGTTGCTCACCATCAGGCTGGCGCCTGCGGCACAGTAGCCCGCCACACCGCCTACAGCAGCTTTAGCCCTTTTGAGCTTTGTCTGGATGGCCATCACTGATCGACAGTTCTCTATGAACACCATGCCCTCGTCCACATATCCCACGATGCCGCTGGCATACAGCTGATTGGGCTTCATAACACCCGAAGTGGTCAGATTACAGATCACGGCTCCGTTGGCAGCGTGCATAATCGGGGCCATCCCCGGCAAATTGTCAGCATCGGGGAAATAGATGGTGAGCGTATGTCCGTTGCCGTTGAAGTTGCCAGAAAAGGGTTTGCCAGGACCTGTACCGAAGTTATAGCCCAGATAGTGGGAGGCATCAGCATCGTTAACAAGTGAGATGTCGGCGGTCATGATGGCATTGGGAATGGCCTTGCCAATCAATCCCTTACCTTTTCTATAGACTTTGGTAGCATAGGTAGTGTAATCCTCTAGACTGTTGATTGCCACAAAGATTTCTCCCTGTCCCTTGCCTATTGGCGACTCTTTGGCCTCGGCCACAAGGTGCATCTTGTAGCTGGCGCACGAGCGGTTGAGGGCCAGCTCCAAGGCTCCTGCCTGTATCTGGTCATCGCTGAGCACCTGTCTGATGGTGTCGATGGGCGAGCCGTCGCTACGATAGGTCATCACCTCTAATCGCATCTCAGCCCGGCTGTCCCACACGTAGTTATGGCTCTGGTCGTTGGGTTCATAGGTCCACGTCACCTTCACCTTGCGTCCGGTCTTGTCGCTCCACTCAGCTTTCGCCGCCTTGGGTTTCAGCAGTTCGAGGGTGGCCATCTGGGGCTGCGCGAAGGCTGCTGCCGGATTATGGCTGAGCCCCCACAGTTGCTGGGTCGCGCCGCGCACCACGCAGTAGCGCACCAGCGGTATGCCGAGTGACTTGTCGATCATGTCGGCTGTCAGCTGTCCGATGAGCGTGCTGTCCTTATAGTTATAGACGGAGTCCTGCTCGCTGAGTATCACCGAACCGATTGCCTCGAAGTCCTCCACCTTGCCAGACAACGAGCGCAGCACGGTGAACTGGTCGCTGCTGACCACGTCTTTCTGCTTCGGGGCTTTGGTCATCCACTTCAGCTGCACGGCGCCGGCATCGGCAAGGTTCGCCTTGCCCCCCTCTTGCTGCAGGGTGTTCAGACCCAGCATGTCGGCCCTCAACAGACGCGGGTTGTGCATCACGGCATCGTCCTTGGCATTATAGACAACCGAGAGACTGCCCACGTATAATTTCACCTCGAACTTCAGGTTCTTGTGAGCCTCGGTGGCAGGCACCATGATGAAACCGGCATAGGTGTTCTTGGGAAGCGTGATGCGCTCCAGTTTCTTCGTATTGCCGTCCTCATCGGTATAGCTTGCATCTATCCACTTCACAGCCTGATCGCACGAGAAGGGAATCTTCAGCATGCCCTCCTCGCCGCTCTTCGTGCCAGGCACCATCTCATAGGTCTCGAAAGAGACTTCAGGCTTATAGACCTCCATAACGGGGTGAACAGTATTGTCTCCTATCCAGGAGCCTTCCTTCTCAGCATTCATCCTGTCAGGCACTGACCATGTAGAGATATTCTTACAGTCCGACCGCATCTCTCCCCAGTCGTGGTAAGAGAGACAAAGGGTACTATTGCCATTATATCCCCATACGCAGCGGTCATAGCCGCCCTCACCAGCTGCGTTCCAATAGGAGAACCCCGCATGGTTGATTTCAGAACCAAAAGAAACGTATTCATAGACACGGTGCATGGTCCAGCTGCCACCGTTATGTCCCCATCCGATGATGGAACCGGCAACTCTCTCACCGCTGCCTGAGCTATAGATGTAACCATAGCTCATGCCGTCGTTTATGAAGACATCGGCATTACCGCAATGGCCTATAAATCCGCCGGCATATTGCTTAGTGGTAGTAACTCTGGTATATACCTTTACTCTTTCGATGGTAATCGTACTTTTGCCCAAGGCTAAGCCCACGATGGTGGCTGTGTGCTGGCCGCCCTTGACATTACCTTCTATATACACGTCTCTCACCGTGACATCCTTCACCATGGGGAATATGGCTGCATAGTCTTGTTCGCCCCAGTCGATATTAAGGGTCACCGTATGACCGTTGCCATGGAAGGTTCCGCGATAGGGCCAGTTACTCAAGCCCACGGGCTCCGAGACAGTAATATCGGCATCCAAGATAGCATTGACATCCTTGGCACCGGCAGCCTTTTTCACCAGTTCCCTAAACTTCAGCCAGTCGTCATTGCTGCGCACCACATAGTAGCTCTTGTCTTCTAAATTGACCTTATCCAATTCGCTCTCATCGGC
>JAEEPT010000236.1 GCA_016284895.1 Prevotella sp. | reverse complement strand
CTACTGTTCCTGGGAAGCACCTGCATCTATCCGAAGAATGCCCCACAGCCTATGAAAGAGGACTGTCTGCTCACCTCACCGCTGGAATACACCAATGAGGAATATGCCATAGCCAAGATAGCTGGTCTGAAGATGTGCGAGAGCTACAACCTGCAATACGGCACCAACTACATCGCCGTGATGCCCACCAACCTCTACGGGCCTAACGACAACTTCCATCTGGAAAACTCTCACGTGATGCCAGCCATGATGCGCAAGGTGTACTTGGCAAAGCTGATACACGATGGCGAGTGGGACAAGATAGCCATCGACCTCAACAAACGTCCTGTCGAAGGCGTCACCGGTGAAGGATTAACGAACACGAATCTCACTAATAACACGAATAAAATAGATTCAATCGATTCGAGTAATTCGTGTTCGTCTAAAGAAGAAAATCCGTGTCATCCGTGTAATTCGTGTTCAAATAAGAGAAAAGAGGTACTTAGTGTTCTCTCGAAGTATGGGATTTACGACAATAAGGTGGTGCTCTGGGGTACAGGTACTCCGCTACGCGAGTTCCTTTGGAGCGAAGACATGGCCGACGCCTCGGTTCATGTGCTTCTGAACGTCAACTTCAGCGACATCATCGGTATTGAGAAGTATTCGAGCGTTCACTTTGGGGCCAGCACTGATGGCTCGGTTGACCGCAACCACTCTGCTGGTCGTGGTGGAGCCATCCCCCAACTGGGCGAGATTCGCAACTGCCATATCAATGTGGGTACAGGCAAAGAGCTCACCATTCGCGAACTGTCTGAGCTTGTGGTGAAAGCGGTTGGCTTTGAAGGCACTGTGGAGTTCGACTCCTCTAAGCCGGACGGCACTATGCGCAAGCTCATTGACGTAGAGAAACTGCACTCACTCGGCTGGACTCACAAGGTGGAGATAGAAGATGGCGTGCAGCGCCTGTTCGAATGGTATAAACAGAGTCTCTCTGCATAACAAATACATTCTTCGAAACAAGTTCATACTATAGTAAATGCCCTGACACTTGAGAGAGCGTCAGGGCATTCTTCTATTCAGACAATTCAGCCTTCTTTATTCTTCTTCCTTCATCTCAGCCTCATGCTCCTTAACGAGCTGCTGCTGGATGTCGTTCGGCACGAGCTCATAAGAGGCAAACTTCGTTGAGAACGAAGCACGACCGCCAGTGATTGAGCTCAGAGCGATGGAGTAGTTAGACAGCTCCTTGAGAGGAATCTTGGCAGAGAGCTTCTGATAGCCAGCCTCGCTGTCCATGCCCATGATGATGGCACGACGGCCCTGCAGGTCACTCATCACATCACCCATGTAGTCGGCAGGCACATAGACCTCGAGATCGTAGATAGGCTCCAGCACCTTAGGACCGGCCTCACGGAACGCAGCCGAGAAGGCATTGCGGGCTGCCAGCATGAACGAAAGTTCGTTAGAGTCAACGGGGTGCATCTTTCCGTCATACACAATGACACGAACGTCGCGAGCATAAGAGCCGGTCAACGGACCACGCTCCATGCGCTCCATCACACCCTTCAAAATAGCAGGCATGAAGCGCATGTCGATAGCGCCACCCACCACTGAGTTGATGAAGACGAGCTTGCCGCCCCACTCCAGATCTTTCTCTTCCTTCGACTTGATGTTCATCTTGAACTCCTGACCGTTGATAGTGAACGATGTAGGATCGGGCATACCCTCAGCGTATGGTTCCACAATCATGTGTACCTCACCAAACTGACCTGCACCACCCGATTGCTTCTTGTGACGATAGTCGGCACGGGCCATCTTTGTAATGGTCTCACGATAAGGAATCTTCGGCTCCAGATATTCGATATTGATCTTCTCATTGTTCTCCAAACGCCACTTCAGTGTGCGCAGATGGAACTCACCCTGTCCGTGAACGATAATCTGACGGAGCTCCTTCGACTGCTCAACCACCCATGTGGGATCCTCCTGACGCATCTTGGTCAGGGCAGACATCATCTTCTCGGTCTCACTCTCGTTCACTGCCTTGATAGCACGCGAGTACTTCGAGTTAGGATACTTGATGAAGTCGTAGCGCCACTCGCAGTCCTTACCGTTCAGGGCATTGCCCGTCTTCACATCCTTCAGCTTCACGGTGCAGCCAATGTCACCTGCCTTCAGCTCATCAACAGGAATACGGTTGGCACCTGCACAAGCATAGATGGTGCCGATACGCTCCTTCGAACCACGATCGGCATTGGTCAAATCATCGCCCGGCTTCACGCTACCGCTCATCACCTTGAAGTAGCTCACCTCACCGATGTGAGGCTCAACACCAGTCTTGAAGAAATAGAGAGAAGTGGGACCTGCGGCATCGGGAGTAACCTCTTCGCCACGTGTGTTGCGCACCTTCGGCATCTCGCTTACGAAAGGTACCACATTGCCCAAGAACTCCATCAGACGACGAACACCCATATCCTTGCCTGCGCATACGCAGAACACGGGGAAGATGGAACGTGTAACCAGACCCTTGCGGATGCCCTCACGCATCTCGTCCTCAGTCAGGCTCTCGCTCTCGAAGAACTTCTCCATCAACGTGTCGTCGTTGGCAGCAGCAGCCTCCACCAGAGCAGCGTGCATCTCCTTGGCCTTATCCATTTCCTCAGCGGGAATATCCTCGATGATGGGAGCGCCACCCTCAGGCTTCCAAGAATATTTCTTCATGAGCAGCACGTCAATCACGGCATTGAAGTCAGGACCAGTAGCAATAGGATACTGCACGGGTACGCACTTGTCACCGTAGATTTCCTTCATGTTGTTGAGCATAGCATCGAAGTCGCAATGCTCGCGATCCAGCTGGTTCACGAGGAAGATGACGGGCTTCTGCAGCTTGTCGGTATAGCGGAAGGCATTCTGGGTGCCCACCTCGGGACCATACTGTCCGTTAATCAGAATAACGGCCTGGTCAGTCACGTTCAGAGCGGTGATGGCACCACCCACGAAGTCGTCAGAGCCCGGGCAGTCAATGATGTTCAGTTTCTTATTGTTCCATTCCACATGGAAGACCGTTGAGAATACGCTGTAGCCATATTCCTGCTCCACGGGGAAGTAGTCGCTCATGGTGTTTTTAGCTTCTACTGTGCCACGGCGTTTGATAATGCCAGCTTCATAGACCATTGCTTCGGCAAGAGTAGTCTTGCCGCTACCCGCACTGCCAATGAGTGCAATGTTTTTGATTTCGTTAGTTTGATAAACTTTCATTGTTTTATGGTTTTGAGTTAATAGGTTATTCGTAAACGGCCTCTAAATTAGACAATTTGCAGCAAACAGCCAAGGAAAACAAGGAAATATTAAAAAAAATTAGGAATTGCGCTCCACATTTCTTCATCGTTAATTATAACTGAAACTTCCGACTACTCATCCAAAAGTTTAATCTATACTTAAACTTTTTGCTATTTTTGTGAAAAGCATTAAGTAAATATTGATCTGTTCGAAAAACACGTATATCAGCAGCCCTCATCTATCCAAACACACCTCCAAGAGTTCCTCACAAAAGAAGCACTATAACAGTAAAAGAGCATTGTCAGGAAATACTTGTAATTCGCCTCGCCCAGTTTTTCATAAAGTAATCTATTCCTCACCGTGAGGCTGAATGGGACCTTTGGGGTCCCGCCTCACCGCAAGGAATAGATTACTTTATGAAATGCGAGTTGGGGAAGGATGCTTTTTTGTTCTTTCTTCGTAAGGCTATGATAACGAGCAAGCACGATTACTAACGCACGGGGCGCACGGATTGACCACTGAGGCGATTGCTGTTGTACCAATATACATCACTATAATTAAAGTACAGGTAGTACGCATCGTAGGGACCGTCCAAGAAAAGTGTCGAAGACCAATAGTAACCACGTAAACCTGAATAATATAGGTCTGAATACCAATGACCGCCCGCAGCAGGAAGGAAAATAGAGCAGCCATTAGAACCTGAAATTTTTAGGCCACAAACGCCATTCTCTATTGTCCAATTTGAGGTGGTTTTATTCAGCAGTTCCTCAATCTCCGTTACACTAGGCATGCGCCAAGGAGCACCCCAGTTGACAGTAGCAGCATCATCTGAAGCATCAAGAGTTATTATACCATCCAATGTACCATGGTCACTTCTCGTATTATATTTCGTCAATTTGTCTTGGACACTTCCCCATCTGTAGGTATCCCAGTCATACATACTCTTTGGCTGCACCTCTCCCCAAGCATATTGGTTACCATACTTCTCTGGAGCACTAGCTCCAACATTGCAGCAAGCCCACTTCGTACCACTTGGCAATCCGAGGTCTATCATATGGGGATGGTTTGAATCAGGGCATTTAATACTACCATCGTTGAATGTCGTATCTTGCTGGCGATCATTATCGTCATCGTTCTTATCACAAGACTGCAACATCGGTGAAATACTCCACATAATCAGTGAAATGATAATAAGTTTTACTTGTTTCATAAATAGCTTATAATTTGATTAACAAAAATATGAATATAAAAATAGCATGAGCTGACTTTATTGATCTCAACCTGAGGCTCTGGACTTGCCTATATCTGGAAATCAGTCATGCCCACGCTATACACGTGGACGTTAAAAACTGATGTTGCTCCAGATATAATTGGAATTGTCCAGATTCCAGGTCGAAGCTACATAAGCTTAACGCTCGTTATGTTCTTGATGTTTGTTTATCGTATCTGTCTTATGCCATAGGCAAAACTTATTATATATGGTTCGACAATATAATCTGTGATAACTTTTCATCGTTTCACACCGCAAAAATACGAAAAAATATTGATGCGGCAAATACTTTCATCGTTTTTTCGTGCTCATATCAATTCTATCTCACCTATTTCACGGTACCACTTATTCTAAAGACATGGAAGATTTGCATTTCTCTCATTTCTTTTGTATTTTTGCAGCTCACTTTTCGGAACATTTCATCTATGGCAGGTCTATACATTCACATCCCCTTCTGCAAGAGCCGCTGCATCTACTGCGGCTTCTACTCCACTACCCGTCTTGAACAGCGGCAGCGATATGTCGATGCAGTGTGCAGGGAGATGAGCCTCCACCCTGCCCCCTCCCGCTCCACCTCTGGTAGCTTGCAACCAACGGAACGCAAGAAAGGGAAAGAGCAATGTG
>JAEEPT010000235.1 GCA_016284895.1 Prevotella sp. | reverse complement strand
ACGATGGGCAATCACCTCGTTGGCATTCATGTTCACCGATGTACCGGCACCACCCTGCATCATATCGATGGGGAAGTTTTCATGCCACTGTCCGTCGATGAGTTCGCGACAGGCCTGCGAGATGGCACCTGCTATCTCGTCGTTAATAACCCCAAGCGTGTGATTAGTCTGCACCGCAGCCAGCTTCACATAGGCGATGGCCTTGATGAAGTCTGGATACATCGACATTGTCTTACGCGAGATGTGATAATTGTTGATGCCACGCTGTGTCTGCACACCGTATAAGGCATCAGCCGGGACATTGAGCTCGCCTAATAGGTCGGACTCTTTTCTGAATTTCTGTTCTGACATAGCTTTATAGTTTTAGTAAAGGAATGATATGATCAAGTAACCAACGCCAATACTGACAAAGGTAGTGATGAAGCCTGCGAGCTGGAACGAATGGTTCAGCACATAGCGGCCTATGCGCGTCGTTCCGGTGGTGTCGAAGTTAATGGCAGCTACCTCCGTGGGATAGTTGGGCACGAAGAAGTAACCGTTAACAGCTGGGAACATGGCCACAAGCGCCAGTGGCTGTATGCCCAGTCCGATGCCCAACGGGAAAAGGGTGCGCACAGTGGCAGCCTGGGAGAAAAGCATGATACTCATAATAAACAGGGCCACTGAGAAGAGGAACGGATACTGGGATACGACATCTGCAATACTGCTCTTGAAGAACTCCAGATTGCCATTGAAGAATGTGTCGCCCATCCACGCGATACCGAAGATCGAAATCATGGCATTCATACCCGCACCAAAGATGTTGCCACTGACGGCATCCTTCACACTGGCCTTGCCGACAATAAGAATCAAGGCAGCAATTGACATCATCACTATCTCAATCGTCTCTGGCATAGTAAGGCTCTCTGTAGTGCCATTTACCTCAAACGAAGGACGCAGCGAAGGAATGCTGCCGAACAGTACCACGAGGATAACGCCAACGAGAAATGCCAGCACGCTCCACTTGGCATGAGGATTCGGGCTCTGTTCCATCTGCTCCAGCGTCTTCGCTTCGGCTTCAGGATCTATCAGTCCCTCGCGAACGCGCTGCTGATAGACGGGATCGTCATCCAGTTCCTTGCCAATGCGGTTCTGTACAAACGCAGCCACGAGGATCGCAATAAGCGAGGCGGGAATACACACCAGCAGGATATCCTTCAACTCTATGCCCTGTCCACCTAACAGGTCAGTAGAAATGACTGCTGCAGTAGCTGCTGACATCGGACTACCCGTGATACCAAGCGAAGCAGCTATCGTCGCCACCGTCATAGGTCGCTCAGGGCGTATCTTCGAGTTCTTGGCAATCTCTGCAATGATTGGCAGCAGCGAGTACGAGGTGTGGGCAGTACCTGCTACGAGGCAGAAAAGCCAAGTGGTAAGCGGACCGTAGTAGGTGATGTGGTCGGGATGGCTGCGCAGGAACTTTGCCGCCAGTCCTACCAGATAGTCCAGTCCTCCAGCTGCCTGAAGTGCTGCCGTCGCGGTAATCACCGAGGCAATAATTAGCATCACGTCGATGGGAATCTTACCGGGGCGCATACCAAAGATGAACACAAGGATGAAGACACCTACCATACCGTAGATACCCATACCGATACCACCGATTCTGGCTCCGATGAAAATCATCGTCAGCACAATGATTAGCTGTAAAATAACTATCAATGTAACCATAGGCTCAATTTAAAGATTAAGTTAGAGCAATTTCAATCGCAAAGATAAACAAATTTTTCCATCTATCAAAGAAAAATGGATAAAAATCGAGCGGAAAAAAGCATTTAGAAACTTTTTTTAAAAGAAAACGCTTTTTTCCTTTGTTAATACAAAATATTATTTTTAACTTTGCAAAATAATTATTAACTAGAACTTACTACAGTTATGAGAAAGAGCAATTTATTAATACTGGCAATCATGTTTTGCTATGGTTTCATTGTTTCCTCATGTGAAACAGTTGAAGACAATCCAACGGATAATCCACAACCCGTTGATACCGAGTTTGATTACGATTTCGACCTTTCCACTGACGGTGGCACTGCCAGGGTGACGTTCAACGAGGCTTTCTTCACCAAGATCAGTGCGGTAGAGGATGCGGATGACTGGGTGAAATTAGAGGGCTATGACTTCATGTCACTCGAGGATATCGTCGACGAGGCGACTGGCAATACTGTTCTTCCAGCAGGGAACAATTACCTAGTCCTCAACCTCAAGTATGACGCCATCGACTATGAGACGTCGGAAAGCGACGAGCGCGAGGCGACCATCACATTGAAGACCGAATCCGGACAGAGCATCACCCTCCATATCCGGCAGGGACATCCATACGACGACACCTATTTCTGCCCGGAATACCCCTATGGCGACGGCTCTTTGCTCGTGCTTGCCTATTATATGGGCAGTGATGGGGCCGACGATCCGTTTATCCCCAACGAAGAACAGAAGAAATTCCTTACCGACTGGGAAAACGTGAAGAACGTCACACTCTATTATAATCACGGAGCCACCACCCAAGTGCCCACGCCATGGAACTTACAGAACTCACAAATCGCCATTCAATCCTCAATAGGATCGGACGTATTGAAGGCCGACGGCTGGGAGATGGCTTTCAGCACTATCGGCTATGACAATCCAGGCCGTAACTACTTCGGGCTTTATAACAGGGAGCTTGGCATCCTGCGCATCTTCTACTATTGCGACAAGGACGTCACCGGCACTGGCAATAACTACTATTTCCATGTGCAGATGGGCGACCAGAGAAACCGTGAGTCGTTCTACGGCACACTGCCCTTCGGCGTGCCCATGAACCACCACTCCACCAAACTGACGATCAATGCCGACGAAAAGGTGTACACACAGGCTCTGACGCCCTATCACATCCTCAATGACAAGACCCTCGTGCCCGACTCCTGGAACTGCTTCGACATTGATATGTCATCCTATACGGAGCATCCGTTTACAAGCAACAAAAACGACCGCATTACCATGCGCCCTTACTTTGTAGATCAGTCATCTGTATCGCTGGAGTCAGCGCTGACGGCTAAGATCGACGGTTCGATGAACATTTTCAAGGAGGTGGCACATCAGGGCATGGCTAATCGCGGTTTTGCCGCCAACCTCGCCGAATTCATCAAGTTCGGCAAAGACGGTTCGTCGGCTGTCAAAGATGTGGCTGTCGTCATTGGCAAGGCCTGGGCGGGCGACTATGCTGGCGCACTTGCCGGCATAGGCAATGCCGTTACCAGCGTGAAGGCTGCCGTCAAGACAGGTAAAGAGACATTTGCTCAAGAAGACTGGGTGGAGAAGGTGGAAGGCAGCGAGATGAAAGGCACCTTCGACCTGAACCTGAAGGGGGCTATCGACACCAAGGGCTTTACCACCACCACTGGTAAGCCAAGTGCCATCCCCGTCTATCACGTCACATCGAACCTGATACAGCCCGACACCCATCTGGGTGAAGGCGTCTGGAACCTGGAGGGCGATCCACAACTCCTCGTGGCCAGCGATATGGTGTATAATCCCATGCCATCGACGCAGCACCCGTTCAGATTAGATGATTATCTGCGGGAAAGAACAGATTTTTTCCAGATGCTTAATGACTTTCTAACTTGGAAAGACGCAGTCAAGCTGAGCCAGCATCTTACGACAATCCCCGGCTCTTTATCTGCCTTTGAAGATATGTATGACATCATAAAGAGCGGTAATCAGATCCTGATAGACGAAGACTACTTTAAGGCCAATTACTTGTACTGTTACCAAAACGGCTTGCTACCCATGAAAACAATCGGTGGCGCGGTTTACACAACTTCTGTACCCGTAATATTAGACCCAGCCAGCGTGAAGGTGAAGATTAATCCCAACATCTTCCCCAACCCCACGAATATAGAGGTTAACGCCTATTATGGCTTCTTTACCGACGACGAGAACCTGAATATCCCCCAGTGGAGATCAGCACTTGGACTGGACTGCTTTATCGACAAGACCACACGCCCGGCAGTCTCTTCAAGGCCCGTCATTTTCTCCAAGTACATCGGTGACGTCAAGGGCTCCACAGGCGACTATATGAGCAGTGATATTGGTCTTAAGACCGACAAGCCCTTGTATGCTTATAGAGCGTTCTTCCTCAAAGGGGCTGGCAAGGAGTTTCGCATGAATCCCTGGCTCTCAAATCATATAACTAACTTTAAACTTAACAATTATTGGGCGTTCTATGACAACTATGCCTTCTTCAACGGCACCACAGAGAGACAGAAAGAAAGTAGTTCTAATGATTACTGGAAGACGTTGCAGTCGTTCAGTTTCTTCGAAGGCATCAACAACTATAACGAGACGCTACAGCGCAAGTGCTATGTGGTGGTCACGCTGAAGTTCGAGTCCAACGGCAAGACTTATATCTTCTCGCGCCGCTATCTGCCCAACATCAAACTGGCCAGCTTCGTCGACAATCTGGAGGCCTGGTATGACTATTACACCCAGTTGAAAGGCAATGGCAGTAAGGCTGCCGACGGCATCAAGTATCCACTGTTCCAGGATCAGTTGCGCGTCCTGTTCTCCCTCTTCGACAGTGTGAGCGCCAATGGCGAGAGAATTCCCTCGAAGGTGAAGTCAGCAGTTCCCATCAATTAAGTATATATTGAAACGCAAACAAGGCCCGCAAGATGCGGGCCTTGTGCGTTAATGGGGGTGCAACTTCTATGATATTGGTCTGCCCCGCCGCAAACGCCTCGCACTGCGCTCTGCCCCCGCCGCAAATCCGCCTTGCACTGGGGTCTGGTACTGACGTAAAGTCGCTTGCGACTTTCTCGTCAGGCCCTGACCCTAGCGCGAGGCTCCGCCGCAAGTGAATGCTAAGTCTGCAAAAACGCAACCTTCCTCCGATTCCCCTCCGCCCTAACCGCGAAATGCACCCAATACGTGCCCTTCTTCGAACGCTCAATCAGCAATTCATCAAACTCCTGATCCGTATCATCCGCATAATTCAGCAGGATCACCGCATACCTCAATGCCTGCTCAATCCCATACACCCGGATATCCGCCGCACACCCCGTCAGATGATTTGAATTTGGCGCACCGCCAACCTTCCTATTCACCTCCTCCGAGCGATACCCGCTATTAATCACAATCGGATGCGACCCGTCATCATACAGCAGA
>JAEEPT010000234.1 GCA_016284895.1 Prevotella sp. | reverse complement strand
CAGGGGCATGACTTTCTCCTTCAACTCCTTCTCGTTCATGGAGGAGACGACCAAGATGCGGAACTGCCTACCGGGGAAGTCGGCTATCAGTCGGTCGGAAACGAACAGGTGACTGTTCTGTGCTAATTGTTTTACAGGGAAAACACGGCAAAGCTCGGCGAAACAGCCGGCCTTCATGATGGAGGCGTTGGGTTCGTAGAGGAAGCCCCCTCCAACCTCCCCCGACTGGGGGAGGCTTTTTGTGTTGATGTATTCTGTTTGAAACAGGGTGTTGTCGTTGATGTATTCTGTTTGAAATAGAGTGTTGTCGTTGACGCAGATGAGGCGGAGAGGGGTGGGAGATTTTTCTTTGGAAAGGACGATGAGCAGTTCTTTGCACTCTCCACCTGTAGAGACGATGTGAATCTCGTTTACCCACTGTTCACCCAGGTCGTTCACCGTCTTGCGCCAGTCGAGCATGGGCGATAGCTTCAGCATCACGAAGTCAGCCTTCTGTAGAAGTTCGTCACGTAAGGAGAGCACGTCGGGCGTGCAGTCGCTGATGCCATAGGTGCGGGTTCCGTGCTCGTTGCGACGGGCAGGGTCTATGAATATCATTGTGACGTGATGAATGGTGTGCAGATGCTCTGTTCCGTCAGCATTTACTACATGCGCTTTGCGGTTCATGACGCACAGGTTGTTCGATGCAATGGCACATAATTCGCTGTTCTGCTCTACATAGGTGGCCTCGTCAAATGCCTCACTCATGCAAGTGAAGTCAACCCCGAATCCTCCCGTCAAATCTGTCAGTGAGGTGGTTTCGCTGTACCCCTTTAGCAAACGTTGGCATACTTCATACTTGTAATGTGCAGTTGGCTCGCTGCTGCACTGCTCTAAGTTGAGATGGGGCGGATAGAGAATGTCGTCAAGGGCTGCCCATGAGGGGAGCTTCTTGCGAGCCATCTGCCTGCCTGCTATTTGCTGCAAGGCTTCAGTCATATCGACAGCAGTATCCTTAGAACCACGAAGCGCCAGCTGCCTGACATCGTCGTCGGCATGCTGGCGCACGTAGAGGAGTGTAGCCTCGTTCATTCTCTTAGTCTATCGGATAATGATTTTCTTGCCCTGAAGAATGTAAATGCCAGGACGCAGCTGGCTGCTGCTGACCCTAACGCCGGAGAGCGTGTAAATGGATTGGTTGGCTGCAGCATTGACGGTTGTCGGACCGCTGATACCCTCGGTGGACTCGTTCTGCTTCATTTTCACTTTCACCCCTGACAGTTGCATATTGCCGCTGCCATCATCTACATTGAAGGTGACGCTTTGGGCTGCGCCCGTCCATGTGAATCCGTTCACGGTGCCTACCGAGGCTGACAGCTTCTTGCTGGTCTCTTTGGCCAGTTGGAACTCCAGTTGGTTGAGCTCGCCCTCAGTGACGGAAATGGTGAGAAGGTTCTTTTGGTAGAGCCTAATCTGCTCGTTGTTGACGAACTGGTTGCTTCCACTTCCTTTGGAGTATAAGACGGTCACACCGTTCTGCGTTCCACTATAGTCTCCCATATTGTTGCTTGAAAGTGAACCGTCGAAGCTCGTTCCGAAAAGGGAGTTGCCAAAAGCGATGAGACCTTCCACGGGGGTGACTTCGCCTCCACTGTTGGTGATGGTATAGGTGGCGGTTGTCTGATAGCTTGTCACACCGTCTTTCACGGCGATGGCCTTCAGCGTAGTGGTCTGGGTGAGCGTGAAGGGCTGCTCGTAGAGATGGCTGTTCACGGTGGCATTGCTTTGGTCGGTGGTGTAGTAGATGGTGGCTCCTTCTGTGGTCGAAGTCATGCTGACCACCACCTGATTGGCATAGCTGCCTTCCTCGGGTGAGAAAACTGGCTGGCTGACGGTCACTATATCGGGTGTGCTGCCGCCCTCGTAGTGGTCGTAGCTGAATGACTGTTCCTTCTTCGAGCCCCACACATAGTCCTCCAGTCCGGGATAATCAACGAAGGGATTGCGGTTGCCCTGCACGTTCCACACGGCATTGTTGCGGTCAATCTCCCGCTGGTCGATGGGGTCCTGTTTAGACCATCGCATTAGCATGGTGAGATACCAATCCATGAAGCCGGGATACTTGCTCGTTGAGAACACGCTGTGTCCCCAGCCAGTAGCCAGATTCTCATAGCAAGTCACCATATAGAAATAAATGCGGGCCATGTCGCCCTTTATCTCGTCGTTGGGCTCGAACACCGTGCCTGAGTAGCCTGCCGTCTTGCAGCTGCCCAGCTTGGAATAGCCGTTCTTCGACTGCTTTTGTATCGTTCCTACTTCAGCCAGCGGATAGTTGGAGCGCATTCCGTTCACCCAACAGTCGGTAGGCACCACCTGCACCACGTCCGACTTGGGCAGACCGCTGCCGAACCAGCTCTGCGGAACGGTGTGTTCGCGGTTCCATCCTGCACCCTCGGCTGAGTTGCCGCCCTTGTCGTTCCATGTGTAGTTGGTGGCGTTCGAATACCAGTCGCGCAGGTAGCCGTCGGCTCGCTTGTCGGTCTGTTTGTAAGCATCGTAGAGTCCGTCGTAGCCTACGTTGGTGTGGGGCGAGATGATATTGTAGAGTGCCGTCTTCAGCGCGGCACCGCTCTTTCCGTTGGCATTCTGGTAGTAGGTTCCGCTGTTATTGGGACCTTGTGCCTGCGCACTGAGTGCGATTGCGAAGAATACGGTGAAAAGGAGTAAAGAATTCTTGTTGATCATAGCTGATACGTATAGTTTTAGATGACAAAGATAAGGATAAAAAACGAGATGGGGCGAAAAATGAATAGAAATCATTGTAAATGAGCCGTTTTTTAAGTTTGTTAACCCAATCCGCCACAAAAAAGTAGTACCTTTGCACCCATGAACTATCAAACGCATACTTGCAAGAACGGACTGCGCGTCATTCATTTACAGTCGCAGTCGCCCGTCATTTTCTGCGGCATTGCCGTAGGGGCGGGAACCCGTCATGAGGCTCCTGGCGAAGAGGGACTGGCCCACTTCTGTGAGCACATGGCCTTCAAAGGCACACGCAGGCGCACTGCCGTGCAGATTATCAACGCGCTGGAGGGCGTAGGTGGCGAGCTGAATGCTTTCACCAACAAGGAAGATACGGTCTATTATGCCGCCACCACGCGACAGCATTTCCGTAAGGCTGTCGATGTGCTCTGCGACATTGTGTTCTGCAGTCAGTATCCTGAGCATGAGGTGGAGAAGGAGCGTGAGGTGGTGTGCGACGAGATTGAGAGCTATGAGGACTCGCCCTCCGAACTCATCTTCGACGAGTTTGAGAATCTGCTCTTCGAAGGGCATCCGCTGGGGCATAATATCTTAGGAACGAGTGAGCGCGTGAGACAATACACGGGGGCCGACGCGCAGCGATTCACACGCAGGCACTATCGCCCCGACAATAGCATCTTCTTTGCAAGTGGCAACATCGACTTCGATAAACTGATAAAAATCTTAAACGCATCGGACGGCTCGTTAAACGCATCGGACGGCTCGTTAAATGCATCGGACGGCTCGTTAAACGCATCGGACGAATTACTAAACGCATCACTGCATTCTTTTACGGGGACAACGGTCGTGAGGCATCGCAACACCCACCAGGCTCATGTGATGATGGGAGCGCGTGCTTTTGCTGTCAGCGATGCCCGTCGCTGGCCGCTATTCTTGCTCAATAACATCCTGGGTGGACCAGGCCTGAACTCGCGGCTGAACCTGTCGCTGCGTGAGCGCAACGGACTGGTTTATACCGTAGAGAGCTCAATGACGAGCTATGGCGACACAGGGGTATGGTCGATTTACTTTGGCTGTGACCAGCACGATGTGAAGCGCTGCTGCCGTCTGGTGAGGCGCGAGCTGGACAGGCTGATGCACTCACCACTGACCGAAGGGCAGCTCAAGAAGGCCAAGCAACAGTTGCACGGACAGCTGACCATCGCTTCAGATAATCGCGAGCAGTTTGCCCTCGACTTTGCCAAGAACTTTCTGCATCACGGCACCGAGCGCAACCTCGACGAAATCTTGGCCCGTGTCGATGCCCTTACTGCCGATCAGTTGCAGCAGGTGGCCTGCGAAGTGTTCGATGAGGCCCGCATCCTCACCCTCATCTACGATTAGCCATTGAGGTGTGGAGTAAGGTGATATGCATTAAAAAAAGACCATTTCATCGCTGTGCGAGAATGGTCTTTTTTTAGTGTCTCAGGCTGCGGGACTTCTCAGCGGCGCTGCCTGATGAAGTGATTGTTTTAATTAAAATGATTTATTATAGAGAAAGCATAGAAATTCGTTGTCAATGTCGCCCGTGAGGTTGATAATGGTTGACTTGTCGTGTTGAGGCTCCTCACAGAGCATGATGAACTCGACAGTGTTGCCCTTCCGGTCGTTGCGGGTGTAGAAGATGCCGTGCTGCTCCTCGGTGCGATACTCCTTTCCGGCTGTGAAGCGCTGCGGGTTCTTCTTCAGCAGTTCGAGCGCCTTTTCGTAGTGGTCGGCGTTGCCGGTGATGATGCGTGCACTCTTCAGCTTGGCTATGGCCTGAATGATATTGTCGGAGCGGTTGTCATCGTGCATTTTCACGAGTTGCTCCATCATCTTCGGACTCACGGTGATGCATTTCAGCGTAGAGTCGGCCTGATGTTGTTTCATGAACTTCTCGGCGAAGTCAGGTGAGTGCTGTGCGAAGGCCGCTACCTGCATGAGCACTGCCATCAGGAGTAAAAGAATCCTGTTTTGTTTCATCTCACTTCGATTTGGAGTGAATCGAGTGCCACTGAGTCAGCCCGCTGTGCATGGCTGAATCCGGAAGAGATGAGCTGTAGCGCATCTTCCATCTGGTCGTAGGCCATAGCGGGGTCTTCGTAGGTATCCTTATAGGCGGCATAGTTGATGTCGTCGGCCTGTGAGCGGTCGTGCTGGAAGGTAATGTTCATGGCATTGCCCAGTGTGAGCACGATAGCCACGACAGCGGCGGCACGAAGCAGAGGCTGCAGTCGCTCGTGCAGGCTGATGGTGCGTGCCTTGACCACGACGGGCTCTTCGATATTTGCCAGGATGCGCTGGTCGAAGTCGTCGCCCAGTGTGTCGTGTGGCTGCATGGCAGCAAAGATGGGGCGGTACTGTCGCAACTGCTGCGGCACTTCCTGCTCGTCCTGTGCGAAGAATGCGCTCAGGATATGCTCTTCCTGCAAGGTTGTCTCGCACTGGAAGTAGCGTTCTATCAGTTGTTCGATGTA
>JAEEPT010000233.1 GCA_016284895.1 Prevotella sp. | reverse complement strand
GCGTATGTAGGTGCCTTTGCCGCAGACCACGCGAATGCTCATTTGCATGAGCTCAGGGTCAAAGTGGGTCAGCTCTATTTCGTCGATGCGCACGTTCTTAGCCTGTAGCTCCACGTCGCTGCCTTTACGTGCCAGTTTGTAGGCACGATGTCCATCTACCATGACTGCTGAAAACAGCGGTGGCACTTGTTCAATGTCGCCTTGGAACTGCTGCAGCGTTTGTTCTATCAGCTCGCGGGTGATGTGTTGCGTGGGGTAGGTCATGTCCACCGTGTGCTCTCTGTCAAATGAGGGTGTCGTGGCTCCCAGTTGCAGCGTGGCGGTGTATTCCTTGTCTTGCAGTTGCAGGCTCTCAATCCTCTTCGTGGCTTTTCCTGTGCAGAGAATCAGTACACCTGTGGCCAGCGGGTCGAGCGTGCCGGCATGGCCCGTCTTCAGTCGCTTCACACCCAGCTTTCTCGAGAGACGTGTGCGCACGTATGCCAGTGCTCCGAACGATGACATGCGGTAGGGCTTGTTGATGTAGATGAATTCTCCTTCTTGGAAGTTCATATTCTGACTTTAGAGGGCTGGACTTTAGACTTCAGACGTTTGGATTGTCAATCAACCATTGCGAGAGAGTGGCCTGTGAGCAGCAGAATGATGATGATGCTACCTACGACGATGCGGTAGATGCCGAAGGCCTTGAAGCCATATTTGGTGAGGAAGGCCACGAACCACTTCATGGCGAGCAGTGCCACTACGAAAGCCACCACACATCCCAAGAGCAACATGGTGATGTTGTGAGGAGTGGCCCAGGCGGCATCCTCTTTCAGCAGGTCGAGCAGGTCGAGCAGTGTGGCTCCTGCCATTGTGGGCACAGCGAGGAAAAACGAGAACTCGGCTGCGCGCTGGCGAGTGAGTCCTTGCGTCATGCCGCCTACGATGGTAGCCATCGATCGCGACACACCGGGAATGACCGATATGCACTGATAGAGACCGATGTTGAAGGCGCGCTTCTCGTTCAGCTTTGTGGCATCGGTGCCTTTGTTGAACAGCTTGTCGCAGAACAGCATGAACACACCGCCTACGACCAGCATGATGGCCACCACCTCAACGCTGTCAAGCAGCCAGTCGAGCAGTCCCGATTTCTTGGCGGCCAGTCCGATGATGACAGCAGGCAGCACGCCTACAATAAGCAGCCAGTAGAAGTAGAACTTGTGCTTCAGCTTCTGGAAAGCATTGCTGCCTTCGGGAGCTGGGGTGTTGTTGAACTGGAAGAAGCGCTTCCAGTACAGGCATACCACCGACAGGATGGCTCCGAACTGTATGATGAAGGTGAAGGCATGAACAAACGGATCGCCTTGTTCTATGCCCAATAGGTTCTGTGTGATAATCATGTGGCCTGTCGATGAAACGGGCAAAAATTCGGTCAGTCCCTCGACAATGGCTATAATGACAGTCTCAATCCAGTTCATTCGGCCACCTCCTCTTTATCGTTGTCTTTAGGACGATGAACTACGGCGTAAACCATTGACACAAAGCCAATGAGACACACGATAGGAGCCACCTTTGTGCGGCGCACACTGAAGATGTCGGGGTTGAAGGCAGTATCGGTCGAGCTGTCGCCGCCCATCAGAACGAACCCGATGACAACTACCAGCATGCCTACTGCCAATAGTATGAAGTTCATGGATCCGAACGCAAAGTCTTTTTTGTTCATATATAAAAAATGATGAAGTGTTTTTTGTCTTAAATCTTGTAGATTTCACCGGCAGTCATGCGCAGGAATTTGTTCACTGAGATAAAGGTGCAGAACAGCATGATGAAGAACCCGGCTATGAAGATGGCCAGTGCCGTGATGACAAGCTCAGTGACACCTACTATCTGGAAAGCGGCTGGCTCAAAGGTGTAGAGTGCATAGATGCCACCGCCCAGAACGCCGCACGACAGCAGCGAGGCCACCAGGCCGATGCCGATGGCACGTTTCAGGAAGGGCCACCGGATGAATCCCCAAGAGGCACCCACCAGCTTCATGGTGTGGATAGAGAAACGGCGCGAGTAGATGTCGAGCCTCACGGAGTTCGATATGAGTGAGTAGCTCACAATGATGAGCAGCACAGCCAGCACCAGCAGCACTATCGACATGCGTTGCAGGTTGAAGTTCACGCGTTCAGTCAAGTCCTCCTGATAGGCAACGTCGGTCACCTGCTGGCGGTTCTTCTTGATCTGGCGTACGATTTTTTTCAACGAGTCGGCATTGGCATAGTCGGCATACATGTGCATTTCGAGGGTGGCCACAAAGGGGTTCACTCCCAGAAACTCTGAAGGGTCGCTGCCCATAGCTTCGGTCTGTTCCTTGAGTGCCTGTTCCTTGCTGATATAGGTCACTTCCTTGGCATAATGCTGTTTCTGCAGCTTCTTGCCCAGGGCAATACCGTCTTTGGCCGTAACGCTGTCGCTCAGCATGACGGTCACTGTGAGGTTCTCACGTACATAGTCAGAAAGATTGCGAGTGGTAAGCACCGAAAGTACCACCAGTCCTAACAGAACGAGCACCATAGTAGTGCTGATGCATAGCGTAACGGCCTGCATACCTTGACGGCGCCGGGTCGGTTGATGTCTTTTTCCCATTATTCAATTTCGAAATCGTTTGCAAAGTTACGAAAGAGTTGTCAGTTAGGGCGGCGGCTTGTCGTGATATTTGCGTTCTTTTAACATCTTTTCGTATTAAAATGCCTAAAAACTGCTAACTCGTAATTTCAAACTGCCAACTTTTGACTAACTTTGCCGCCATTATGAGCACTGTCATTTATCCATCGCCTATCTTCGGACCCGTTCACAGTCGTCGACTGGGCATCTCACTGGGCATCAACCTCTTGCCAGCCGACGGCAAGGTGTGCAGCTTCGACTGCATCTATTGCGAGTGCGGATTCAACGAGGATCATCGGCCCTCACTGCCTTTGCCCACCCGTCAGGAGGTGGCCCGACAGCTGGAGGCGAAGCTGCAGCAGATGAAGAGCGCAGGCCAGTTGCCCGACGTTCTCACCTTCGCTGGCAATGGCGAGCCCACCTGTCATCCGCACTTCCCTGAAATCATTGACGACACGATAGTGCTGCGCGACCGTTATTGCCCTCAGGCCAAGGTGTCGGTGCTGAGCAACTCAACGCTCATTCACAACCAGCGCGTACACGATGCCCTGATGAAGGTGGACAACAACATACTGAAGCTCGACACCGTGGACCTCGACTATATAAAGAAGGTGGACCACCCGGCAGGCAACTACAACATTGAGCGCATCGTGGAGTGCATGAAGGCATTTCGTGGGCACATCATCATTCAGACCATCTTCTTCCACGGGCCAGGCGTGAGCAACCTGTCAGAACACTATGTGGGCCCTTGGCTCGACACCGTGAAGGAGATAGCTCCCAGTCAGGTCATGATCTACACCATCGATCGCGAGACCCCAACCCCCACGCTCACCAAGGCCACTCACGAAGAGCTCGATGCCATTCGCGACAGGGTGATAGCCGCAGGCATTCCCTGTCAGGCTTCCTACTGAGCAGCCTTGCATGCCAGAGTAATAAAAACCGCTAACCACAACAAAAAGAACAATTGAAAAGCGAAAAAAATATGAAACGCATCCTATCCGCCCTCCTCTTGACAGCCCTATGCTTGTTCACGTTTGTACACGTCCAGGCCGCTGAGACACCCAATTCTCTTCAGGCCCGCCGCATCTTCGACCATGCTTACGGCATGTTCTATGGTTCCGAAGGGTGCTCGTTCCACTACCGCATCAGCATCCTCGGCATCTACTCGGAAGAAGGCAAGGGCTGGTATAAGGGCAACATGAGCAAGTCGGTCACGAAGAAGTCGCTCATCTGGGACAACGGAGACATCAAGTACATCCTGCGTAAGGGCAAGGGCGTGGTAGAGATTCACGACCCGAAGGTGAACAAGAAAGACAAGCTGCTGCAGAAGTTCAAGTTCAATCGCGACGACTTCAACTACAGCATCAAGAAGAAGGACGACGACCTGATCATCTCGCTCGATGCCAAGCCCGACGCCAAGGGCAGCATGAGCCACATCCAGGTCTATCTGGAGCCCAAGACCCACCGACCCAAGCGCCTGCGCATCAAGGTGACGTTCTTCTGGGCCAACATCTACTTCACCGAATTCAAGGCTGGAGGCATCAGCGACGAGCTGTTCATCTTCCCGCATACTGAGTATCCTGACTATAAGATTGTCGATGAGCGATAGTCTGTTGCTCCTACGGCACATCACCTTTTCCCTCCTCACTCAACATGGACTTTCGCACACCCGTAGCCATTACTGCCCCCTCGTTCAGCATTGAGCCGCTCGAAGAGATGCTCTTCGTGGGGTCATGCTTTGCCGACAGCATAGGGCAGCGCTTTCTCGACGAACACTTCAGGGCTACGGTCAATCCCTACGGCACTATGTACAATCCCGTGTCCGTGCTCCACACCATTGAGCGGTGGCTCGATGAAATGGGTGATTCTTTGGGAAAATCGTCATCTGGTCGCCTCATCGTGTTCATCACCCTTGGCACGAATCACGTCTATCGCCTGAAGTCAACGGGCGAGATTGTCGATAACTGCCAGAAACGTCCACAGTCGCTTTTCAGCGAGGAGGAGCTCAGCATTAATGAATGTGCCGACAGTCTCAGACAAGCAATCGCTTGCTTGCAGGAGGCATTGGCGCGAATGGAGCGCCCCAAGTCTCTTCAGGTCATCTTCACCGTCAGTCCCATTCGCTATGCCAAGTACGGCTTCCATGAGAGCCAGCTGTCGAAGGCCACCCTCTTGTTGGCTGTCGATAAGGTGGTGCGAGAAACACCGATAGCCCATTACTTCCCAGCCTACGAGATAGTGCTCGACGAACTGCGCGACTATCGTTTCTATAACGCCGACATGCTCCATCCCTCACCGCAGGCAGTGGAGTACATCTGGCAACAACTGGCAGCACATTATTTCTCGCCTGCCACCCGTCGCTTCTTGGAAGAGTGGCGACCCATCAAGGCAGCCCTTGCCCATCGCCCTTTCCATCCTGAGAGTGCTGAGTATCAGGCGTTTCTTGCCGATGCCCAACAGAAGGAGCAAGCCCTCCTGTCACGCTACTCAGGCTAAGCATGCCCAGCTTATTGCTATAGTGTATAGGAAGAACGTTTAAGTCAGATGCGTTGAGCGATCAAGTCAAACGCTCCGAGTGTTTAAGTTAAACGCATCTACGAGTCCGTTAAGTGCATCTACG
>JAEEPT010000232.1 GCA_016284895.1 Prevotella sp. | reverse complement strand
TCCAACCCCTCGTTGACAGCGCCAACAAACTGGGCACAATGTTCGATCATCTCTTCCATCGTGCAGTCCTGCAAGAATTTTCCATCCCTGTAGCAGTACATGCAGTAATCTTCGTTCTTACTTCCATCGGCATTGGTGCCGAGAACATCTTCTGTGAGCGGCATGCCGCAACTCTGACAAAATCTCTGTTCCATAATATCTTTATTGGTTAAGTTCTAATCTCAATACTCTAATTGGTCTGTTCTCGCCTTGATACTGATTCGCATCGATGCAGGTTTCGCCTGTAGGAACAAAGCCACATTTCTCCATCACTCTGCCTGAGGCTGGATTGTCGACGAAATGACCACTGATAAGCGACTTGATATCAGTCGTTTGCCGGATATGGTCTAACATCAGTCGGAGTGCTTCTGTACAGATACCTTTGTTCCAATAGGGTTTCGCCACCCAATAGCCGATAAGTGGTTCACCCTCACGGGCTGGCAGATCACATTCACACGAGGGGCCATAGCCCATGGCACCAATGGCCTCGCCTGTCTCCTTGAGCTCGATAGCCCAAGTATTGGTAGCATCATGGAATACAGTACGGATTATCTCCAGACTCTCCTCCACACTCTTATGGGGTGCCCACCCTGCACGAGGCCCAACATCTGGATCGGATGCCCACTTGAATAGCGTTACCGCATCACTGTCTCGCCAAGGGCGTAGTATAATACGATTTGTTTTCATCACTTTCTCCATCTTTTCAGCATTGGGAAGAAGCCATGCATCATCTGTTTATATTCTTCCTTGGTCATGGGCTTCGGCATGCTTTTATTTACTTCGTCGATAAACTGCGAACAATGTTCTATCATCTCGTCCATTGTGCAGTCCTGCATGAATTTTCCGTCTTTGTAGCAGTACTGACAATAATCATAATTAGTACCGCCGTCAGCATTCGTACCGCAGTCTTCAATGCGTGTCAATGGCATTCCGCAACTTTGGCAGAACTGAGGCAATTGCCCTTCTTGAAAATCCTTCACTTTCTTGGGGAAGGTAGCTTCGTATGCCTCGAAAGCATCAGGATGCTTGTCGGCCACGAAATAGCCCTTGGGCGGACAATAGGTTCCCTCGCGATGGCCCCAATAGCCGGGAATCAGTTCCTGGGCGAGGAAATAAGGTACTTCAGACTCTCGCGGATCGGCGTGATAATGGATGTTCAGCTTGCTGGCGAGGTCGAAGCCTGCGTGACGGTAGAACTCGATATTTCCCTCCATCTGCAGCAGGCCGATGCCCATCGCTCGAGCCTTCTCCAACGCATATTGCAGCAACTTCAGACCATAGCCCTTGCGCTTATAGTTGGGGTGGATGCTGATGGGACCGAATGTCCATGAAGGGAAGTGGGTTCCATCGTCCAATGTAATCTCGGCCTTCGAGAACATGACATGGCCGATGATCCTGTCGCCATCCTCCATCACCAAGTCAAGCTCAGGGATGAAGTCGGGATTGATCCGATACTGGTTGAGCACGTAATGTTCCGTGCATCCAGGACGATAGACATTCCAAAATGCCTCTCGCGTGAGGTTCTCCACCTCACGGAAATCTCTTGTCTGTTCTAATCTAATGTTCATTGTTCTATCTATTTATACATACTATCATTTTTATTTGCAAAGGTACGGTTAAAAAAACATCTCAGCAAATATCTGGGATATTCTATATGGTTTTGTGATGAATGACAATATTATTTTGCACCTTTGCATACAATATGAACAAAGGACGCAAAAAAAAATTAACGACGCGAATCATCAGCGCCACATTTGTTACAGTATCTATCTCTATCGTCATTTCGCGTTGAGCAAAATCATTGGGAGTTTCAACTTTCAAAATATTCTTGGATTTCATCCGACCTTTTCTCACCAAGGCAATGATTAAGCAAGCCAATCACTGCTCTTTAGGCTTAACCAAAACATTCATATCGAATTCAAATATACGCAGAATAGTCTAATAATGGTATGTTTTTTTGCATTTTTAAGTACTTTCTGCGAAATTGGTATACATTCAGCTAATTTGTGTAATACCTATATATGATGATGTCCGTACCTTTGCGGTCGAAATATTAAACGAAAAAGATTATGTTAGGCAACTTTACATTCCACAATCCCACGAAGCTGCACTTCGGTGAGGATTCTTTAAGCAAACTGAGTGAAGAACTGAAAAACTATGGCAAGAAGGTGATGCTCTGCTATGGCGGTGGTAGCATTAAGCGCAACGGCATCTACGACCTGGTGATGGCTGAGCTGAAGAAGGCTGGCTGTGAGGTGGTAGAGATTGCTGGTGTTATGCCAAACCCTACAATAGAAAAAGTATTGGAAGGTGCTCACACAGCTCGCCAGGAGAATGTCGATTTCATCCTTGGCGTGGGTGGTGGCTCTACCGTTGACTACTGTAAGGCAGTAGCCGGAAGTGCTTGGTACGATGGTGACCCTTGGGAGTATTACTTCAAGAACTGGCAGCCTATGACCTGCCGTTGGATTCCTGTTGGCTGCGTGCTCACAATGGCTGGCACAGGTTCTGAAATGGATAGCTGCTCGGTTATCTCCAGCCACTCGGAAAATCTCAAGTTGTTCTACAACTTCCGCAACCCGGACTTTGCCGTCTTGAACCCTCGCTTCACGTTCACAGTGCCTAAGTATCAGATGGTGGCTGGCATCTACGACATCATGAGTCACATTCTGGAGCAATACCTCTCTGGCACCGACGACAATACTAGCGACTACATCGCCGAAGGGCTGATGCGTTCGCTCATCGTCAGCTCACGCAAAGCTAATGTCAACCCCGAGGACTACGAGGCTCGTTCGAATATCATGTGGACAGCCACTTGGGCACTTAACACTCTTATTGACCGCGCTAAGGCTACCGACTGGATGGTTCACATGCTGGGACAGGCTGTGGCTGCCTTTACTGATGCCACCCATGGTCACACCCTCGCAGCAGTCAGCGGAGCTTACTACCGTCTGCTCATCAGCAAGTCGCCTGATGCCGTACAGAAGTTCAAGCGTCTGGCTATGAACGTATGGGGCGTTTCTGCTGAAGGCAAGACTGACGAACAGATTGCAATGGAAGGTCTGGAGACGATGGAGCAGTGGATGCGCGAACTTGGGCTGGCGATGAACATCACCGAGTGTGGCGCCAAGCCCGAACTGATAGAGGGTATGGCTGATGCCTGCCCCATCTGCCAGGGCGGTTACTACATTCTGAATCGCGAGGAAGTGATACAGGTACTGAAGGATAGTCTTTAAGATATGAAACAAATCCTCTTATTTTTAGCTACGATGCTATTTAACTGCTGCTCATCGGACAGCGAAGTGATGGCGGAGGTGTCCCCAAAAGCAGAAAAAACGTTGGTGGTGTACTATAGCTACACGGGTAACTGCCGCGCTATTGTGAACACACTGACCACACAGATACAAGCCGATGTGCTGGAGATTCAACCAGCTGAGAAAGGACTGAAGTATGAGGCCAATGGCTATGCACTGGGTACTCAGCTACTGAACACCATCAAGTCCAATCCCAACCATGCAGACAGCTATCCAGCCATTGACCCTGTGACGACCTCACTCAGCGACTACCAGAACATCATCATTGTCACCCCGCTGTGGTGGAGCCAGATGGCTGCCATCATGCAGACATACTTGTTTCAGTATGCCTCGCAAATGGTGGGGAAACACATCGCCTTGATTGTTTCGAGCCATTCGAGTGGCATCAGTGGTGTGGTTGCCGATGCCAAGAGGCTGCTGCCCAATGCGACCTGGATGGGCGATGCGCTTTGGATAAATGCCAGCAACCACTCAAAAAGGGCATCGTTGATAGAGAACTGGCTCAAGGCCTTAAATTTCGCAGAAGACCAAACTACTATGGATAAAATGTGTATCACTATTGGCGAGCAAACAGAAAGTGTGACTCTTGTTGAAAATGCCGCAACGAAAGCATTAATAGAAAAGTTGAAGCAAACTCCTGTCACAGTGACGCTCAACAGCAGCGGCGGCTTCGAGATTTGGGGCTCACTGGGCTTTTCATTGCCCACGAGCAACCAACAGATGACAGCTCAACCAGGCGACGTCATCCTCTACAACGGCAGCAACATCTGCCTGTTCTATGGTTCTAACTCATGGAGCTACACCCGTCTGGGCAAGATTGAAGGTCTGTCGGAGAGCGAACTCCGCACTTTTCTGAAGGCCGGCGAAAACGATATCAGCGTCACACTGTCTCTCCCCACAACCACAAACATCCATAATCCCGCCTTCTCCCAACAGGGAGAGGGTGAAATCTACTCTCTGAACGGTCAGCGGGTAGCCAATCCGTCGAAAGGGTTATACATAAAGAATGGCAAGAAAGTAGTATTATGAAAAAGGTTATCGTTATTTCTACGAGTCTGCGACGCGGCTCGAACAGCGACATGCTCGCTGATAAGTTTGTTGAAGGTGCTAAGACTGCAGGAAACGATGTTGAGAAAATATCTCTCGTCGGCAAAAACATTCAATTCTGCAAAGGCTGCTTGGGTTGTCAAAAACTAGGCCACTGTATCATCAACGATGACGTGAACGACATTATGGCCAAGGTGCTGCAAGCCGATGTTGTTTGCTGGGCAACCCCCATCTACTATTATGAGATGAGCGGTCAGATGAAAACACTTATCGACCGTATGAATGCTATGTACTCACAGGATTATCAGTTCCGCGATGTCTATCTGTTGACAACTGCTGCAGAGAATGAAACCGAAACTCCAAAGCGAGCAGAGACAGGCTTGACAGGTTGGATAGACTGCTATCCAAAAAGCCGTCTGGCTGGTACACTCTTCTGTGGTGGAGTGAATGAAGCCCACGAGATAGCGGGGAATCCAAAATTGCAGGAAGCATTCAACTTAGGTAAGAATCTATGAAGAAAATATTATTAGCCGTAGCGCTGATGGGCGGAATACTCACTGGTTGCACAAATAAAGAAGAAAAAACGATAGAGAATATGACGACACTGAATCTGACACAGGAGTGGGACAAGGTGTTCCCACTGAGCGAGAAAGTGAACCACCGCAAGGTGACATTTGAGACACAGTATGGACTGACGCTTGCTGCTGACCTCTATACGCCAAAGGATGCCGAGGGTAAGTTGGCAGCTATCGCAGTGAGTGGGCCTTTTGGTGCGACAAAGGAGCAATCCAGTGGTTTATATGCCATGCGGATGGCAGAGCGTGGTTTTGTGGCACTGGCTTTCGACCCGTCCTATCCAGGTGAGAGCCGCGGCGTGCCTC
>JAEEPT010000019.1 GCA_016284895.1 Prevotella sp. | reverse complement strand
CCACACCTCAAATTCGCTGAAGGAGCCGATGATACCGGCGTCATCATATCGTGGAATACCGAGTCTTCAGCCAACGAGGGTCAGAATAACTTAGTTGTTCTGCCAGGTGCCATCGCCATCAATCCCATCAACTGGAAGCGGGAGGCAACCTATGCGTCGGCAGAGGAACACCTGGGAAGCTATCTCTTTAACTATGAAAAAGGACAGCTTGAGATTGTTCCTCACGCAGCAGACGCACAGGTCAATCTGAAGAGAGGTGTTGTTATTACAACAACCAAGGTTGTAGCCCCTGTATCTGGCACTACCGCTTTCGGACCTGGTAGCTTCCATGAAAATGACTATGATCTTTATTACAACAATATCAAGGCCAATGTAGCCACAAGAGTTGCAGCATACAAAAAAAGTGCGAAATAATGATGAAAAAAAACTATTGTGCATAGCTGCTGTAAGCATACTCATCGGAATGGGTATGCTTGCCAGCTGCTCTGTGAACGACAACCCAAGTAAGGAAGATGCTTCCCAAAAGGCCGACCTCGTAGTCTATGGCAAGATTTTTACTGCTGAGGGCAATCAGATGGTAGAAGCCTTTGCTGTGAAGGACGGCAAGTACGTTTATGTAGGTGACAAGGCGGGAGCTGAAGCCTACGTTGAAGATGGAAAGACCGAGGTGGTGGACTACACCGGCAAGGGACTTGTGATGCCCGGCTGCGGCAACGGCCACGCACATTATTCGATGGGTTATGCCATCAAGTCGGTCGGTACAACGTTTGGAATGGATGTTACCGTAGATGCGCAATACGCTGATACACGTTTACTATGTCAATGAACCGGATTATAAGCGCATAGCCGATTACAACATCTATGTCAGCGAAGGATTTCTGTGGCACCATGCCTCGAATGAGGAGCTGGAAGCTGCGCCGGGGGTTCTGCCAGCAAACCTCGCCGGCAGGTGCTATCCGATGAAGTCATTCTTCGACTACGGCATCAACATCTCTTCACACTCGGACTACCCCGCATTGGCCGGTGCTCCTGACGACCCGTTCGGCATTATGGAAATAGCCGTCACGGGTGTAATGGCTGGAGAGAATGGTACGCCCTGGTGGCCGGAAGAGCTCCTCACCCGTGAACAGGCCCTCTTGTCCCTGACCATCAATGTCGCCAGACAGATGCTCATCGAGAAAGAAAGAGGCAGCATCAAAGAAGGCAAGTATGCCGACTTCCTGCTGGTCAACAAGGATGTGCTGGCTTGCCCCGTGACAGAGATTCACGAAGCCAAGCCCGCAGCCACCTACTTCGAGGGAAAGAAGGTATTCTCCTTGTGAGGCAGAACCCTCCTTACACCACCTGAGAATGTACTGACCACAGGCAGTCTCAAGATTTAGTTTATTTCATCATGCAATCTAGCCTAAATCACGAAACGATTTAGGCTAGATCGTTTTATGATTTAGGCTATATCATCACGTGATTTAGGCTAAATTGCATCATGATTTAGGCTAAATGAAGTTGTGAGTTTGCAAAGATGTCAATCTACATTTTTAGCAGACAAAATGCTTTTTCCCTCTTTTTTCTGCATCTTTTTAAAAAATTGTGTATATAGGCAAAGCTGATGCAAGCATCGCTTTGCGCTTGCTTCGTTGACTTTCCCTTCGGCCGTCGAGCTAAACCTTCGTCGTTTTTCTTAATATATATCAAAAAGGAGGGGGCAATCACGCTTTATATGAAAATAAATTCGTAGCTTTGTAGCCGTAATAACGAACAAAACGACAGCGACATGGGCAAACTGATTCGTCCCGGTCTCTATGTTCCCCGACATCAAGCACCTCAGCCGCAAGCAGCGTGAGGACTGGATGATCATGGACGACCAGTACTTCTCGTTCGAGGCTCTCAGTCGCATCTATTCCGTCAAGGACCTCTTGAAAATCTAATCACCCAATTCCCCCCCCATGCCTCCTCTCACCTACATACACACTTCTGAGGCTGCCCGCTCGACGGCGCGTGGCAGGGTTGTAGGCGGTAGGCGAAATCATTCAATCATTCTCACGCTCCTGTCCTTTCTGTTTGCAACACTTCCGAATGTTGCCCAAAGGATAGACGCGTCAGCGGGAATGCGACCATGCCCAATGGTCAAGATGCAGGTGGAACGGCTGCCCGACCTGAACATCCCTCGCCTCGGCCACACGGTATTCTGCATAGGTGGCGAGGTGGTGGCGGCTGGCGGACACACCACGAACTTCGTGCCTACACAGACGGCAGAATACTACCGCAACGGCAAATGGCATCTCATGCAGATGGCCTATCCCCACGACCAGGGCTTGGCGGCTTTTACTGGCCAAGGGAAGGTGTTGCTTGCTGGTGGACACGAGAAAGAGTTGGGCATCGGACAGACCTTTACCATTGAGCTTTACGACCCCGCCACACACAGTTTCAAAGGCTACGGATGCCTGGACAAGAAGCGGTGTTTCGCGGGTGCGCTGCCCTTGGACAGCGGGCGTATCGTCATCAGCGGCAACTGGTATCATGACGATTGTATCGAACTGTATGACGGCAGCCGCCAGTGCAAATTCGTGAAGCCCGTGGCGCAGCACCGTTCATATCCATACATCATCCGCACGGCAAAGGACAATGCCATCATATTCGGTGCCCGCGACATTCATGCCGAAGACTTCGATACCATCGTCATCGACCGTTTGAAGGGCGAGCCTTTCACCATTTCCCTGTTTGAGACATGGCGACCTGTATGCCCACTTTCGAGTTTTCACAGTGCATGCTTCATCGGCAATGAGGCAAAAGGCGACTACACCAGCCTGATACCAGTAACTCAAGACGATAGCCTCATAGCCATAGCACAGGTGCAGGGCGAAGACTTCTCGCTACTGCCTACCACCTGTCCCATCCCCATGAGCAGCCAGTGGGGACGTATCTGTTGGTATGCACCCATCCTTGCCGACAGGAACCTGGGCAGAGCATACATCATGGGCTATGGCGAGAACTATCCCGAAGACACGGGCGACCACCGCTTCTACGTTGCCGCCATCGACTATCTCTCAACTCCCTCTCCCGTCACCTTATATTATAGCGAACCCGTGGACAGCGCGGGGCGCTACCAACCCGTGCTGACCGACAGCGGTGACCTGATGGTGGTAGGTGGCATCCTTCAACAAAACAACAATTACGATGCTGCGTCCACCGTGTTTCTGCTCCACGTCGGTACGGAGTTATCGGCTCCTGCTCAGAGCCGACAGTCGCTGTCGTGGCTGTGGCTTGTCCTCGCATCGCTGCTACTTGTCGCCATCACCGTCACAACCATTCTACTACTACGACGCCAGAAGTCCGCACCTGCGAATGATACAGCACAACCAGAAGACAGCGATGCCACTGCTGCTGATGCAGCTCTCATAGAGCGCATCTGCCGCTACATGGAAGAGCAGCAGCCCTACCTCAGTAGCGAGCTGAAGGTGCAGGACGTGGCCGACGCACTGGGCACCAACCGCACCTACGTCTCCAACTGCATCCGCAGCCAGCGCGGCTGTTCGTTCTCGCAGTTTGTCAACACCTACCGCATCAAGTACGCCCAGCAACTGCTGCGCCAGCATCCCGACAAGAAAATCACAGAGGTGAGCACCGCTTCAGGGTTCTCCACTGAAATGTCGTTCTTCCGAACCTTCAAGGCCGTCACGGGTCTGCCCCCCTCGGAATGGAAGGAAAAGCAGCAATAAAACACAAAATCGACTAACATATTCACAATTGTTAGTCGATTTTGTAAATACGTTAGCCCATTCTCTTCTTTCTTTTCTATTTTTGTGCCAAACACTTATTCATCCACGAATAAATTATAGCGCAATGAAAGATTTGATTAAGAAAGCGCAGAACGAGTTTGCTCGTACTGTCGAACGTGAAAATCTTCGCTCGAAGAGCATGGTTTTGAGTGTCTACTTTTTAATTATACCATAATAAAATTACTTTAGTTATGCAGAAGAAAATATTAGTACTATTCTTTGCTGTCTTGTCTGCTGCATCCGCGGCGGCACAGGTCGTGAGCGAAGAGACTGCGCGACAGATAGCAGCGCGCTTCGTTTCTTCTCCCTTGCCCGATGGTATGCGGCGCATGCCACAAGCCAAGACAAGCGACGTCAGTCTGGCGTGGAAATCGTTACTGAAAGGCGACGCGCCGGAAGTCTATGCATTCAACGTCACGGGTGGTGGCTTCGTCATCGTTTCGGGTGACGAAGGTACTCAGCAGGAAGTGCTCGGATGGTCCGACACGGGCGCATACGACGACAACGTGATGCCCGACGGGCTCCAGTGGCTCGTTGGCGAGTATGCTCGCGCGATTGCGGCTTATCGCGATAGCGAAGAGTATGGAAAGAACATGAGCCGCGTTTCACGAAAAGCTCCCGTCTCCGGCTACGGAAAGGTGGGACCGCTACTGCGGACTACCTGGGGACAGGATATCGACCTTTACGGGTACCAGTATGCTGGCTGCGTGGCTACGGCGGTAGCGGCGATACTGAACTACCACCGCTGGCCGAAAACGGGCTACGGCAGCCATACAAACATCTGGGAGGGGAACCAGAGCGTCGACTTCACGCAGTCGACCTATGCTTGGGGCAATATGGAGTCTGACGACTACAACAAACAAAACGCAGCCCGCCAGAAACTGCTCTATGACGTTGGTTGTGCCGTCAACATGCACTACGACCAGGCAAACGGCAGCGAGGCTTATAGCGATAATGCCTACAAGGCGCTTGTCACGAATTTCGGCTACGACGAGGGCCGTGTGAAACACGTGGGTGTTTTGCCGGATGCTACATTGCGCGAAGAGCTGCGCGCCGGCCGCCCGGTTTATTATGCAGGCCACGACACGATATATACCGATATATGGGCGTACGACCACTACATACGTGTTCCGCAACAGACAATTGGTCATGCTATGGTCATCGACGGCTACAATGACGAAGGTCTCTTCCACATCGATTTCGGTTGGGACGGCTTATGCAACGGATATTTTTCTACGCGAGTAATCCGTCCCTATGGTGATGAGTACGACAAGCGTCACTCTTACGCTCCTTTCGGCGAGATGATATATGATATCGTTCGTCAGACGCGCGAGAAAGTTCAGGTTGACGGCGTATGGTACGACCTCGACGACGAGACCTCGAGCGCCACGGTGGCGAGCAGCCTTACAGAGAGCTATTCCGGCGATGTGACCATTCCCCCGACTATTGACTATGACGGGAAGACCTACGCTGTCAATGGCCTGCGCCCCAAAGCATTCAAGGGCTACATTGAGGACACCGTTGCCATCAGGTATCTCGACTTCAACGCACAGATTGAGGAACTGCCGCTTAACATCTTCGGCAAGAGCCTTGAGGGTATCGCCCTTCGCGGCGGCATTACGAACATCCCTCAATCAGCCTTTTTCGATTGCGACAGCCTTCACACCATCATCCTCGGCGACAACGTGAAGAGCGTCGGGAACAGAGCGTTCAGCAACTGCGACATCCGCGAGCTCACGCTGGGCAACAGTCTTGAGACCATAGGCGAGCACGCCTTCAGTAATGGTCCCATTTACGGGCACACACCCGTAAACCTCACAGCCCTTGAACTGCCTGCCAGCCTTAGGGAGATTGGCGAGGAAGCTTTCTGGGGCAACGGCATCAAGAAGCTCACGCTGCCCGCTGGCGTGAAGTGCGGTCGTGGCGCCTTCGGGTCTTGCAGCAACCTGACCTCGCTGATCATCAGCGACGGCGTCACCGAGATTGCCGACAGCTGCTTCCTCTACAGCAAACTCACTTCGCTCGAAGTACCCGCCTCTGTGACGCGCATCGGACGTTGGGCTCTTAGCAGCGGTCAGTGGCGGCTTAGCGTTAAGTTCAACTCGCCCTCGTTCGTCATCGACGAGCATGCCATCTCGAACGGCAACCTTGTCGTGGAAGGTCTGGAAGGCTGCACCAGCATCGCCGAACAGGGCCTTCGCGGACTCACGGGTACGTTCACTGTATGTCCCACGACCAAATACGCCGAGAAAGCCGTCGTGGGTGAATTCGACAAGATTATCATTCCCGCTGCTGCTGCCGATTACAATCCGCTGGCTGTGGGCATGGCGAAATACTACGAGGTGGAGAAGGGGCATCCCACGCTTGCCAGTGGAGGCGGATTCCTCTATGACAATACGTGCACACACCTCTACTATGTACCAATCTTTGACGAATATAAACAGGACCTCTACCTCCCGCGCAACGTGAAGACCACCTCAGGGCAGCCCTTTGAGACGAAATGGCTACGCGTATGGCTTCCTGAAAGTCTGGAAACCATCGATGCCCGCTGGATTGACGGTAACGATCTGCGCGATGTGTATTGTCCCGCTGCAACTCCTCCCGTGTTCTTACAGCAGAACGCGGAATCGCCTCTTCATTCTAATAACGTGAACTACCATGCCAGGCTGCACGTGCTTCCCGGCTGCGCTGAGGCCTACAAAGCCGCTCCCGGCTGGTGCGATATACGCACCGTGCTCGAGGATCTCGTGCTTGACGACGGCTTCATCTACACAAGGAATGAGCGCTACGAGCAGTGGGAGAAGAAAACCTATTACTGGGCAGAAGCCATAGCCCACCGTCCCGAGGCACACAAGAGTGGCATCGTCGTTGTGCCCGCTGCCGTGAGGGTAGGCGATGAACTGTTGAAGGTGAGCAGTGTGGCTCCTTCCGTGTTCCAAGCTGACCTCTCGTTGAAGGATGTCACGCTGGGTAGCTTCATCAGCAGCCTTTACAACAGCACCTTCCGTGGCTGTGAAAACTTGCAGCGCGTTTCGCTCAGTGAGGAAATAAACTACATCCCGAACAGCACCTTCGAAGGCTGCACTTCACTGGAGGAAGTAGAATTCAGGTCGCCTACGATGTCGGAAGTCGCTGCCCGCGCCTTTGCTGGCTGCACCTCGCTGCGCGAACTGAACCTGAAGACCGGTGTTGACAATTTAGGTGTATCGGCCTTCGAGGGCTGCACGTCGCTCAAGTCCGTGCGTGGAATAGGGGACGTGCGCCAGCTGTCAAGCCGCCTCTTTGCGAACAGCGGTATTGAGAGCTTCACGATCGGCAAGAACACGTATGTGGATATCTATGGTAACAATGACGTGTTCGCTGACTGCCCCAATCTCCACACCCTCGCTGTTCATCCCGAGAATACACAGCTTACGAGCCTCGACGGCATACTCTACGTGATATACTACGATGGCAATTACAGGCTGTACCAGTGCCCGCCGCGCGTGAAGCTGGCCGACGGCACAATAGCCGACCGTGAGGTTGTGAACTTCTCCGAGAAGCTCTACGAGCTGAAACAGAATCAGCTGCCCGCTTCGACGCGTGAGGTCATCCTGCCCGCGTCGCTCAAGGGCTTGTATTGGCAGGCCTGTGCCCTGGCCGACAAGCTCGAGAAAGTGACGTGCCTCTTCACAGACCCCTCAGCGGGTACCTACTCCGGCGAGGCCTTCAACGCCGCCATCTACGACACCGCCATATTGCAAGTACCCAAGGGCTCGAAAGAGAACTTCCAGAATCATTACGAGTTCAAGAATTTCAAGCACATCGTGGAGATCAATCCCGACGACTACCCCTCGCCCGAGCAGTTGCAGCGCGATGCTGAGGTCGTTCCGCCGCAGGACGACCCTACTGTGGGCACGGCCATGACCATCCTCATGAAGGACGGCACGATGCAGACCATTCGTCTGGCCTGGCAGCCTGTCATCAGTTTCGCAGGCACCGATCTCAACATCACAGGGCATGAGCTCAACCTCTCGCTGCCACTTGCCGACGTCGTCCGCTACACCTTCGAGACCTACGACGCAACGGGCATCGACGACGTGAAGAATAACAAACACGTACACATCGACTTCGAGGGTGAAGTTCTCATCGTCAGTGGTCTGTCCGAGGCCGAGACCATAGCGGTCTATGACCTGCAGGGCAAACTCCTCAGTCGTGCAACCGTCGGCAACGACGGACGTCTCAAGCTCTCGCTTCACAGCCTGCCCACGGGCGTTTATGTGATGAAAGTAGGACAAACGAGTTATAAAATAAAGAAATAAAGGAAAGCCATGACACATCTATATTATTATATACAGAAAGCCATGAGCGTCAGCAACAGTCTAGGCCGCCAGCGCAGCTTGACACTCGCCATACTGCTCGTCAGCGCGATGCTCCCTGCCACTGCACAGTCGCAGGATGCCGACGACCCCGTACAAGACGCCATCTATGTCTATCGCAACGACGGTAAGTTCCACGGTTTCTTCAAATCCGAAATCGTACGCATGGAATTCAGCAAGGTCGACACGCTCGGACAACAGCATTTGGACTATGTGGTGCAGGAGATAGAGACGTTCGACTCCCTCTACCGCATCCCTGTGTCGGCCATCGACAGCGTGTCGTTCATCACGCCGCGCACCGAATATGCCGATGGCATGAAGGCCACTACCACGAGCGAGCTCTGGGACTATGTCGTGGCCAGCGACAGCATGACCTGCATCACGCTCTCATCTTCAACGCCTGCAAGCCTCGTACCCGTTGTAGGCGACAAGCTCTGTACGACAAAGAGCCGCCCATTCCTGCCTGGCGGCTTCTACGGCACGGTGCAGAAGGTGACCACTACATCTGCGGGCACGCGTGTGGAGTGCAAGAACGAGGGCTTCGCACACTACCTGAAGCGCCACATCTTCAAGGGCGGTGCTCGCGTCAACGAAAACGAAGCATCTACCGCACGCCGACGTGCTATGGCGCGTCGCATAGGCCATGACAGCGAGTCGGCATACCTCAACGTGCAGCTCGACACCCTCAAGAAGGAGTGGGACTGGAGCGGTGAACATGAAATCAACGACAACTGGAAGGTCAGCGGCGAAGCCAAGGCAAGCATTGCCGTCGCCCCGGAGATTTTCGTTTCGGCCTTCGGACACTTCGATCTCGAGACGGGACTCAACATGGACTGTGCCTTGCGCGTGAAAGGCAACCTGCAGTTCGACATTAACGCCAAGGCAACCATCGAGGGCACGTTCGAGGACAGCTTCAAGGGAACCATCATCTGGATACCTGAAACGCCCTTCTTCATCACCACGGGGCCGGGCTTCCTGACCACATTCACCGGTGAGCTGGAAATGAACTACCACTATGAGCACGACATCGCGGTTGAGATGCAGGCGCAAGTCAACCAGAGTGCCTACACGGACAACATCATGATGAACGCCAATACCCGCGATCTGGGCCATAAGGAGAAACTCGAAGTGACGGGTACGGCCACCATCACCGCAGGTCCGTTCTACAAGGTGTCGTTCATCCTCGGCACGGAGGACATCGGCAAGATTGAGGCTCGCATCGATGCCGGTGGCAAGACGAGCATGCAGATTACCGTCAGCAGTGACAATTTCTATGAGCATACCGACTCCATCGACACTTCATTCTACGACGCCCTGAACCAGGATGGCTCACTCAAAATCGGCGCGTATGCCAAGGCGAAGATTTCCGCAAAGCTCCTCAAGTGGGAGAAGGAGTGGCCCGCATGGGAATATGAACCAGGATGGACGATGGACGGTGGCGTGGTGCCTAAGTTCGTCGCCCCAGCCATCAGAAGCTACAATGCCGACCAGCGCACCCTCTCCGTTGGTACGAGTCTGAGCCGCAGCGTGCTCATCTTCACGGCAGGTCCGGTGGGCTTCGAACTGTTCGACGACGACGGCAAACCTCTGGGCAAGCGCGTGTGGACAGAGAAGGAATACATTGCTACCGACTGGTTCGGCGACAGCTACAATCTCACCTTCGACGACGTGGAGCCCGACAAGTGGTACATTGTTCATCCAACCTGCCACTTCGGTAAGCGCGAACTCGTGGCTGGTCCCGGTAAACGCTTCTTTGCCGGCTTGCAGGACCTTACCGTCGATAAGGACTCCCTGAACTTCGACTACGTTGGCGGTGCCGCTTTCGTTGGTGTGCGCAACACGTTCTCGAAGGAAACGGGTGTTAGCGTTCAGTACGACGACTATATGGTTACCAACTGGCTCACCGTGGAGGCCACCAAGGACGGCTACAACGTCACCTGCCAGCCCAACACAAGTACGAAGCGACGCTCTGCATACATCGAGTTCACGGCACGCGACCCGAACGACACCTTCGGCTTTAACTCGCGACGCCATAAGGTCTATATCAAGCAGGAGGTCGACCCCGCCTACCTCGGACTGTTGTTACAGCAGATAGGAAACGCCAACACGTATTCTCCCTACTGCAGTGATGAATCTATTGACGTGAACGGTGACCCTGCTCCCGAAGCTGAAGACTTTACCAACCTCTTCGGTCGTCAGCTAATCATCGGCACGGACGACATCACCGAAGCCTTCAACAGCAACCCCGTCATCAAGAAGAACGACGACGGCACATTCACGTTGCAGGGCGACGGGCTGACCATTACGGGTAAGTTCGACCCCGTGGAACCTGGACAGCCCTTCCGTAGCGGCGCGGGAACGTTCAAGTTGAACACCGACATGGACCATCACCGCAAGACTGCTGCCGAGGTGGAAGCCGTCTTCCGTTACAATGGTTTGCCGAGCTCGGCATTCGGCCAGACCAGGCCGGGATTAATCCTCGATGAGCTCGCCAACTTGGCCCTCGACGAGCACTATACTCGCGTCATTGAGGGCGACGTCACCGTGACGTGGAACGAGAACAAAAAGATGTACCAGTTCCAGTTCGTGGGAGTCGGCACGCTCACGTATGGCGCTACGTGTTACACCCATGTGAGCGGCATACCTGCCGGCAACGGCTTCGACTTCTACAAGTCCTATCCTAATGCTACCATCACGCAGACACAGTATTACTCCTACTCTGCCGATAGCGACATGGACTTCACGGTATATTACCAACTCAACGAATAAGAGGCCAGCTTTCACCTGATTATTAACTGAGACTGTATGCCAAGATTCGCATGCAGTCTCATTTTCTATTTATCGCCCCTGCACGTTTGTCGCCAACTTGATACCAGAAACTTGTAACTGAAGATGGCGACCAAGGCACGACATATAATCAAGTCTTGTTCAATCCGGGCATTATCAATCCATAGAGCATGTTTGCTCCATTGTTGTATGGCGGCTCTGTTAAACTTTTTGTTGTAAAGGTATAAAAAAATTGTTATTTGAGACGTATTTAGTGATTTTTTGTGCCGTTCTTTACTTTTTTTATATTGCTGTCCGCTAAATAGCTTCAGTTTAGCATACCTTTTATATATAAGAACATCTAAAAAGATGTCTATCTAATTAAATAAAAAGTAGATATTTATTTCTGTTTTTAAACTATAATTCATATCTTTGCAACCAGAAAACCATTAGAATCATGTACGAGGAAATCCGACAAGACACGATCTTTATCATGCTTTACGGAGTAGTGATAGCTATGGCTGCAATAGCCTGCTGCTATCTGCTGTTTCGGGATGGCAATGCTTTTGACCGTGAAGTCACGCCGCCAGTGCGCTTGCGCCGCTGGACTGCAGTGCTCTTTGCATCCATCGCCATGAATCACCTGTGGTATCTGCCCATCTTTTTTCTCACCTCAAACGAAGATGTCATCACGGTCGATCTCATTGGTGGGGTACTCGACACATTGACGTTTTTCCCTTTGGCAATCGTTGTTTTATTTGTGATGCTGCAAGACCGCAGACGACCGCTGTGGCCTATTGCTGCAATCATGGCTCCACTCGTTGTGGGAGGAGTGGCCTACTTTGCTATCCGTAGCCATGACATCATACTAGTAATGTATGCCTATTTCCTGCTGATGTGCATTGCACTCACCATATACATGGTACGCTCACTGAGACAGTATGGGCGATGGCTACGCGACAACTTTGCCGACCTGGAGCACAAGGAGCTATGGAAAAGCTTCGTGGTGCTGACCATCTTGATGGCGGTATTCGGCATTTATGTAGTTTCCAACATGGGACCGATCTACCATTACGCTATGCAAATCATCGCTGTGGTGCTGATCTGCCATCTTCTGTGGCGAGTGGAAACACTGAGCAGTCTCAACCCCGATAGCATCAACCTGGAAAACAACACCCTGGAAAGCGTCAACCTGGACCACGAAGAAACAGTGGTCAATGCAACCACTCCCCTCTTCAGTAGGAAAGGAGTTGGTGATGAAGCTATCAGCGCGTTGCTACAGAAGCATTGCATTGACACCCAACTCTACCTGCAACACGACCTAACCCTGCTGCAGCTTGCCAAGGCCCTTGGCACCAACCGCTTCTACCTCAGCCAGTATTTCTCTTCTCAAGGCATGACCTACAATGCCTATATCAACGAACTGCGCATCGATCACTTCATCTCGCTCTATCGCGAAGCCATCGCTGCCAGACATCCTTTCACCGCACAGCAGCTAGCCCACGATAGCGGTTACCATAGCTACAGCACTTTCAGCCACGCTTTCAAGCAGCGCATGGGGCAGACCGTGACGGCCTGGATGCGCGATGAAACCGAATAATTTGGGTGGACTGATTTGCAAAATCTGCAAAAAATGTATCAAAATATGCAAAAACCTGATTCAAATGGCTCAGGCATAACGTGTACGTTACTTTTTTTGCTATCTTTGCACGATAAATAACTATTAAAACAATATAAAAATAACAAATATTTTCAATGAAACAATCAAGACAATGGATGATTGTTGCCATCCTCACCCTCTGCAGCACCATGACAGGCCTTACAAGCTGTAAGAATGCTAACAAGCAACAAGACAACATCACACAAGAGGTAGAAAACGTTGCGCAAGACTCAGTGAGCACCCCACAGAAGGTGGAGAGTGTAGAGCTGATACGCACCAGCCAGAGCTGGGACGGCGTTGAGCTGCCCGACTATTTCCAGGGACGGCCCGAACTGGTAGCCGTGAAATATGTGTTCCCTGCCGGACAGAAACTGGGCTGGCACCACCACCCCGTCATGAACTACGGCATACTGGTGCAGGGCGAACTGACCATCATCGGACAGGACGGACAGGAAAAGGTTGTGCATGAGGGCGAACCCGTCGTTGAGATGGTGAACACCATTCACCACGGCGAGAACCGAGGCTCGAAGCCCGTCATCCTCTACATGTTCTACCTCTCACAGAAAGACTTGCCCCTGGCTGTGCAGCACCCCGAGATACCCTTGGAGTAGAACAAAACGAATGCTTGCGCTCAGCTTCCTGAACAGCAAAGGAAGTGAGCAAATGCAAAACTTGAAATTTTAACAAATAACAATCAATAAAAACAGAAACATCCTATGAAAAGAAAACTAATGTATGCCATCATGGCTTTAACTGCCATGACAGTACTGAGCAGTTGCGAGGAAGAAGACTTGAGCAAAGTCTATGACGAAAAGACCTCCCTCGACTCACCGTTCATCTTCTCTGAAGGCTATCAGGACAGCATCGCCTATCCTTACGAATTTGCCACTCCCATCTCCGACTGGCTGGGCATGGTGAAAGACGCCACCAAGGTGTGCAAGCTGAGCATACCCGGCACCCACGACACCATGACAGGCATGGGATTCTACCAGCCCGTGATGAACTATATCTTCAACATCACGGCCATCAGCCAGGTAGCCACCTTCAAGGAGCAGATGGAATGTGGCATTCGCTTCTTCGACCTGCGCCCCGTGGTGAGCATCGATACCTTGCAGAAAGACCCGAAAGAGAAGCAAATACTGCGCCTGGCTCACGGCATCAGCGAGATCAACGTGACTTTCGAAGAGGCCATCGACCAGATGCAGAGCTACCTGAATGCCCATCCCACGGAGTTCTTTATTGTCAAGTTGCAGGCCGACAACGGTATAGAGAACCAGAGCAAATGGACCGTGCTGCTCAACAAGGTGCTGAGCAAGTCGAAGTACAGCGGACTGTTCGTCAGCAACTGGACACCTGGCATCACTGTGGGTGACATGCGCGGCAAGATACTGTGGCTGAGCCACTTCGACCTGCGCCCAATGAACAGCACCCTCGGATTCTCAGCTGTTTACGGCGACTGGCCCGACGAGGACCCCGATGTCAATGAGAACGTCGACTATAATGCCCAGCGCTCTTGCGGCATCTTCAAATTGACCAACACAGACGACACTGCACCCGATGCTACACTCTACATGCAGGACTACTACAAGTCGAACAACCCGAAGCGAATGGAGAACAAGAAGAATACCGTTCTCTCCATGATGGGTGACGCACGTGTGGCTACTGCTTCTGCCAGCGACATTTGGATCATCAACCACTGTTCGGCCTATACCGAGGTGTCGCCACGCGGCTACATCACCAATGCCGGCAACCTGCACCCACTGGTCATCGAGAACCTGCTAAAAAATAAGGGTACCGTGGGCATCATGCCGATGGACATGGCGTGCCATGACTACGTACACTGCATCATCAACGGTGGCACACCTTACACCAGCGACTACCTGTACGGCTTCTATCCATTGAGCCAGTCGCTCACCAACCTGCTTATCAAATCGAACAAAGACCATTTCAAGAATTAATCATTCATCATGACAACAGATATGAAACACAATATTCACAGAATCGTCATTCTCTTCGCAATCATGTTTACGGCATCGGGCGTGATGGCCCAGAACGATGCCCAGAAGGAAGTTAAAAATGACGCCCAGAAGGAAGTCAAAAACGACAACCAGAAAGAGGATCAGCTCAAGGCTGAGAAGAAGGCACAGCGACGCGCCAAGCTCCATTCAGAGGCAGGCCTGTTCAACCACCTCTCTGTAGGTCTGAACGTAGGACTGACAGGACTCGGCATCGATGCCGCCATGCCCGTACACAAGCTGGTGACCGTGAAAGCAGGCTTTTCAATCATGCCTATCGGCGACATCAAGTTCAAAGCCATCAACACCTCAACCGACATCACTCAGACACAGATGGTGGAAGACGATGCCGTGAGACGTGCACAGCAGGTGGACAAGGTGGAACTGGCCCTCAAGCCCAACCTTTGGAACTTCTACCTCCTGGGCGAGGTACACCCCTTCAAGAACGTACCGTTCTACTTCGCAGCTGGTCTTTACATTGGCAGCAAGCACCTCATCCACTTCCGCAACACCAACGAGAATGCACTTGGATTCCTCTACGATGCCAATCAGAAGGTGGAAGACTACAACCGCCTTTTCCGTACCAACTATCCGCCCATCGGACTGAAGTTTGGTGACTACGTTTTCACAGCCGACAAGGATGGCAATATCGATGTGCGCATGAAGACCAATGTAGTAAAGCCTTACATAGGCATCGGCTTCGGACAGCAACTTGCAAAGTACCATCGTCTCAGCCTGGCTGTCGATGCAGGCCTGATGTTCTGGGGAACACCTAAGTTCGTGCTGAACAACGATGTTGAGATCAAGTCGTCGGGCAAGAACTCAGGCATCACTGGTGCACTGTCATGGCTGAAGGCATGGCCCAACCTGCAGGTACGTGTAGCCTACAAAATATTCTAGTGATATCACTTGCCTACAATGAAAGAAGATTCCGAAAAAAAAATCCAATCGCCAGAGCAATTGTCCGATCATTTGCGCGTGACTTATGTTCCCACCTATCTGTTGGCTGCAGCAGCAGTGTTGCTACTGGTTGCATTCATCGTATGGGGCGTATTAGGCAAAGTGAGCGACAAGGCCTATTATTCGGGAGTAGTCTTTCCTGTAGAGGGCACTATCGACATCACTTTGCCCAACAATGGTATCGTGCGCTCTATGCTGGTGCATAATGGCGACAGCGTGCATGAAGGGCAGACGATAGCTATGGTATCTATAGGCAACAGCCACAGCTTCCTGACGAGCACGGTCAACGGACTGGTCATCAGCACAAAATCGGACAATGAGCCCTTTGAGGCTTTCGGCCCCATTGTGAGTGTGATTGACGGAAAAGCCAAGGGCAATCAGCCACAGCGCACCCAGCTCATCGCCTATGCCGACAATGAGGCCCAGCGCGACCTGCGTGTAGGCATGGAGGCCCAGGTGTGGCCTGCCGATGAGAAACGCGACGAGATAGGTTATGTGCGCGGACGCATCACTCAGGTGGTACGCTATCCAGCCAATACCATCGACGTGCGCCAGAGACTGAAATCCGATGTCCTGGCCCAGCGACTCTTGGGCGATGGCCAGAAAGTGGTCTATGAAGTGATTATCGATCTGCAGCGCAACCCTTCAGACCCGACATCTTACGACTGGTCGTTCGGTGAACCCGACGATGTGAGCATGGACTTTGGCACCTACTGCTCTGTGCTCACCGAGACCCGCCGCTACAGCATGTTTCAATATCTGTTCGAGGCAGGCCGTACACGATTCCGTAACCTGAAGCTGAAGTTTGAATGAATACTGAGAAAACACGAGGTGGGAAGGCCAAACAGTCGATGCTTTCGACTCTGAGGTATTTCCTAAAGGGTAATATGATATTTGCCATCAACGGCATCGTGATAGCAGCCATCGACTCTGTGGCCAACATTTTCCCACCTCTGTTTCAGCAGGTTTATACCGACAATATCATTACACGTAAGAGCCCAGAATGGTTCACCCCACTGATAGCGCTCTATGTCATGATATTCTTGATAGAAATGTCAACCTGGGTGTTTTTCTCCATTGTGCGCAGAAATAGTCAGGCAAAAATCAGCATCACCTCTTCATCTAACTTTATCTGGACAGTACTGCGCCTGCCAATGACACGGCTCAGTCAGTTCACACCTGGCGAACTGGTGGCACGTTATACGACCATTCCCAGAACCATCAGGATGCTGGACTATAACCTGCCCATCATCTGCTGTCTGATACTGCCTGCCGTCTGCTGCTACATAGTGATGCTTTACAACTGGCAGCTGGGCTTGTTGGAACTCTTCTCTATCCTATTGCTCATCTACGTGATGCGCTCCACAGCCAAGATGCAGAAGAAGATATCCATGGACCTTGAAGTGACCGATGCGCGACTGCAGAACGTTACAATGACAGGCATGAGCAATCTGGAGACCATCAAGAGCCTGGGCTGCGAGTGCCACTTCTTTGCGCAGTGGGAGAAAGCATTAGCCCAGTCCATGAACGCCCGCATAAAGACCACCACCACCTCCATCTTCCTTAATGCCCTGCCACAGATTGTACTGCAACTTACCAACGGTGCCATCTTGTGCCTCGGTGCATGGTACATCCTGCAAGGCGAGATGACACCAGGTATGATCCTGGCTTCGCAGGGACTGATCAACGAATCCATCTATCCCATCAATAGAGCTATCGACAGCATACAGAACCTGATGAGGCTTCACTCGAGCATCCTTCGCATCAAGAATGTGACCGACTGTAGCCAGGAAAGCATTGACCTGTCCCTGTCTGCCGACGACGAACTGCCCGACATAGCCAAGCTGACGGGTGAGATAGAACTGCGCGATGTCACCTTCGGCTACGACCGCAACCTGCCCCCCATCCTCAAACACTTCTCGCTGAAGATCAAGCCTGGCGAGCGCATCGCCTTGGTGGGTCCCTCCGGTTGCGGCAAGAGCACGCTGCTGAGTCTGGTGTCCGGCCTGTATGAGCCGTGGGAAGGCGAGGTGCTCTTCGACGGCAAGCCCCGCGATGAGGTTGACCGCATGACTTTTGTCAACTCCGTCTCAGTGGTCAATCAGGATGTGACGCTCTTCGAGGGCACCATTGCAGACAATGTCAAGATGTGGGACGAGTCGATAGAGGACTTCGCCATGGTGATGGCCTGCAACGATGCGCAGATTCATGAGGAGATTATGGAGCGGCCAGGAGCCTATCAAGGTGAGGTGACTGAACGCGGCAAGAACTTCAGCGGCGGACAGCGCCAGCGCATCGAGATAGCCACCGCACTGGCCAAGGAACCCACCATCCTGCTGATGGACGAGGGTACCTCGGCATTGGATCCTAAGGCTGAAAGCGAGGTGATGAAGCACATCTATGACATGGGCATCACATTCATCACCATTGCCCACCGACTGGAGACCATCGCCCAGTGCGACCAAATCTATGTGATAGAGCAAGGATGCATCATCCAGCACGGTACACACGATGAACTGAGCCAGATGGACGGCTTGTATCGCAACCTCCTAAAATACGCCTGACGCCATGATGACGAACATATTCCTTGAGCAGTTAGCCCAGCGCGTGGATGGCGACCGTAAGGCAATGAACCAGACGCTTGACATTCTGCGCTCGATGATAGACCGCAAGCTGTGGAATCAGATGAAGGCGAGCACAGAGTTGCCTACTGACCTGGAGCAGATAGAGACTTTGTTTGAGAAATATAACATCTTTTTCCGCTATATCACTCTGAGCGATGGCTGGTGGAGCCGCTGTACGGGCTATATGTTAGGATTCATGGCCGATGACGACACGCCAGTCGTACTATCACCCGGTTTCACAGACTATACTTTCGTCCATCCCAAGACAGGCGAGCTGATGAAGGCGAGCAAAAGCGGCCACCTGCTGAAGGAAGAGGCCGTGATAGCCTGTCTCCCCTTCCCTGAAGGCGAACTGACCGTCAAAGGTCTCCTTCGCTATGCCGTGAGTTGCCTTTGCAAATATGACTTCATCTACAGTCTGGCGGCCTGCGTTGCCGTCAGCCTGCTCACCATGTTCACCCCATACGTGTGCAAGCTGCTTTTCTCCGATGTCATTCCCTCGGGCGATGCCGGCCAGATTGTTCCCATTGCGACGCTGCTGTTCAGCGCAGGTGTGGGACTGACGATGGTTCAAGTAGCCCGCAACTTAGTGGTGATACGTATTAAGGACAAGGTGGAATATACGCTTCAGACGGCGCTGATGTCGCGCCTTCTTCTACTGCCAGCCTCGTTTGCCAAGAAGTTCACGCCCGGCGACCTCTCCAACCGTCTGCTGTCACTGTCACGTGTCAGTTCTCGCCTGACGGCCAGTTTTCTGTCAACCCTGCTGACCTTCCTTTTCTCGGTCATCATGTTCATTCAGTTCTTTATCTATGGCGGTCCGCTGCTCTTCACCGGTGTCATCGTCATCGCACTGCAGTTAGTAGCCATGGTGTTGGAGTACTACTATACAGAAAAAGTACAACTGAACGTGAATGACAGCAATTCTCACCTCATCGGCATGATATTCGCCTTGTTTTCAGGCATTCAGAAAATCAAGACCAGCGGAGCCGAATTCCGCGTCTATCACCAATGGGCAAAGGCATACGCACCCACAGAGCCATTTAGCAGCCGCCAACCGTTGGCCAGTTTCTATATGACCAGCGTCAGCCATTGCCTCAAGTTCCTGCCCATGATCGTGACAATGTGGGCGGCTTGGTACTACGGTCTGTCACTTTCCGACTACATCGCCTATTGTGCTGTCCTTGGACTCGTCTGTAACAGCATTCTCCAGCTGCAGGGTATCACAAAGATCATAGCCCGTCTGCTGCCGGAGACCCGCCTTTGCCGTCCTGTCATGGATGCAAAGCCAGAGATGAAAGAAGGCGCCCAAGTGGTGAAGAACATATCAGGCCAGATAGACATACGCAGCCTGAAGTTCCGCTATAGCAACGACATGCCTCTGCTTTTCGACGGACTGAACCTGACCATCAACAGTGGTGACTACGTTGCCCTTGTAGGCCCCTCTGGCTGTGGCAAGAGCACGCTGATGCGCCTCATGCTTGGACTGGAGCACCCCCTTAGTGGTTCCATCTTCTACGACCAGTATGACCTGAGCGACATCAACCTGCGCAGTCTGAGGCGGTTCTCCATCGGTATCTGCATGCAGGACGGCCAGCTGATTGAGGGTACCATCCGCGACAACATCATCTTCGGCAATCCGCTACTGACCGAAGATGAAGCCTGGGAGGCCGCCCGACTGGCAGCACTCGACGGCGACATCCGCCAAATGCCCTTAGGCATGGACACCCCCATCACCGTCGATGGCAAGGGTGTGTCGGGCGGACAGCGCCAGCGAATACTCATTGCGCGTGCTTTGGTGAGAAAGCCCAAGGTGCTCTTCCTCGACGAGGCCACGTCGGCACTCGACAACATCAGCCAGCACATCGTCATTGACAACCTGGCCAAGCTGAAATGCACGCGCATCGTCATTGCCCACCGCCTCACCACCATCCAGCAGTGCAACCGCATCATTGTGCTGAAAGACGGTCGCGTGGCCGACGAGGGCACCTTCGATGAACTCAAAGCTCGCGGCTATTTCCCTGAAGTCAACAATTAAGAAGGATATGAATAAAAGAATAGATATACGCCATCTGATCGGCTTGACATTCCTCTGTCTGCTTCCCCTGAAGAGTACGGGACAGGTATCGCTGACCTTGGATGAGGTGATACGCCTGGCACAGGACAGTGCCATCACCGCTTTCCAGAGTCATCAGGAATACCATAGCCAGCAAGCATCCTACGAAGCATTCATGGCATTGCGCAAGCCACAACTTGCGTTGAAGGTTGTACCCAATTACTCTCGCATCGTCAGCGACCCCAGCCGTGACTATGTCTATTTGCGCAACTATGACATTCTCTCCACTTCAGCCCAGCTGAGACTCACCCAGAAGGTGCTGCCCTTTGGCGGTGAAGCCTATGTGGGCTCGCAGGCCATTTGGAGTGAGTTCTTTCGCAAGGAAGCCTCTGGTTACCCTCGACAGTTCGTGGCCAGTCCGCTGTTGGTAGGCTATAGCCACAGCCTGCTGGGCTACAATCCCTTCCGTTGGGAGAAAAAAGTGGAAGACCAGCGCCTGAAGGCAGCACGCTGTCAGCATGAGTATGACTTGCGACTTCTGGCCGAAGAAGCAGCCGCGCGCTACTTCCGCTTAGCCTGCCAGCAACGCGTGTTGCAGATGCGCTTGGAGGAGAAGTTCCTGAACGACACCCTTCTGGCCATTGCCCGCGAGAAGGCGACCATTGCCATTGTCTCTCTGGCTGAGCTCCACTCCATTGAGGTGCAGCAGCAGAACGCCGCCAACCTGTTGGAAGTGGCACGACATGAAGAGCTGAAGGCAAGGACGGAACTGGCTTCCTTGCTGCGCTTAGGTCAACTGCCTGCCGACTTGCCCCTGCTGGCCATACCCGACATGATCCCGCCAGTTAGCTATACTTCAGATGAAGTTGTAAAGCTTGCCTTGTCCAACAGTCCGGCCTACCAGCACCAGCTGGCAGAGCTTACTGAAGCACGCCACCAGCAATACAAGGCACGCAAGGAGCGGGGCATCAACGTTGGCATCGACATCAATCTGGGCATGCAACAAGTCAACCGTACATTCGGCAGTGCCTTCCAGAACCAGCAGTTGTATGCTTTAGGTGCCGTGCAGTTGAACATACCGTTGATGGATCATGGCGCAGCCAGAAAGCGTCATGAGAAAGCCACGGCTTGGGCGAACCGTCAGGAACTGGCATCCCAGGAGGTAGAGCGCCTGTTGGCAGAAGATGCCGCCGTGACGTTGCAGAAACTGGAATCCAGCAGAGACAGGATTGCCCGCACCCAAAACACCATCAAACTGGCCGAAACGGCTTACAATGAAACAGCCGACAACTATGCCAACGGTATTTGTGACATCAACACCTTTACGCTGGCAGAGTCGCGGTGGGCAACTGCCTACACCAACTATTTGGCAGCCCTGGAAGAATTCTGGGTAAGCCACTATCACCTGCAAACTCTCATCAATTATGAATAAGCATATCATTTTTTTACTATTCGCCATGGTATTCTCGCTTCTCACTGCTTGTCAGTCGAAAAGCGACGTGAAATCTGTTCCGCAGCAGAGCGACACAACTGCTGTACAATCGGCAATAGCCCCATCGCAAAAGGAGGTTCAGAGTTATTCAACCGCTATCAAGGGTAAGATAGAAACCTTGCACGAGGTTCCTGTCTATAGCCGTATAGCAGAGCAGATAGTCTATTTTGCCGTAGAGAATCCCGGTGAGTATGTCAATAAAGGTCAGGTCGTGGCGCGACTGAGCGATGTGGCCCTGCGCAACAAGATTGCCCATGCCCGTGCCAGACTGGAGAAAGCCGAATTCCAGTATCAGGCCATACTGATGGGACAGGGCTATAAGCACGACAACCTGGATGCTGCACCAGAGGATATCAAGCACATGGCGCGTATCAGCAGTGGCTACAATGAAGTAAAGGCCGAGTTGAACGTATTGGAGAGCGAGCTGTCGTATTGCACCATCACCGCCCCTGTTTCCGGAGCAGTCATGAACATTCAGAACATGCTCTATGGTGCAGCCAAGCCTGGCGAGCCCCTTTTCTATATTGTTGACATGGAGCATCTGAAGGTCAGTTTCGAAGTGCTTGAGAATGAAGTGCCCCGATACGAGAATGGAGCCATTCTCTCCGTCTCTACCGTTGCTTTCCCCTCTGAGCATTATCCGGCTACGATTTCTGGCATCACACCTGTTGTTGACGACAATGGCATGTTGCACGTTGAAGCCACGCTGAAGCCACACCCTCATCTCTCACCGGGTATGACGGCATTTGTGACTGTAGAAAAAGTCCCTACCTCAAATCCGTAATCTCAAGCCATCTTTTTGAGTGATGATGAAGAATGATTCCACGCCTCAGTCGAAGTTATCGGTCGTCTCTGCCCTTAAGTTTTTCCTGAAGGGAAACTTATTGTTTGCCCTTACGGGTATTGCGATCTATCTCTTCGACATACCCACTCGCATTTTCCCCTCGCTGTTTCAGCAGGTTTACACCGACAATATCATCACTCACAAGAACCCTGAGTGGTTCACCCCGCTGATGGTGCTCTATGTCTTGCTGTTTGTGCTTGAGCTTTCCATCTGGATCTTGTTCTCTGTTGTGCGCAGGAAGAGTTTTGCAAGAATCATCATCACCATCTCCTCTAAATATATATGGACCGTGCTGCGGCTGCCCATGTCGCTTCTGTCGCAGTTCACGCCCGGTGAGTTGGCTGCTCGCTATACAAGCATACGAAAAACAGTCGAGTCGTTAGACATAGCACTGCCGTCCATCGCCTTAATGTTCGTCCCCATTCTCTGCTGCTACATCCTGATCACTTATAGCTGGAAATTAGCGCTGTTAGAAATTACCGCCGTTCTCTTGCTGCTTTATGTGATGCGCACCACTTCCAGGATACAGAAACAGTATGCCTTGGACCTGGAGGTGACGGAGGCACGGTTGCAGAACGTCACGATGACCGGCATGAGCAATCTGGAGACCATCAAGTCTCTGGGAAGCGAACAGTATTTCTTTGAGCGTTGGGAAGATGTTTACACGCAGTCCCTCAATGCGCGTGTGACATCCACGACAAACACCATCTTTCTGAGCGTCTTACCTCAGCTGATGCTCCAGTTCACCAATGCTTCCATACTCTGTCTGGGTGCTTGGTATGCCATGAAGGGAGAACTCACGCCGGGTATGATCCTGGCCTCACAGGGAATGGTGAGCGAGTCGGTCTATCCCATCAACAAGACCATTGAGAGCATCATGGGCATCCTCAGAGCCCATTCCAGCATCCAGCGCATCAAGGACGTGACCGACCGCGGTCAGGAATGTGCGGAGCTGAGCCTGCCTGAAGGCAACGATCTGCCCGACGTAGCCAAGCTGACGGGTGAGATAGAGCTGCGCGACGTCACCTTCGGCTACGACCGCAACCTGCCCCCCATCCTCAAACACTTCTCGCTGAAAATCAAGCCTGGCGAGCGCATCGCCTTGGTGGGTCCCTCCGGTTGCGGCAAGAGCACGGTGCTGAGTCTGGTGTCCGGACTGTATGAGCCGTGGGAGGGCGAGGTGCTCTTCGACGGCAAGCCCCGTAAAGAGATAGACCGCATGACGTTCGTCAACTCTGTCTCAGTGGTCAATCAGGATGTGACGCTCTTCGAGGGTACCATTGCTGACAATGTCAAGATGTGGGACGAGTCGATAGAGGACTTCGCCATGGTCGTGGCCTGCAACGATGCGCAGATACACCACGAGATCATGGAACGACCAGGTGCCTATCAGGGAACCGTCATGGAGCGCGGCAAGAACTTCAGCGGCGGACAGCGCCAGCGCATCGAGATAGCCACCGCGATAGCCAAGGAGCCCACCATCCTGCTGATGGACGAGGGCACTTCGGCTCTCGACCCACACACGGAATCGAAGTTAATGGAGAACCTCTATAGTCTGGGCATGACCATGATCATGATTGCCCACAGGCTGGAGACCATCGCCCAGTGCGACCAGATTTACGTAGTAGAACATGGGCGCATCATCCAGCACGGTACGCACAACGAACTGAGCCAGATAGACGGTCTGTATCGCAACCTCCTTAAATACGCCTGACACCATGATGACGAACATATTCCTTGAACAGTTAGCCCAGCGCGTGGATGGCGACCGCAAGGCGATGACGAAGACGCTCGACATCCTGCGCTCTATGATAGACCGCAAGCTGTGGAAGCAGATGGAGGCGAGCACAGAGTTGCCTGCCGACCTTGAGCAGATAGAGACCTTGTTTGAGAAATACAACATCTTTTTCCGCAACATCAAGTTGAGCGACGGCTGGTGGCGCCTCAGCACGGGCTATATGTTAGGATTCATGGCCGACGACGACACGCCTGTCGTGCTCTCACCTGGCTTCACTAATTATACGTTCGTACATCCCAAGACAGGCGAGCTGATGAAGGCGAGCAAAAGCGCCCACCTGCTGAAGTCGAAAGCCGTGATTGCTTGTTTTCCTTTTCCTGAAGGTGAGCTGACAGTCAAGAAGGTCTTGCGCTATGCCTTGGGTTGTCTTTGCAAGTATGACTTCATCTACAGTCTGGCAGCTTGCATAAGCGTTATTCTGCTCACCATGTTCACCCCATACGTGTGCAAGCTGATTTTCTCTGAGGTCATTCCCTCGGGCAATGCCACTCAGATTGTGCCTATTGCCACCCTGCTTGCCAGTGCCACCGTAGGTCTGGCGATGGTGCAGATAGCGCGCAACTTGGTGGTGACGCGCATCAAGGACAAGGTAGAACATACGCTGCAGACAGCCTTCATGTCGCACCTGCTGTTGTTGCCGGCCACGTTCGCCAAGAAATTCTCCCCGGGCGATCTCTCCAACCGAGTCTTGTCCATATCGCGTGTCAGCTCAAACCTCACGGTCGCCTTCCTTTCCGCCATACTCACCTTCCTCTTCTCTGCCATCATGTTCGTTCAGTTCTTCATCTATGGCGGTCCGCTGCTCTATACGGGCATCATCGTCATCATACTCCAATTGATGTCCTATGCGCTCGTCTTCTACTATACGAGGAAAGTGCAACTGAACGTGAACGCTGAAGGCTCCCACCTTGTAGGTACACTCTTCGGCTTGTTCTCAGGCATACAGAAACTCAAGACTACTGGAGCCGAGGTCCGCGCCGTCCTGCAGTGGGCAAAGGCTTACGCTCCGTCAGAGATGTACAGCTGTAGGCAGCCCATTGCCAGTTTCTACGTCAACAGCATCTCCTACTGCATGAAACTGTTG
>JAEEPT010000231.1 GCA_016284895.1 Prevotella sp. | reverse complement strand
CCGCGTGACCATCTATCCCAACCCACATGGTGAAACAGCCTAAACCGCAGAAACCGCCTGATTATGAGTCACTTAAACCACTATCATTTTGTAATCCATTGACAATCAGCCGATTGCAAGAAGCCCAATACTTGCAAATTTCCAACCCTCCGAACGTTTCCTGACTTCCGTGCGATTCTCGCGCGAGTTAGTGTTAAATTCGGAAACAAATCTTAACGAATGAAGCTCCTATCTGTTCTTATGTTATTCTGTCTTAAAGAACATTAGCTGAAGTATCATAGAAGAACTATACGATTGTTGAATTTAAAAAGGAGTTAGAAAATGGTAAGGCTATTTTAGACTTCGAATAAGTTCGTCAATGTATTTTTCAGATACATTAGCAATCTCTTTCTTATCATATATGGTAAGCAGGTTAATGCATGTGTCTGTGACATCAATAACCACATTTAGAGTAATAACTCGGAGACCACCGCGCTTACCACCGCCTTTGCTCTTCACTCCGAGGCGGATTTTTCGTTTGCCCCCACCAAGAGATACACCTATTTCGGGATTCTCCATCAATTCATGTTGCAGTGTGTCAAGATCATCAGCCAGAGAGCGATAGTGCTTGGCAAGGTGTTTCAGTTGACGATAGAATTCTTCTGTATAGTTGAATGTTACCATAGACTATTCAGCCTCAATTCTCAATTCTTTCACCAAATCATCAAGGGAAGAAAGATCTTTTCCTGCAAACTTTCCTTCTTGAGCCTGTTTATAACCCAATGTGATAGTATTTGCAATGAATTGCTTTTCCTTTTCGACAACAGTATCATCAGCGACAAACTTATCAATTGTCACTCCCTTGATTGCTCCAAGAATCTGCTTCAAGCCAGGAATAAGACTTTTGTCTTCGATGTTCAAAATAAGCTGTGCCATGATTTACATTTTTCTTGTTTATGGCGGCAAAGTTATGAAAATAAACTAAAACGACAAAAATATATATGGAAAAATTGGATATGCAAACTACTGAAAAGTGGCATCAAAAGGCCATTCCCTCTCAAAATTGGCAAAAAGTTTGGAAACTCATACAAAAAAGTGTAACTTTGCAGCCAAAAGTCGTACATAAAAATGTATTTTATTGTATAAAAGTCGTACATAAAAATGTCTTACTCATGGAAAGGGATATATATAAACAGCTGCAATCTTGGTGAAAAGTAATATTTTCTCCGAATATAAAGGGGCTTTCACGGAATTATTTGTCTGTACGCAGTTGCAGGGAACAGACATACCTGTCTATTATTATACAGCTGAGAACTCCCGTATAGAGATTGATTTTGCTGTACAACTGGATTCCAGTGTCTATCCTGTAGAAGTCAAAGCTGAAGAGAACTTGCAGTCGAAATCTATGAAGACTTTTATACAAAAGCATCCGGAATTGACAGGTCTGCGTCTTTCCATGAAACCATGGATTAGCCAGGGATGGTTAGAATGTATCCCCCTTTATGCGTTCCGGGAAGAGTTAATAAGAAAAAATAACAGACAAGATGAAGTTTAAGTTTAAGATACAACAATACCAAACGGAGGCTGGAGGAATTCATTCGCAATATCATTAAACTCATCAAGGTGAGGTATCATGAGGTTGACGGTTATGATGCCCTCTTGGATGTGATGAAGACACTACCGTAAGGACAGAAAATTGTTAAGTGACGAGAAAGTGGCGACGGAATAGCTTTCTTTTCAGCAAAAATATTTACCTTTGCAGCCGATATTTGACGGACTGACGTTAATAATATGCAGAAAAGAAGCAAATAAATATACAAATTCAAACATAAGCATAATGAACACTTTCAAGAAAATTCTACCCGACTTGCTGGCTGTGCTGCTCTTCGTGGCGCTGGCCTTTGCCTATTTCTTCCCTGCCGACTTCGAGGGGCGCGTCCTGTATCGCAACGACTCTACGGCTGGTGTGGGCGCAGGTCAGGAACAACAGGCTTACCGTCAGCGCACGGGTGAGATGACCCGCTGGACCAACTCGCTCTTCTCGGGCATGCCTACCTATCAGTTGGCACCCGTCTATGAGAGCACTTCCACACTCACCACGGTGGAGAATGCCTACCATCTGTGGTTGCCTGAGAATGTGTGGTACCTGTTTGTCTATTTGCTGGGCTTCTACATCCTGCTCAGGGCTTTCGACTTCCGGCAGCATCTGGCGGCGCTGGGTTCCGTGCTGTGGGCTTTCAGCACCTATTTCCTGATTATCATAGCTGCCGGTCACATCTGGAAAGTGTGGGCACTGGCCTATCTGCCCCCGATGATTGCGGGCATTGTGCTGGCCTATAGGGGCAAATATCTGTGGGGCCTTGTTGTCACAGCCCTGTTTGCCGCTTTCGAGGTGCATGCTAACCACGTGCAGATGACCTATTATTATCTGTTCGTAATAGCCTTTATGCTGCTGGCCTATATGGTGGAGGCCATTATGCAGAAGCGCTATGTTCACTTCCTGAAAGCTACGGGTGTGTGCGTCGTAGGTGGACTGCTGGGCGTGCTCATCAACCTGTCGAACCTCTATCACACATGGGAATACGGAAAAGAGACGATGCGTGGCAAGAGTGAACTGGTGAAGGAAAACGCGGCTAACCAGACTTCAAGCGGACTGGACCGCGACTATATCACGCAGTGGTCATACGGAATAGGTGAGACATGGACGCTTTTGGTGCCGAACACCAAGGGCGGTGCGTCGGTTCCCCTGTCGCAGAACAAGACAGCTATGGAGAAGGCAAAGCCTGAATACGTGCCTATCTATCAGCAGATAGGGCAGTACTGGGGCGAACAGCCAGGCACAAGCGGCCCTGTCTATGTGGGCGCTTTCGTGATGTTCCTCTTCATTTTGGGCCTTTTCATCGTAAAAGGACCGATGAAATGGGCACTTTTGGCCGCTACCGTGCTCAGCATCATGCTCTCATGGGGTAAGAACTTCATGGGGCTCACCGACTTCTTCCTTGACTATGTGCCTATGTATGCCAAGTTCCGCACTGTGGCTTCTATCCTGGTGGTGGCTGAGTTTACCATTCCCCTGTTGGCCATGATGGCACTGAAGGAATGGATGCAGTCAGACACAAAGACCTCAAAAGAAAATGGCCGCGCATTCATTGCTGCCTTCGCACTCACAGGCGGCATCAGCCTGCTCTTCGCCCTGTTCCCTGGAATGTTCTTTGACAGCTTCATATCCACGCAGGAGGTGCAGGCACTGCAAAGTCTGCCGCAGGAGCATATTAGTCCGCTAATGCAGAATCTTACTGAGATGCGCAAGGCCATGTTCACAAGCGATGCCTGGCGCTCGTTTGCCGTCATACTGATAGGAGCACTCATGATGCTGCTCTACCGCGCCAAGAAACTGAAGGCCATGCCGCTCACTATGATTCTGATTGTGCTCAGTCTGCTCGACCTCTGGCAGGTGAACAAGCGCTACCTGAATGACGGCATGTTTGTGTCGAAAATGGAGCGTGAGCAGAAGAAGCCGATGACTCAGACTGATCAGTACATACTGCAAGACTCAACTATAGACTATCGTGTGCTGAATCTGGCAACGAACACCTTCAATGAAAACGAGACCAGCTACTATCATAAGTCTATTGGTGGCTATCATGCAGCCAAGCTGCGTCGTTATCAGGAGCTGATCGATGCTCATATCTCTAAGGAGATGCAGTCACTTTTCGGTGCTGTGAGCATGGCCGGTGGCGACATGACACAGGTGAATGGCGATAGTCTCTATCCAGTGCTGAACATGTTGAACATGCGCTACATGATTCTGCCCCTTCAGTCGGGACAGACGGCTCCGCTGATGAATCCTTACTGTTACGGCAACGCATGGCTGGTGGACGAGGTGCGCTACGTGGATAATGCCAATCAGGAATTGGATGCTCTCGACAAATTGCCTTTGCGCCATGTGGCTGTAGCCGGCAAGAAGTTTGAACAGGTACTTGGGCAGAGCCGTTTGCAGGACTCGCTCAGCGTGGTTACCATAGAAAAATATGAGCCCAACCAGCTCACATACAAAGTGAAGTCTGGTCAAGGTGGTGTGGTCGTGTTCTCGGAGATCTATTATCCGGAATGGACTGCCACGATCGACGGACAGGAGGCTGAGCTGGGACGCGTCAACTACGTGTTGCGTGCGCTGAAAGTAGAGCCGGGCGAACATGAGGTGGTACTCTCGTTCTTCCCCAAGTCAGTGGACCGCACTGAGACCATTGCCTATATCTCACTGGGCATCTTGTTGCTGCTCGTTGTGATAGTGGCTGTGGTGGAGTATCGCCGACGCATGAAGAAATAAGTAAAGAAGAGCAATCTGCTTAGTTCTCCTGTTTCATCACGTAGTGCCTGATGTAGGCTCGGTGTCCGTAAAGGGCGATGACTACGAAGCTGATGAGAGGAATGATGAACGACAGGTTGGTTGACGAGATGCCCAACAGGGTGAAGTGGGAATCGATGATCATGGCTTGAAGCGGTGGAAACACCGAGCCACCGAGGATGGCCATGATCAGACCTGCGCCAGCCACCTTCACGTTCTCACCCACACCGCGAAGGGCAATGCCATAGATGGTGGGGAACATGAGCGACATGCAGGCCGAGACAGCCACCAGGCAATAAACGCCATTGCGGTCGGGGAAGAAAATGACACCTCCCATAAAGACTATGGCACTGATGGCAAGAATGCTGAGCAGTCGGCCAGGCTGAATGAAGCGGAGGAAGAACGTGCAGATGAAGCGGCTCACGGTGAATAGCGCCATCGCAATGATATTGAACTTCTGCGACAGAATCTCTGCACTCTTCTCGTCCATGCCTTCAGCCATGAACACACGCGTTCCATACTGAATGATAAAAGTCCAACAGGTGACTTGGGCTCCTACGTAGAAGAACTGTGCAATAACGCCTTCGCGATAGTTCTTTTGTGCTATTAGTTCTTGCAGCGAAATAAGGAGATTCTTTTTCGAAGGCTTTTCACCATCCTTGGGCATGCGGCTGATGCGGATGAGAACTAACAGCAACAAGCCTAACAGACCAATGAAGATATAAGGCTGAATGAGAATGTTCAGGTCGTGATCCTTTACAATGTTGAATTGCTCATCCGACAGAACGTGACGTTGGTCGGTGGTGAGTGGGCTCATACGTGCCTGTACAAACTGCATTGCTGCGAACATACCTATTAGGGCTCCGATGGGATTGAAAGCCTGCGCCAGATTCAGTCGCTGCGTGGCTGTCTCTTCCGTACCCATGCAATAGATGAAGGGGTTACAGCTGGTCTCTAAGAACGACAGACCGCACGTGAAGATAAAGTAGGCGAATAGGAATGGAGCATAGTAGCCCATGGCTTTGGCAGGAAG
>JAEEPT010000230.1 GCA_016284895.1 Prevotella sp. | reverse complement strand
GAACATCTTCCCCATCCAGATTGAGAAGATTCTCATGCAGTTCCCCGAGGTGGGCACGAACTACCTCATCACGCTGACCACCGACGACAACAACGACAACATGACCGTCGAGGTAGAGTTGAACGAGGGTACCGACGACTTCGCCAAGTTGCAGAAGCTGGAGAAGGAGATCAAGCGCCAGCTGAAGGACGAGATCCTGCTGACACCTATCGTCCGCCTTGTCTCACGCGGTACGCTGCCCGTCAGCGAAGGCAAGGCCGTCCGCGTCGTCGACAAGCGCAAAGTCTACCAGTAACATTGATAAACAAATAGTTAATCGTCAAATAGTAAATATTATGACTATCAATCAATTATCCATTTTCATCGAGAACCGTTCGGGCACGCTCATCAAGGTGCTCAACGTGCTGAAACAAGCAGGTATACAAATCATCGCCTCGACCATCGCCGACACAGCAGAATACGGCATCTACCGTCTCATCTGCTCGGAGCCGGAAAGAGCCTACGAGGAACTGAAGAAGGCCGGTATAGCAGTGGCACAGAGCGACGTCTTCGCTCTGGAGCTCGACGACGAACCCGGACGCGCAGCCGATGCCATCTCGACATTCAGCGAGGCCGGCATCAGCATCGCCTACATGTACACATTCCTGCTGAAAGGCAAAGGAATTCTCGTGTTCCGTACGGACAATGCAGAACTGGCACGCGAGACCATCATGAAGAACAACCTGAAGTTCATCGCCGAAGAAAACCTGACATCGCTGACCTAATAAATAGGAAGCATCATAAACGAAGAGAGTGTGTCATAATTAACCACAACAGATTTCACGGATTAATCGGATTATCTAAGTTACTGATTATCAGTAGGGCTTAAATCCGAAAAAACCGTGAAATCCGTTGTTTCAAAATAAATCTTGTATTTTGACACATCCTCTTTGGTGTACTTATCTGATGAAATTGGTTCGTAGAGGACTCTCCTGCTCCGGATGCCCCTCCTCACAGACATTGAGTCTGCGAATCATCCAGGCCATATTGCGGCCAAGTGTCCGCATGGTCTGCATTCCCTCTTCATCCAGAGCAGCCTGGCCGGGAGTCTGACCATAGACCATGTTCCAATACTGGGAACTGACCAGCGGCATGTTCATCATCGTGAAGTACTTGTTCAGACGGTCGAAGGCGGCCGAGGCACCACCCCTGCGGCACACCACCACGCTGGCACCCGGCTTAAACTTCAAATAATTGCCTAACGAGTAGAACACACGGTCGAGCAAAGCACACAACGAGCCATTCGGGCCACCATAATATACTAGTGAACCGACGACAAGACCGTCAATACCATCCTTCACAGCTCGCATCACCTTGAAATAAAGGTCATCACGGAACGTGCATTTTCCTTCCTTGCCACACATGCCACAAGCAATACAACCTTGCACCGCCTGCTTGCCGATGCTGATAATCTCAGTCTCAACACCCTCGCCATTCAGGGCCTTAGCCACCTCACTCAAAGCCGTGAACGTGTTACCCTTCTCCCTGGGGCTTCCATTGATTAAAAGTACTTTTGCCATAACAATTTAAAACTATCTAATTTCTGATGGTCATTATCGATTAACTATATCACCTCTATATAGAAACTGAATGGACGGAAGCCGTCGTTGCAGCTGATCATCGCACTCATTGGGTTCTTCATCCATCCGTCGTAGTAATCGTAAGACCCGTCAGGGGAAACGCTTCGCTTTGCGAAGAAGTTGCCCTCGCCCCGGGCCAGCGACTCCACAAACTCCCTCATGGAATACCATGCCGACGGACACATGCCTTCAGGCTGCTGGCCGTCGATGGAGATCCACTGCTGACCCTCCCTGACATCGCAGGTATGTTCAATCGGATTCTCGTATTTCGCCATCAAGTCCTCATAGACCGTCTGGCGAATGGCTGTAATTCGTACTTTGTTCATAGTCAGAAAATGCCTTGCTAAGTTGTTCTCTTCTCTAACGACCATCGACGTGTCCTACCTATAGTTTTGGCTTCTGCGCTGTTTTGTTTTATTTCTTCATTGCCCATGTATTAGCAAGAACAAGTACAATAATAGTCAATACAACGACAATGCCTGTAAAAATCAGTCCTGAATTGACATTATTGTTATCGTCTAGAATAAAACATAAAGGAGCCATAACAACTAACAGACCGCCTATCAATAGCCTCAGTCTCTTAATGTTTACCTTCTCCTTTTCTTCCTTTGATGCCGTATTATACCCAGCAATAAGCATGTCGCCTTTACCCCCTAGCACGATTATTCCCAGTACGACAAAAATTGATGCTATGATAATTTGTACAATCATATTTCTTAATCAAAAAGTTTCTTCCATATCCAACAATCCACTGCATATTGTTATTTGCTCATCAGCGTTAGACTGGCGGTGGGCAATGTGCGCTTCGCGATTACCCGAGCCAAGTTCGCCTACCCATTGCCTTTGTGCCAATGTCGTCACCGCTGCGATGACCAACATCATTGTAATCAAGGCCTTCTTCATATTTTACTCTTATTTTTCTCTCAAATGAAATCACAAGACATATTAAATCGGCGTGTAAAGGTACGAAAAAAGGAGAATATTTCGTAACTTTGTGCCCAATTATTAACAAAAGTTGATTCTTGTCACGACTCGGCCAATTCTGAACAAGCTCATATTGGCTCTCGCTGCTCCAAGAATTTCCGATACTTTAATGATTTCAAGTGGTTATGGCATACATGAATCGTTTTAATCAGTCCGATGAAGGACGGCGTGATGAACTCATCCGCATCATCGAGCATAGTGTGGAAAAACTGACCCTTCAGGAACTGGAGGCACTGTATTATGACATGACGACGAAATCCTATATTAACGATTAATTTAAACTAGACGAATATGAAGAAAAGTACTATTATCACAGCCCTGACAGCCATTATGATGATGGCGGTCACTCCTACGTTTGCCCAGGAAGAGAACGGCTTCAAGAAGTTCAACGTGAGGGAGGATTTCACAGAGAACGGTTTTCAATGGTTCCACGACGCTGAACTGCTTGCAGCTGGCGACAAGGAGAAAAGCAATGCCATGACCATTGGCTGGGGTGGCATCGGCACACTCTGGGGACGTACCGCCCTGACGGTCTATGTAGCCGAGAAACGCTATACCAAGGAGTTCTTGGATAAAGCTGAGTATTTCACGGTGATGGCCTTCGATGTTGAGCAGAGCCGCTCGGCCGAAGGACGCTTGCAAGGCAAGAAAGTTCTGAACTACATGGGAACCAAGAGCGGTCGCGACGGTGACAAGGCTCAGGCTCTTGGACTTCATACGGCTTATACTGCCAACGGAACACCGTACTACACTGAGGCAACAATGGTGATTGAGTGCAAGATTATGTATGCCGCACCCTTTGATCCCAATGGTTTCAAGAGTGATGCACCCAAGAAGATGTATGCCAACTTCCCGGCTGGCATCCATTCCATGTATATCGGTGAGGTTATAAACGCTTGGAAAAAGTAATATATGAAGAAGGCTTTTTTATTCGTGCTGGGCATGATGCTCATGGCAGTAGGATTCACAGGTTGCAAGTATTTCAAGCCCCTCGACGGGCCTGGCATGGAACGCGATTCGACTGACTTGTCAGCCTTGGAGGATAGTGTCGCTATCAGCGACAGTCTGAACTTTGTGGCTGACGACGCTGCCCAGAAGCAGGATATGGAAGCCGTGAGGGCTTTCGTAGAGCGGTTCTATAAAGATTGGGGCATGGAGAATCTGCTGGAGTACGACTATCCGAAACAGCACATCACGCCCCGCCTCCTGAAGTTCCTGGCTGATTCATACGAATTTGAATGCGAGGGCGAGTGTCTGGCTACATGGAAGTTCTTCTATGAGGGCGGTGGCGATGTCGGCGAGTTTAAGTCACGCCAGATAACAGCCCGCGATGGAAGCCATGTCCTTGTTGAAAACAAGTACGTGAACTATGAATACGACGTGCTCCTTACTGTGATTAAGGATGGCGACACATACAAGATCGACAGCCTTCAGCAAGAGAAATCAGAGTATGTCGATGGGAATTAGAGGATGTCAATCGTTTCTCCTTCTTTACTGATTTCCCAGAAAGGAATCCCTTTTTCGTCTGTAAACTCCTTCATTCGCCAAGCCGATTCAAAGCCGCTGGCCACGAAGTGCATAGGAACGAACATGCCGACCTTGAATCGCTCGATGAACTGTCGGCCACCAAGGGTATAACCGTTGCCTATGCGTCCGTCTATTGGGAACATCACCAAATCAAAGCTGTCAGTTACTTTGCGGATGTCCTTTAGTTCGCCCAAGTATTGTTTTTCGTGGGCTATCGGGTCTATCTCCTCTTCAAACTCCTCGCTATAGATAGTCTCTCCAGGCATAACATCAGGCAGGAACCTCGCATACCAGTTATTCAAGTCACCTGCATGGAAGATACGCTTTCCCTCAGTCTCGACAATCCATGAAACGCCGCTGTCTGTACTACCTAATGCCTTGACGGAAATTTTATCGTCAGTCCAAGAGCCTCCTTTAGCCAGCCATACGTCTGCATCTTCCTTGTTGGCCCGTCTATGTCTGAGAATATCCTTGCTGAGTATGTATGTGATATCGAATTTCCGTTTTCTCCACTCGAAGATAGCCCTCGTAAAGTGATCTTCATGGAAGTGGCTGGAGAATACGTATAGGGGCTTGTTCTTCTTTAGTACACCTCCCATCACGCCGCTTGGATCCAGCCAGTAGTCGAAGACCAGTATAGACTGCTCCGTTTCGAGTACAAAGCCGCTATGGAAGATGTACGTCAGTGTCATTAGTCAAACAGTTTCTTCCAAATCCATAGGAATGTTACGGCACCAACGACGCAAAACACGAAGTTGGTTAGATAGCCTTTGCCAAGCAGTTCGATGTTCAGCAGATGGCTGATAAAGGTGCCGACATAGCTGCCAATGATACCAATGACAAGATTCATGCAGCATCCTTTGCCCTCACCACTCATAATACGGTTAGCTACATAACCAACGAAGATACCCGTGAGTATCGGCCATGCCGTAAAGTCAGCAATATGTTCTAACATATCGTTCTATCAATTCATTTTCGTCATATGATATCCCATTCGTTTCAACTGCATGGCGGCTCCAAACAGGTAAAGCTGGTGAAGGCAGGCCACATAGCCGTTGAAGGCCTCCTTCGTGCCAGGTTCGAGCCGTTGGTGCATCAGGGCATTATAGACCCGCGAGGCACACTCGCCAGTCACTTTCTCCAGAACAGTGTAGTCCACCCCCTGCAACTGCAGCACTTCCTCGCGGATGTATTCATCCATCGCATCATAGCCCCTTTTATCACGCATGTAAGCGTAGAGGTCTTCAA
>JAEEPT010000229.1 GCA_016284895.1 Prevotella sp. | reverse complement strand
GTGGCAGAGGTTTGGGAAAAATTAGATTATACCCTTTTTCGACAGCAAATATACAAATAATTTCTGACTCTGTAAAGAAAAAAGGAAGAGTGTCTTTCTCGTCCGATGCATTTAACGGGTTGTCCGATGCATTTAACAGGCTGTCCGATGCATTTAACTGTTCGTCAGGTGCTTTTTTCATAAAAAGAAATAAAAGTTAGCATTTTATTCGCTAACGGCAATGGAAAGTTGTAACTTTGCAGTTCGCTTTTTGGCACAACGAAAGCGAATGTTTTCCTAAATAACTGTCAGAAATGTCACAACCTTTAGCTGAAAGACTACGTCCTCGCACGCTCGACGAATATATTGGACAGCGACATTTGGTGGGAGAAGGTGCTGTGTTGCGCAAAATGATTGACACAGGCCATATCTCATCGTTCATTCTCTGGGGGCCTCCTGGAGTAGGAAAAACGACATTGGCACAGATCATTGCCAACAAACTGAATACACCTTTTTATACGCTGTCTGCTGTAACAAGTGGCGTCAAGGATGTGCGCGATGTGATAGAGCGGGCGCAGAAAGGCCGTTTCTTCAATGAGGCTTCACCCATACTGTTTATCGACGAGATTCATCGTTTCTCAAAGTCCCAGCAAGACTCTTTGCTGGGCGCAGTAGAGAAAGGTGTGGTGACCCTGATTGGAGCAACTACTGAGAATCCCTCTTTCGAGGTGATCAGACCTCTGCTCTCACGATGTCAGTTGTACGTCTTGAAGTCGCTGGAGAAAGACGATTTGTTGTCGCTGCTGAATCGTGCACTCACTCAAGATGTGATTCTGAAGGAACGCCACATCGAACTGAAAGAATCATCGGCTCTACTGCGCTATAGCGGAGGCGATGCTCGCAAGTTGTTGAATATCTTAGAGTTGGTTGTTGAGGCTGAGAACGGCGATGTGGTGATTACCGATGAGCTGGTGATATCGCGACTGCAACAGAATCCGCTGGCATACGATAAAGATGGCGAAATGCATTACGATATCATCTCAGCTTTCATCAAGAGTATCAGGGGCAGCGATCCAGATGCTGCGCTCTACTGGATGGCACGCATGATAGAAGGTGGAGAGGATCCGCAGTTCATTGCAAGACGAATGGTTATCTCAGCATCTGAGGATATAGGACTGGCCAATCCCAATGCGCTCTTGCTGGCAAATGCTGCATTTGATACGGTCATGAAAATAGGGTGGCCTGAAGCCCGAATAGCTTTAGCAGAGGCAGCTGTCTATCTGGCCACATCGCCAAAAAGCAACTCGGCTTATCTGGGAATCGATGCCGCGCTGGCTACTGTACGCGAGACGGGCAACTTGCCCGTACCGCTGCATATTCGTAATGCTCCTACCAAACTCATGAAAGACCTGGGCTATAGCGATGGCTATAAGTATCCTCATGATTATGCAGGCCATTTCATACCCCAGCAATATCTCCCTGACGAACTGATAGCCAAGCGCTTTTGGAAGGGGCAGCATAATCCGTCGGAAGAGAAACTCTATCAGCGCATGGTGAATTACTGGGGTGATCGTTTTATGGACAAAGAAGAATAGGATGAATCAGGATTTTATCATCAGTGTCATCGAAATGCTTGGCACTTTCGCTTTTGCTATCTCAGGCATTCGTCACGCTGCAGCAAAGCGGTTCGACTGGTTTGGAGGCTACGTGTGCGGCATTGCGGTAGCTATAGGTGGCGGTACGATTCGCGACGTCATGTTGTCGACCACACCGTTTTGGATGACTACACCGATTTATATGATCTGTACTGCAGTGGCTCTGCTGACTGTAGCTTTCTTCGGGCGGTGGATGGAACCGCTGAAGAATGCATGGTTCGTGTTCGACACCTTCGGTCTGGCCCTCTTCACCATTGCTGGTATTCAGAAAAGTCTTGCTTTCGGACAGCCCGTCTGGGTGGCTATCATTATGGGATGCATCACTGGTTCGGCTGGAGGCGTGATTCGCGACGTATTGCTGAATAACGAACCCGTCATCTTCCATAAAGAAATATATGCAATAGCATGCGTGTTGGGAGGGTTTGTCTATTGGGCAGGAATCGTTTGTAATGTTCCGGTAGAATTCACATCCATCTTCACTTTCTTCTTCATTTGCTTGATTCGTTTCCTGGCTGTACGCTATCATATCTCGCTGCCCATTCTGCATAGTGAAGACAGCAATGAGAAGTAGGCACGTGAAAACAGACGGATGAAGGGATGTTTGAATAAAAAAAAGAAGGGAGTGCTCATCACTAAGCATTCCCTTTCTTTTATGTTTTTAAATCCTGTATTTCTTAATGCCGACTCCTTACTGAGCGGGTGTTTCAGCAGGTGCAGGAGCTGCAGGTGCCTCTTGCTGAGTTTGGCTGGCACCAAATCCAGGCAGATTGCTCGGATTGGTTACGGGAACCTCAACGCCTTCCATCACCGAACCTTCGGTAGTAGCTTTGGGAACGCTAAAAGCGCACAGAACACTCAGAATAACCATAGCGGCAGCAAGGCCAAATGTCATTTTCTCTATGAGGTCAGTGGTTTGGCGCACACCGGCAATCTGATTGTAAGATGAAAAGTTTTGAGCCAGACCGCCACCTTTTGATTCTTGCATGAGCACGATGAGAATCATCAGCGCAGAGACAATCAGGATAAGAATTACGAATAATGTGTAAAGCATTGTTTTTAATTTATTTTTTGTTGTTATTTATAATTAATTTCTCGAGAAATCGAATTTGGTCTGCAAAGTAAGCATTTTTTTTTGGATATTGCAAACTTAAACGGCTAATAATTTCTAAAGCCTTCGAATATCTGCCTTGTTTTATGTAAATTCGGGCCAATGTCTCGGTAAAATAGCCCTCTTCAGTCTTCTTTTCGTCAGCTGAAGCTGAGTCGGGAATGTCGGGTTTCAAAGTGGGATTCTCATTCAATACAATCTTTCCATGATCGTTTTCAATGAATGAGTCGATCAGGCTTTGTCCTATCAGTTGAGGAGTGTCGTTTGCCTGTTCACGTTCTTCTTCGCTTTCGCTTTCTATGAGATAAGCCACATAGTCAACGGCGGCATCGGCTGGTGTAGGCTTGCGCTTCTTCTCCTTCTCTTCGTTTTCAGGTTCCTTGGGAATGGATTCCAGAAAGTCATCTATCAGTGAGATTGTACGACTTTTCTTTTCTTGTGACTGCGGCATCGTCTGAGTGTCCTCTTTCTCAGCTGTAAGCTGATAGTGACCTGCCTCAATCATCTGGAACAAGACTTTTCTGTCGGTAATGTATATGGCTGCTTGTCGCAATTCATCATTAAACGATGAATCGTGTAGGAGGTATAGGTTCTGCAGCATCAGCAACCTTACCGTCTGAAAATAAGGATGAAGCGCTAACATGGAACGCAGCTCGTACAGCGTGTTGCGATCGAGTCGTTCGGGGTGCTTGATGAGTTCTGTAAGTACCATATACTTCCTTGGCTTTTAGTTCTGCCTTTTTTCAGAGAATGTTGAACAAACGATGATTATGATGAAACTACCAGTTGGCTACAGTAGCATTGAAAATCTGCTCGGTGATATCCTTGACCATCTGCGTTACCAACTCTTCTTGAACGGAGTTCAGCGAGCGAGTTGTGTCGTATGTTGCTGTAGCAGTAAACTGACGTTCGAAATCTTCAGAGTGATTGGCATTGTTGGTGAATCTCACGTTGACTGTCATTGACAGTTCTGTCTGTGCCGAATAGCCTTCAGCAGAGACCGATTTGTTTCGCTGCTCATATCGGGTAATCTCGCCGTCTAACCGTAAGTCTCCATTTGTTCTAACCTGAATCAGCTTAGTGTGGTTGGCAAATTGATCCTTTAACTGGTTATTAAAGATGTTTGCCATAGGGCCCCATACATAGGTGGCGCGAATAGGGAACTCGCTAATCTGAATGGTCTTCGTCTTCGTATAGTCGATACTTGCTCCATTGAATTTGTAACTAATGGAGCATGACTGTAAAAGGCTGATAAATAGCAGCGCAATACAGAATGTCAAGGGTCTGAAAACGCGTTTATTCATCGTTAAGTCCATATTGCTTAAGTCGTCTGTAAAGTGTTCTGTCACTGATACCTAATTCCTGAGCCGCTTTCTTTCTGTTGCCGTTGTTACGTTCCAATGCTTTGATGAGCGTTTGGCGACTGAGATCACTCAGATTGAGATTTTCAGGCGTGACTGACGGCTCGATATACTCTTCGGCAATGGCATCTTCCATTTTGGGCGCCATTGGCTGAATAGTCTGAATGGACTGAATGGGCTGTAGAGACTGAATGGGAGCAGAGTTTGAACTACCGATGATGGTAGCTGGCTTTTTGCTTTGTACGTCTTCAATCTGCTTCTTGAGCAATCCCATCTCACGGCGCATGTCATTGACATTGCCGCGAAGCTCGAAGAGTATCTTGTAGAGAATCTCGCGCTCGTTTTCGAAAGAGTGGTCGCTATTGCCGGAGTTTACAACTGCTAACTGTGTGCTCTCACGATCCTGCGGAATGAACTGTGCCAGTACGTCGGGCGTGATGATACGCTCTGGACTCAGCACAGAAATCTGCTGTGTGATATTCTTCAACTGGCGCACATTCCCTGGCCACTTATAGCGCATCAGCATTTGTTTGGCCTCGTCGGTGAGCTGCACTCGTTCCATCTTGTACTTCTCGGCCATTTGCATGGCAAAGAGGCGGAACAAGAGCACGATGTCCTCGCCACGCTCGCGCAAAGGAGGCATCTGCACGGCCACTTCGTTCAGTCGGTAATACAAGTCTTCTCTGAAACGGCCTTCACTGATGGCTTTTTGAATGTTGACATTGGTGGCAGCCACGATGCGCACATCGGTCTTGTGTACTTCTGTTGCGCCTACGGGAATGTACTCGCCATTCTCCAGTACTCGCAACAGTCGGGCTTGCGTGGCTAATGGCAGTTCGCCAACTTCATCAAGAAAAAGGGTGCCTTTGTTGGCCACTCCGAAGTAGCCTGCTGAATCGTTAATAGCTCCGGTGAAGGAACCTTTCACATGGCCGAACAGCTCTGAATCGATAGTGCCTTCAGGAATAGATCCACAGTTGATGGCAAAATATTTTTCACGTCGGCGTGGCGAATTGTCGTGAATGATTCGGGGAATAATCTCTTTACCCACTCCGCTTTCGCCAATGATGAGTACGCTAAGATCAGTGGGAGCCACTTGAAGTGCCACGTCGATCACGTGATTCAGGGAATCACAGTTTCCAACAATATTGTATCGTTGTTTGATGCTTTGTAGTTCTGTACTCTTCATAAGGCTGACAAAATTACATATTTTTTTTCACAAAACTGCAATTATGGCAGGAATTTAAGCGTTTTTAGCGAGTTTGCGGTTATTTTGAGGGGTGCTGCTTGCCAGAACTTTCTATTTTTATCATGAGCAGGCCAATGCCTGTCCAGATGAG
>JAEEPT010000018.1 GCA_016284895.1 Prevotella sp. | reverse complement strand
ACTGATGTCCAGTTTCTCAATGTAGTAGATCAGCTCCTGCTCCAATCGGTTCTTGTCATACTCCACACCCGGAATCTGCTGCAGACCGTCAACAATACGCTGACGAATCTTCTCTACGCGAGCCTTCTCGTAGGGTTCAATCTCGGCCAGCAGTCGCTCGATATTGTCTATTTTCTCATTGAACTTCTTCTCCAGTGCAGCACCTTCCTGTTTACGGAAGCTGACAAGTGCATTGATAGCCTGTTCAACAGCCTGACGAGCCACGTTCCATTCCTCATCATCGAGCACCTCCTGTTCCGTCTTTGTCAGCACGTCGGGCATACGTGTCAGCGTACACATCCAGTCCTGCGGCTCAGGTATGCCCACCTTCTCGGCTACCTCCTTCAACTGGCGATAGTAGTTCTCCATCAGTGCAGCGTTCACGGGCGTAGCATCCACGCTCTGATCCTTCTCCACCCAGAGTGAGAAATCCACCTTTCCACGCTCCACAGCCTGCGCCACCATCTGCCTCATCTCCATCTCTTTTTCGCGATAGAGTGGAGCGATACGAGCCTGCAAGTCTAGCTGCTTAGAGTTCAGTGACTTGATTTCTACGTTGATTTTCTTGTCCTTGTAGGCCACGACCGCCTTGCCGTAGCCTGTCATTGATTGTATCATATATATAATAAAATGTTTTATCTGTCTGCAAATGTACAAAGAATATTTGAAAGTATCAAATAAACAGCCACATCTTTACTTTTACTTTTTCTCACGTTTCACCCGACAATACTGTCCGGGGCGAGTTTCTATATCGTATTCATAGACTTTCCTTATCGTTGGCTGATCCTCTCCCTTCCATTCTTCCGAGATGAGCGGTTCCTTTACCTCAGCCGGAGCATAGAGTGCATTAGGACAACTGCCCTCAGCAGGTTTCAATCCTTCGCCCGTGAGGGGAACAAAGGAGCGAAGCCGCAGCGTTCCGCCTATTTCAGAGCGGATGCCCACATTCACCACTTGGCCGTTTTCCCACTCCATATCCACCACGAATCCACCACGAGCACGCAGTCCTTTCACACTGCCTTTGCGCCATGCGTCGGGCAGGGCTGGCAGCAGATGAACAGCTCCGTCATGACTCTGCAGCAGCATCTCGCATACGCCTGCTGCACATCCGAAGTTACCGTCAATCTGGAAGGGTGGATGCGCATCGAACAGGTTCGGATAAGTGCGTCCTTCAGGATATGCTTTCGAAAGGCTGTCGTGAGGCAGTATATGAAGCATGTTGCGTATGATGCTGAAGGCATGATTGCCATCAAGCATCCGTGCCCAGAAATTAATCTTCCAGCCTAAGCTCCATCCAGTAGCTCTGTCGCCTCGCTGCTCCAGTGTCTTTGCGGCAGCGGCAAACAGCTCCGTGTGATGATAGGGCGAAAGCTGATTAGAAGGATAGAGCCCGTAGAGATGCGAGATGTGCCGATGCTGATCGGTGGGATTGTCGCCATCCTGCAGCCACTCCTGCAACTGCCCGTAGCGCCCTATCTGCATGGGAGGCAACTGTGCCAGCTGATTTCTGAACGTAACTATCCGGATGTCGTTTTCTTTTTCCTCTATGCCGAGCACCTCGGCTGCCTTGACCGCTTGTGTGAGCACATCGAATACGATCTGATTATCCATCGTTGATCCAGCCGTCACCGTGGTCTTCTTCCCTTTCGGGCCATGCTCTGGCGACACGGTCGGCACTGTCACCAGCCATGTCTGTCCTTCTCTGCCTTGAAGGTAGGGCGAGCCTTGCGGAACAGCCTGCAGATAGTCTGACAGGAAATCGGCAGCGCCCTTCATGATGTCGTAGTGACGACGCAGGAAGTCCTTGTCGCCCGTAAACAGATAATGCTGCCATATCTGTGTTGTGAGCCACGCGCCCCCTGTCGGGAACATGCCCCATGTAGTGCCATCCACAGGTCCTGCGATGCGCCATAGGTCGGTGTTGTGATGGGCCACCCATCCCCTGCATCCATAGAGCACCTGTGCTGTCTCTGCGCCTGTTGTCTTGAGGTCGCGCAGCATGCTGAACAGTGGTTCTTCGGTCTCTGTCAGATTCGCTACCAGTGCAGGCCAGTAGTTCATCTCAGTATTGATGTTGATGGTATATTTCGAGTCCCACGGTGCTTTTATCTTATCGTTCCACACCCCTTGCAGCGTGGCAGGTTGCCCACCTGGCTGTGAGGATGAAATGAGCAGATAACGGCCATACTGCATCATGAGCGACACCAGATCCAAGTCTGCCTGCCCACCAGCTTTCAGCGCCTCGTCAGAAGCACCTTTGGCAAATGCCGCCAGACGTTTGTCGGTCTCCCATGCCGAAGTCTCCGACTGTGGCAGCGACAACGACACACGCTCGTACTGCCCACGGTATTTCTCTGTATGGCGCTTTAGCAACAGTGCATAGCTCTTGCCCTTCAGAGCCTTCAGAACGGCCTCGTTCTTTGCCGAAGGGTGTCCGCTCACGTCGTGATAGTTCACATAGTTCGTAGCTGCTACGATATAGAGCGTAGCCGTTGTGGCCTTACTGATCTCCAGTGTGTCGTTGCGTTTCTTCACCATTCCGTCTGTCACCACCTGTATGCGGCACTCAGCCGTCAGTCCGGCAGCAATGCCCTCCTGCTCCACGTTCTGCACCGTTGCCACAAGCTGGTCGGCCTTCGCCGTGACCTCATGCTCCAACTGACTGTCAAAGGAGAGGGCGAAGCTCAGTGCGCCCTTCTGGTCAGCCGTCAACCGTGCCACGATGACATTGTCGGTCAGTGAGGCAAACACCTGTCTCTCGTAGCTTATGCCCTGATGCGTATAGCGCGTTTTGGTCGTAGCATCGCTCAGCCGCAGACTGCGCTCATAATCGCCCACTTGCTCATGCCCCATCTTCAGTCTCACGCTGCCCAAGGGCAGGAATCGCATGCCATGAGGCCCCACGACGAAGTGCTGATCCATCAGCTTGTGGGCCTTCTCTTCCTGTCCACTGAAGATGAGCTGTCTCACTTCCTGTAGATGCTCGCGTGCCGTCGTGCTGTTGTTGTTATAGGGCGATCCCGACCAGAAGGTCTCTTCGTTGAGCTGTATTTCCTCCACATCGGTACCGCCATAGACCATTGCCCCCAGATGGGAGTTACCGATGGGCAGTGCCTCAAGCCAACCAGAGGCCGGACATGCATACCACAGACGGTGATGTGACTGGGCCGTGGCGCTGAGCGCAGCACTGAGTGTGACCATCACGGCAAGCAGTCTGAAAAAGACAGAGGACATAGATTTCTTCATAACAATTCAGGCTATTAGGTTTTTGCAAAGATACGACATTTTTTCTGAACCAGCTTTACAAAAACGCACAAAAAAATCCTGCTCTTCTCAGAACAGGATCTCTCGTTTCTTTCTCTACATCTTATTTACGCAGACCGAGCGCCTTGATCAGTGCACGATAGCGGTTGATGTCGGTGTTGTAAAGATACTTCAGCAGCTTACGACGGCGACCTACCATCATGGTCAGCGAGCGAGCAGTCACGTTGTCCTTGTGGTTCTGCTTCAGGTGCTCGGTGAGGTGCTTAATGCGATAGGTGAACAGAGCCACCTGGCTCTCCACTGAACCAGTGTCCTTGGCATCCTTGCCATACTGGCTGAAAATCTCTGCTTTCTTAGCTTGATCGAGATACATAATACTAATGTGTGATTAAAGTTATTAAAAGTGCTTCATTAACATCTTTCCGACGCATCGCCTGCTAATCACTGCGGGACCGTCCACATCGTCAGATGCTTCGGATTTTCCGAAAAGCGGGTGCAAAGGTATTACTTTTTTTCGATACTACAAGCATTTTCCGCATAAATCTGCTTTCTAGAAGCGAAAAAACGGTGAAGCTACACCACAACTTTACATATTATTTGCTATTTTTGCAGCCGATGAAACATCTGATGATAACAAACATGCTACGACGGTTGACTGCTATAGTGCTTGTCCTGATGGTCGCCCTGAATATCAACGCACAGGACGATGACGGTGATATTGCCTATACGATTAACCTGCCGGAAACAGCGATACTGGCCGACGGTATGACCTTCGAGGAATACCTGGTGAAGCAGGTGCTTGCCAATGCCAAGTCACTGCGGGAACGAGCCGAGATGCTGAGATACACCGTGACCTGCCAGTTGGAGAAGGACATAGACCTGAAAAAGTTTCCTCATCGCCGCACCATTACCTTTGTAGCCCGTCTTGCAGGGTATGGCCCCATCGTATCGGCCCTGAGGGAGCATAAGCATTTTGGCATCACAATGGCTGAGGATGCGCTTTTCAACAGGGGCAAGATAACGACCTCGAATGCGCGGATTGTGGATATGAGACAGGAACTCACAGAGAAGCAGAAAGCCTCGTTCCTGAAGCATGACGGCATGCTGAGTGTCAATGTCTATGACAAGTTCTACAAGAAGGTGCGCGAGAAGGCGAAGGAGCTTCAGAAGAAGTACCGGAAGAAGAAAGAAACGGGTATGGAATACATTGGCAGCTATACCGCAGGCAATAGGACGATTTACATTGTGAAACTCGACAACATGAGGGTTCACATTGCCGAAGGCTGTTGGCAGATAGCGCGCATCAGCTATGCCGAGGGACAGAACAACATGAGCTATGAGTTCAAGGAGGTTGGGCCCAACCTCTTCCTGCTCTCTCATGGTACCGCTAAACTATTTCTTGACAGAGCCAAGTGGCCCAAAGGTTTTATCTCTATGAAGATAGGGTATGACTATCATTTTTTCAAGGCACCACAAGCAATTATCAGAAAAAAGTAGTACCTTTGCAGCCGATTTTACGTAAAAAGACTTATGCAGGACATTAGGAACATCGCAATTATTGCGCACGTTGACCACGGCAAGACAACACTCGTGGACAAAATGATGCTGGCAGGCAATCTCTTCCGTGAGGGACAGAACCTCAGCAATCAAGTACTTGACGCAAACGACCTCGAACGCGAACGAGGCATCACTATTCTTTCCAAAAACGTTTCTATCAACTGGAAAGGCACCAAAATCAACATCATCGATACTCCGGGACACTCCGACTTCGGCGGCGAGGTAGAGCGTGTGCTCAATATGGCCGACGGCTGCTTGCTGCTTGTCGATGCTTTCGAGGGTCCCATGCCCCAGACTCGTTTTGTGCTGCAAAAAGCGCTTGAAATCGGTCTGAAGCCCATCGTGGTCGTCAATAAGGTTGACAAGCCCAACTGCCGCCCCGAGGAGGTCTATGAGATGGTGTTCGACCTGATGTTCTCACTCAACGCCACTGAGGACCAGCTCGACTTCCCCGTTGTCTATGGCTCAGCCAAGAACGGATGGATGGGCGAGGACTACAACAAGCCTACGGGCGATATCACCTATCTGCTCGACAAGATCGTAGAGGTGATTCCCGCTCCGCAACAGCTGGAAGGCACGCCTCAAATGCTCATCACCTCGCTCGACTACAGCAGCTATACTGGTCGCATCGCCGTGGGCCGCGTTCATCGCGGCACCTTGAAAGACGGCATGCAGGTCACGCTTTGCCATCGCGACGGCTCTATGGAGAAGACGAAGATCAAGGAGCTGCACACCTTCGACGGCATGGGTCACAGCCGCATCGACCAAGTGGATTGTGGCGATATTTGCGCTGTCATCGGACTGGAGAAGTTTGAGATTGGCGACACCATTTGCGACATAGAGAACCCTGAGCCGCTGCCTCCCATTGCCATCGACGAGCCCACCATGTCGATGCTTTTCACTATCAACGACTCGCCCTTCTTCGGTAAGGAAGGCAAGTTCGTCACCTCACGCCACATCAACGACCGTCTGGAGAAAGAACTGGAGAAGAACCTCGCTCTGCGCGTAGAGCCTTTCGAGGACTCTACCGACAAGTGGATTGTCTCGGGTCGTGGCGTACTTCATCTCTCGGTGCTCATCGAGACCATGCGCCGTGAAGGCTATGAGCTGCAAGTCGGTCAGCCGCAGGTCATCTATAAATATGCCCCCCTTTCAGCCCCCGAGGGGGCTACTATAGACCAAGCTCTTCTCACAAACGAAGCCCCCTCGGGGGCAGTAGGGGGGGCTTGTCGCTATGAACCCATCGAAGAGCTCACCATCAACGTGCCGGAGGAGTTTGCCTCAAAGATGATTGATATGGTGACACGTCGCAAGGGAGAGATGACCTCCATGGAGAGTCAGGGCGAGCGCACCAACATCGAGTTCAACATTCCCTCGCGCGGCATCATCGGCCTGCGTACCAACGTGCTCACCGCCTCACAGGGCGAGGCTATCATGGCCCACCGCTTCAAGGAGTACCAGCCCTACAAGGGCGAGATTGAGCGCCGCGTCAACGGTTCAATGATAGCCTTAGAGACAGGCACTGCTTACGCCTATGCCATTGATAAGTTGCAGGATCGCGGCAAGTTCTTCATCGATCCGGGCGAAGAGGTCTATCTGGGCGAGGTTGTCGGCGAGCATGTTCACGACAACGACCTGGTCATCAACGTGTGCAAGGCCAAGCAGCTCACCAACGTGCGTGCCAGCGGCACCGATGACAAGGCCCGTATCATCCCCAAGACCGTCATGTCGCTTGAAGAATGCCTCGAATATATCAAGGAGGACGAACTCGTCGAGGTCACTCCCAAGTCTATGCGCATGCGCAAGGTCATTCTTGACCACGACCAGCGCAAGAAGGCCAACAAAGTGTAATTTATCCTAAAGGTTAACTCAATAAAAAAGCGTGTGCCGACTGCACACGCTTTTTTTATTCCTGACTTCGGCGATGCGATAACGATACTTGAGACGAAACGGATAAGGCCTACCCCTTGCCCCTCTTTTTGTTAAGATTTGTTTCCGAATTTAACACTTACTTGCGTGAGAATCGCGTGGAAGCCAGGAAACGTTCGTTGGGCTTGAAATTTGCGAGTATTAGGCATCTTACAACAGATTGATTATCAAGAGGTTGCAAAATAAGCATGATTTAAGTGTCTCAAAATCAGGAGTTTTCTTCGGTTTAGGTTGTTTCACGATGAGGTTTAGGATGAATGGTCACACTGTTTAGGCTAAATCGTCAAGCGATATAGCCTAAATCGTGACGTAAGATTCCCAAGAACATGTCGTGATTTAGGATGAAATTTGGCACTATTTTGCCGCAAGGGGAATATAAAAGAGCCTCCACTTTGCAGGAAATGAAGCAAAATGGAGGCTGATAATTGGGAAAAATCTGCGATATTGAACGAAAAATCCCGAAATATGATACTAAAAAGGGAAGGATTGAAGGCTCAAAAGGCGCTGTTTTTCTCCAGAACGCAGATTTTCGCAGTAGGTTTTTCGGGGGATTCTTTTAACATATTTGTTTAAAGAATCTTAATTTTAGCGTTTACCGTATTCTCCCCACGACACGTTCTCAGGCTTCCACTTATCCTTCGGCTTAGTGATACCCTTCGGATAGCCTATGACGATGGTGCAGAGGGGGATGATGTGGCTGGGCAGATGCAGTGCCTCAGCCGTAGCCTTCACACGGTCGTCCATGGGGTAAGTACCTGTCCACACGGCACCAAGACCCAGCGCATGGGCAGCCAGGAGAATGTTCTCCGTAGCAGCCGAGCAGTCCTGAATCCAGTACTCTTGTCCCTTGCCCTCCAGTGCCTTATTCATGTCGCCACAGACGACGATGGCGAGGGGTGCCTGCTTGAGCATGCCCGCACGTGGATTGGCCGACGAGAGACGGTCGAGCGCCTCACGGGTGTTGAGCACCACGAAGTGCCACGGCTGCTTGTTCACCGCCGTTGGAGCGGCCATGCCTGCCCGCAGCAGCAGTTCCACTTTTTCCTGTTCCACGGGCTGCTCCGTGTAACTGCGCACCGACGTGCGCGTCAGTATGTTCTCCACTGCAGCGTTCTGTTGAGCGGCTGCCTCGCCTGCTCCCATTGTGAGCATCAATGCCATTGCCATAATGATACGTTTCATTCAGTTTTCTGAATTAGTTAGTTTTTAATGTCCCGACAAAGATATATAAAAATAGCGAAAAAGGCTTAGTTTTAGTGTAAAAAGTTTCAAAACTTACGGAAAAATACGTATCTTTGCACCTTAATTATAAAAAAGAGAAGAAGACATGTCATGCATTCTGCATATTGAAACGAGCACAGCTACGTGCTCTGTGGCAGTGAGCGAGGACTCGCACGTGATTTACCACGAGGAGGAGCGCACTGATGCCAAGGGCAGCGCCGCTGAGCGACTGGGCTCGATGGTGGACGAGGCCCTGTCGTTTACTGACAGCCATGCCATTCCGTTCGACGCGGTGGCCGTGAGCTGTGGCCCAGGCTCTTATACGGGTCTGCGCATCGGTGTGTCGATGGCCAAGGGCATCTGCTGCGGGCGCGACCTGAAGCTGATAGCAGTACCCACACTGGAGCTGCTGTGTGTGCCTGTGCTGCTCAACGACCATCTGGAACTGCCCGACGACGCCCTACTCTGCCCCATGCTCGACGCCCGTCGCATGGAGGTCTATGCGGGACTATACACCCGCGCCCTGAAGCCTGCAAGAGAGGTGAGGGCCGATGTGGTAGATGGCGACACCTATCGCGAATGGCTCGAGGCGCACCCCGTCTATTTCTTCGGCAACGGAGCACAGAAGTGCATGGAGACCATCGCCCACCCCAATGCCCACTACATTGACGGCATTGAGCCGCTGGCCCGCTGGATGCAGCCCCTGGCCGAGAAACGGCTGCTGCAGGAGCAGACAGAGGACGTGGCCTACTTCGAACCATTCTATCTGAAAGACTATGTGGCCAAGATGCCACGCAATCTGCTTAGCTCAATATGAACATACAAGGATTAGACTACAACACACAGCGCGAGGCGCTGGTCATGCCGGAATACGGACGTGAGATTCAGAACATGGTGGACCATGCCATCGGCCTGCCCACGAAGGAGGAACGCATGCGCTGCGCCAAGGTCATCGTGAGGCAGATGGAGAACAAGGTGCCGCAGATTCGCGAAAACGCCAACTATAAGCAGACGCTCTGGGATCACTTGTACCTCATGAGCCACAAGGCACTCGACATTGACTGGCCCTACGACACGAGCGGAGCCGAGAAGTTCCGTTCCAAGCCACAGCCCATGAAACTGCCCCAGACCGACATCCGACTGCGCCACTATGGCCGTCTGGTGCAAGAGATGCTTGATAAACTGCAGACCCTGCCCAAAGGTCCCGACTACGACGAGCTGGTCAGACTGACTGCCAACCAGATGAAGCGCGACCTCATACAGTGGGGACACGGTTCCATTGACGACGAGAAAGTGGCCGATGACATGGCTCGTCTGTCCGGCGGTGCCATACAGCTGGACCTGAACGCACTCCGCCTTTTGCGCATAACCGACGAAGAGCCGGTACACAACAACGGTGGCAAGAAAAAGAAAGGCAAAAGATAGTCACCCCCTTACTTAAAGCATCCTAACTATGTCAGCATTTATCATAGAAGGCGGTCACCAGCTCTCAGGCACCATCCGCCCTCAGGGCGCTAAGAACGAGGCCCTACAGGTCATCTGTGCCACCCTGCTCACCAGCGAGCCGGTAGCCATCAGCAACGTTCCCAACATACGCGATGTGAACAACCTGATTCAGCTCCTGAAGGACATCGGGGTGAAGGTGAGCCAACTGCCCAGCTCTGAAAAGAGCGGAGAGCCCAACGGGTGGGTCTTCCAAGCCGACCAGTTGGATCTGAAATACCTTGAGAGCGATGAGTTCGTGCACAAGTGTTCCGAGTTGCGAGGCTCCATCATGATGATAGGTCCGCTGCTGGCACGCTTCGGCAAAGCCATCGTCACCAAGCCCGGTGGCGACCAGATAGGACGACGACGCCTGGACACCCACTTCCTGGGCTTCCAGAAGTTGGGTGCACGCTTCGAACCCATTGAGGGACGCGGTGTTTACGAGATCAGTGCCAAACGCCTACGCGGCACTTACATGCTGCTCGACGAAGCCTCAGTCACAGGTACCGCCAATATCATCATGGCTGCTGTGCTGGCCAAAGGTGTCACCACCATCTACAATGCTGCATGCGAGCCCTATCTGCAACAGCTTTGCAAACTGCTCGTCGGCATGGGAGCCCACATCGAAGGCATCGGATCGAACCTGCTTACTATCAAGGGCGTTGACACGCTCCACGGAGCCAACCACTGCGTACTGCCCGACATGATTGAGGTAGGCTCGTTCATCGGCATGGCCGCCATGGTGGGCAACGGCATCCGCATAGAGGGCGTTTCGCTAAAGAACCTGGGCATCATACCCGATGCCTTCCGGCGCATGGGCATCAAGGTCAAGGAAGAGGGCGACGACCTCATCGTACCCCACCAGCGCCACTACGAGATACAGTCGTTCATTGACGGCAGTGTCATGACTCTGGCCGATGCGCCCTGGCCTGGACTCACGCCTGACCTGCTCTCGGTGTTCATCACCGTAGCCACACAGGCTCGCGGCACCGTGCTCATCCATCAGAAAATGTTTGAGAGCCGACTGTTCTTCGTCGATAAGCTCATTGACATGGGCGCACAAATCATACTCTGCGACCCCCACCGCGCTGTCGTCGTAGGCCATGACCACAAGCGCCAGCTGCATGGTGGGCGCATGTCGAGCCCCGACATACGTGCGGGCATCGCCCTGCTCATCGCAGCCATGAGCGCCAAGGGCGAGAGCCGCATCGACAACATTGAGCAGATAGACCGCGGCTATGAGCGCATTGAGGAGCGACTGAATGCACTGGGGGCCAAAATCACCCGAGTACCATAACCCCCATCAGTCCCCATTAGTCCCATTAGTCCCATCAGTCCCCATTAGTCCCATTAGCCCCATCAGTTCTATGATCAAGAAAGAAGAAGTCTATAAGATAGGCCGGATAGGAAAGGCTCACGGCGTGCACGGTGAGGTGACGCTCCAGTTCGACGACGATGTGTTCGACCGCGTAGAGGCCGAATACCTCGTGCTGGAGGTCGATGGGTTGCTGGTGCCCTTTTTCATGGAGGAGTACAGGTTCCGCTCCGACACCACCGCCCTGGTGAAGTTCTGCGACATCGACACGCAGGAGCGGGCTCGAGAGCTCACCAACTGCGACGTCTATTTCCCCCTGGCACTGGCCAGCGAAGACGAGGCCCCCATCTCGCTCGCCTTCCTCGTAGGCTTCGACATCGTCGAAGCAAACAACCCCACCCCCATAGGCACCATCGCTGCCATTGACGACCAGACCGCCAACGTGCTCTTCGAGCTGACCGACGGAACGCTCATCCCTGCCAACGACGACCTGGTGAGAAAAATAGACAAAGACAAACGACAAATCATCATGGAGCTGCCCGAGGGACTTTTGGCGCTTCGATAAATGATAAATGAGAAATGAAAAATAAAAAACAAATAGCCATATTAGGCTCGACCGGTAGCATCGGCACACAGGCACTGCAGGTGATTGAGGAACATGCCGACCTGTATGAGGTCTATTGCCTCACGGCCAATAACAAGGTGGAACTGCTGGCCGAGCAGGCCCACAAGTTTCATCCAGCCGCCGTGGTCGTTGCCAACGAGCAGCGCTACGATGAACTGAAAGCCCTGATGCAGGACCTGCCCGACGTGAAAGTGTATGCAGGAGCTCAGGCGCTCGACGAGATTGTGGAAGCAGGCCCCATCGACATGGTGCTCACCGCCATGGTGGGCTTTGCAGGACTCACTCCCACCATCCATGCCATCAAGGCCCACAAAACCATCTGTCTGGCCAACAAAGAGACACTTGTTGTGGCAGGCGAGCTGATCTGCCAACTGGCACTGGAGAACCATGCCGCCATATTGCCCGTTGACAGTGAGCACTCAGCCATCTTCCAGAGCCTCGTGGGGGAAGACGAGAACCCAATAGACAAGATTCTGCTCACTGCATCGGGAGGCCCCTTCCGCACAAAGACAATGGAGGAGATAGCCCACGTGACCAAGGCCGATGCACTGCGCCACCCCACATGGGACATGGGGGCAAAGATCACCATCGACTCGGCATCGATGATGAACAAAGGCTTTGAGGTGATTGAGGCCAAGTGGCTCTTCGGCGTAGATGCCAAGCAGATTCAGGTGCTCGTTCACCCGCAGTCCATCGTACATTCGGCTGTGCAGTTCCAGGACGGCTCGGTGAAGGCACAGCTGGGCGTACCCGATATGCGACTGCCCATACAGTATGCATTCTCCTACCCGAAGCGACTGCCTCTGAGTGGAGAGAAACTCGACCTGTTCAAGGCCCACTCGCTGGAGTTCTTCGAGCCCGACCTGAAGAAGTTCCGCTGTCTGGCCATGGCCTATGAGGCGCTGGCCCGTGGCGGCAACATGGCCTGCATCGTCAATGCCGCCAACGAAGTGGTGAACCGCGCCTTTCTGGAAGACAGATGCAAGTTCCTGCAAATGGGCGACATCATCAGCGAAACGATGGAAAGGGCCACATTTATCAAGAAACCAACCCTCGACGACTATATGCAGACAGATGCAGAGGCTCGTCGGATAGCAAATGAACTCTTATGACAGTATTAATTCAGATTCTTCAACTACTAATGGCGCTCAGCTTGCTCGTTCTGCTGCATGAGGGCGGCCATTTCCTGTTTTCCAAACTTTTCGGCGTGAGGGTCGAGAAGTTCTACATGTTCTTCGACTTGGGCATCGGCAAGTGGACCGGCAAGCTGTTCAGCTTCAAGCCCAAGAACAGCGACACCGAGTACGGCGTGGGCTGGCTGCCATTGGGCGGCTACTGCAAGATCTCGGGCATGATTGACGAGAGCTTCGACACGGAGCAGATGAAACAGCCCGAACAGCCATGGGAGTTCCGCACCAAGCCCGCCTGGCAGCGACTGCTCATCATGACGGGCGGCGTGCTGGTGAACTTCCTGTTGGCGCTCTTCATCTACGCCATGATCCTGTTCCACTGGGGACAGAGCTACATTCCCCTCCAGAACATGACCCACGGCATGTACTTCAACGACGAGGCCAAAGAACTGGGCTTCCAGAATGGTGACATCATGCTGAGCCACGACGGAGTGGATTTCTCCACGTTCGATGCCGATTTCTACCGCGACTTGTCAACCAGTCATGAGGTGACAGTGCTCCGTCAGGGACAGAAGGTGAGCATCGCCCTGCCAGGCGACCTGAACCTGCTGCAGATGCTGAAGTCGGAACCAAGGTTCGTTGAACCGCTCATGCCCCTGAGCATTGATAGCGTGATGCCCGGCTCGCCCATAGAGAAATGCGGCATCAAGGCTGGCGACCGCATCCTGAGCATCAACGGACACGAGGTGGATACCCACAATGAGTTTACTTTCGAACTGGGACGGCTCTATGATGTGTACAAGGCTGCCGACAACGACGCAACCCGTGAGCAGGCACTCAACACGACGATTATCTATGTACACAACGGTGACACCATCAGCACCTCCATCAAGCTGCAGGCCGGAAAGAAGGCGCTGGCCGCCGGGTTCTACAACATGGCCATGAGTAAGTATGAGGTGGTGAAAAAGGAATACGGATTCTTTGAAAGCTTCCCCGCTGGCGTGGAATACGGACTGAACGTGCTGTCGGGCTATGTGAGCGACCTGAAGTATGTGTTCACCAGCGACGGTGCAAAGTCGCTGGGCGGATTCGGCACCATCGGCAGCCTGTTTCCACCCATGTGGGACTGGTACGTATTCTGGAAGATGACGGCTTTCCTGAGCATCATCCTCGCCTTCATGAACATTCTGCCCATCCCCGCACTCGACGGCGGACATGTACTGTTCCTACTCTACGAGATGATCACACGGCGCAAGCCGTCAGAGAAGTTCATGATCTGGGCTGAATATGCAGGCTTCGGCATCGTGATTCTACTCATGATCGTAGCCAACCTGAACGACATACTGCGGTGGATGGGTGTCATGTGAGGATAAGAAGAGACGCACGGTAAGGGACATCAGTCCCAACTCCAACGGCCCCGCCACACCCACAGCGCACCACTGAGCGAGGCTACCATCAAATAGTACGCAACGACCTGTATCCATGAGGGGTGCAGGTCGTTGATGCTTGAAAGGGGCAGTTGAGCTACCCATGTGAGGATGTGGTTGAGACCACCTACCAGCCACAGCACTGCGGGCGCGAAAAAGGGCAGCAACAACATGAGCAGCGTACCACAAAGGACAAGATAGGCTGCGGGCAGTACAATGAGATTGGTGAGTAGAAAATAGGTGGAGAAATGTCCAAAGTGAAAAGCCACAAGAGGAGCCACACCCACCTGGGCAGCCAGTGAAACAGCTAACATACTGACAAGAACTGATGACAGGCGCTGAAAGACCGTGGGCGAAGAAGGACGCTCCACCTGAGGAAACGGATCGGGGGCGAACAAGGGCAACAACAACAAGATGCTTGCGACAGAGACAAACGACAGCTGAAACCCTACATCGAACAGTGAATACGGGTTGAGCAACAGAATGACAAGTGCTGCCAGGCACAGAAGATTGACTGAGAGGTGAGGACGATGACCCACGGAGAAAAGGGCAAAGAGACTGATCATGGTGGCAGAACGCACCACACTGACAGGCAATCCCACGAGAAAGGCAAAAGCCCAGATAGACAGAACAAGAACGGCCTGCGACCACAGACGCTGCCGGTAACGGCTCAGCAGCAGATAGCTGAGCAGCAAGTAGAGGATGCCCAAATGCAGTCCGCTGAGTGCCAATACATGGGAGGCTCCTGTCACCGAATAGGTGTCGCGCAACTCACGGCTCAGGGCTGACTTGTCGCCCAGCGTCATCGCTGCCAGTACGGCATAGCTGTCATCACGAGCCCCCAACAGCCTATAGCGTTGCAATAATACGTGTCGCCACTGAAGAAAACGGAGCTTACTACGGTCTGACACGGACAGACGACTCAGTGAGGGATGAGGAAAAACAGACCAGCACTGCTTGGGCACATAACACTGGCCTGCGAATCCCTGGCGACGCAACACACCGCAATCACCTACCTTCACCTGCTGGAACGACAAGCCGTCACCTGGTTGCAATCGCAGTGCCCGTTCGCCAGGAGCCAGATAGCAACGCAGTTTCTGTCCGTTGTGGAGGGACAGCACATCGACAGCCACGCTACGGGGCTTCACGGAAGGCTCTGAAGCGACTACTACGCTGAGGTCGCAACGCTGTCCATCGTAAGAGAGGCGGTGAACCTTCTGCCATTGGTGTGTAGCCAGAATCATGCCCAGAAGAGAGATGCTAAGCAGAATGGCAAGTGACTGCAATACTGCCCATCGGTGCAGAAGAAAAGCCAGTATCACCATGCCAATGAAAAACGGCAACAGAGTGATACTGGCTTTTAAGAGGAATCCTGCCACAATGCCCATAACCAAAAATACAACTACGGGCAAAAGGGGGGCACGCTCGGCTATCAGACTTCTCATCGGCAGGGGGAAAATATTTCAAGAAGCCAAGACTCGTAGCAGCTCACTGAAATGGGTGATACGCGTGAGCCGATGATGCTCAAAGGTTTCGGTGAACTCCAGTTCCCACGTGATGTGGAACGGTATATGCACAGCTGAAGCTCCGATGGCCAAGGCTGGCCTGATGTCGCTTTTCAGTGAGTTGCCTACCATGAGCAGTTCCTGAGGAGCAATATTCAAATGTTTGCAGAGCCCAAGGAACTCATCTTCGGTCTTGTCGCTCGTAATCTCGACATGCTCGAAGAAACGACTCAAGCCGGAACGCTGCAGCTTATGCTCCTGATCGAGCAACTCGCCCTTTGTGAACACAGCCATGTGCCAGCCTTCATGTTGCAGATGTTCAAGCGTATGCACTACCTCGGGCAACGGAGTGGCTGGCAGGTTGAGCAGCGTATAACACTCGTTCTGCAACCATGCAAGCTGACTGCCCGATATCTCATGCTTCGATACGCGCAGCGCTGTCTCAATCATCGACAGCGTGAAAGCTTTCGTACCATAGCCCAACAGGGGCATGTTCTTGCGCTCAGTGAAAAACAACTCACGCTCTGCTGTCTCGCGATCTACCCAAGGTGCTAACAGGGTGTAAAGCTCCTGCATGACACGTTCGAAATGGCCTTGGCAGTCCCAGAGGGTGTCGTCAGCATCGAAGGCAATGTATTTGATGAGTTTTTTCATAAGGTGGTTTTCGTTTTATGCGCACAAAAGTAGTGCTTTTTTCTGAATAATTCAGTTTTTTTGCGTACATTTGTCTCTGAAAAGCAAAACAATGAAGTGCCAAATGAAAAAAGCATCACTCTCCCTATTGTCGCTTTCGGTATTGGCTATACCCTCAAGCGCACAGAAAGCAACACCCGAACGGCCCAACATTGTATTCATCCTGGCCGACGATATGGGCTATGGCGACCTTTCGTGCTTCGGCAGCAAGCATGTGAAGACACCCAACATAGACCGACTATCGGAACAGGGAACAACCTTCACACAGTGCTATGCAGGCAGTGGTATCTCGTCGCCCTCGCGTTGCTCGCTCATGACAGGACTGAACTCGGGCCACGCACGTATTCGTGACAACCAGTGTCCGGTAGGTGGTCGCGTAGGCATCAAGGTCAGCACGAAAGGCGACACCACGTATATTCACCGTACCAACCTCATGCCAGAGGATACGACTATTGCTACCGTGCTCTCAGCAGCAGGCTATAGAACCTGTTTGGTAAACAAATGGCACTTGGACGGCTATGACCCGCAAGCTGCACCAAATCACCGGGGATTCCATGAATTCTACGGATGGACCATTAGCACGGTTCACTCCAACGCACCTTATTATTATCCCTACTACCGATTTGACGGTGACCAGCTCATCAACATCCGAGAGAATCGCAACGACAGACATATCCGACACAACACCGACATTTCGACCGATGATGCAATACGCTTCATTGACAGACAGAAAGACAAGCAGCAACCATTCTTCCTTTATCTGGCCTTCGATGCACCGCATGAGCCATACATCATCGATGAAAAGACGTGGCGTTGGCACGACATCGATGAGACGTTTGCTTCACCCGAATCAAAGGAGAATGCGCAGCGCTATGCTGCCCTCATAGAACACATGGATGCAGCTGTGGGACGGCTTATCAAGCACTTAGAGAAACAGGGGCTGAGCGAGAACACGCTCATCATCTTTGCCAGCGACAATGGGGCTGCAGTTCAGGCTCCCCTACCACAGTTGAACTGTAATGCCGGCTTTCGTGGGCGTAAAGCACAACTCTACGAAGGCGGTATACGTGTGCCGCTCATCGTCTATCAGCCGGGGCGAGTACCCGTAAGGCGACTGGAGAACCTGGTCTATTTTCCCGACTTCATGCCCACACTGGCAGCCATAGCCAAAGGCACAGCCCTACCCTCACGCACCGATGGAATGGACATCTCTCCCCTCTTCTTCGGAAAAGACGCTGATACAGACCACCGCATGCTCTACTGGGAGTTTCCTGGTAAACAGCGGGCAGCACGCCTGGGCAATTGGAAATGCGTGACCATCAAGCGGAATGCACCGTTGGAACTCTACAACTTGAAAGATGACCCTGGTGAACAACACAATCTGTCAAAGGACTATCCCGAAATGGTACAACTGTTCGACGAGGCAATGCAACGCATGCGTACCCCTTCGGAATGCTGGCCATTACCGGAAGACTCGAAAAATGAAGGAAAGAAATGAACATCATCAGATTCATCAAGGACTGGACGCTGCCCATAGCGATGTCACTGGGGGCTGTCATCTACCTGCTGTTTGCTTTCACAACAGCTCTCGACGATGCCAGCCGCTTCTTCGCTCCCATCATGCAAACCATTTTGCCGCTGTTCATGTTCCTGATTCTCTTCGTTACGTTCTGTAAGGTGGATTTCCACAAACTGCGGCCCGTTGCGTGGCATTTTTGGATAGGCGTGTTCCAATTGTTGTTCATTGGGATATTGATGGCCATCATATTAGCCTCTCCTACCCCCTCTCTGATTATCCTTGAAGCCATCCTGATGTGTGTCATCTCGCCCTGTGCCACAGCTGCTGCCGTTGTCACACAGAAGCTAGGTGGCTCGCTGGAACAAATGACCACCTATACCTTCCTGTCGAATTTCATCACTGTACTGCTGGTTCCAATATGTTTCCCACTGATTGAGCCATCGGTACACATGGAGTTCTGGCCTGCCTTCCTGAAGATTCTGCACGAAGTGTTTATCGTGCTCATCGTGCCGATGCTACTCGCCTATATCGTGAAGCACTACATGAAGCGACTGCACGCCAAGATTATTGCCGTGCGCGACCTGAGCTACTACCTCTGGGCCTGTTCGTTGATGATTGTCACTGGTACGACCGTAAAAAACATCGTGAATGCACAAGCATCAATATGGATGCTATTAGCCATAGCCTTATTGGGACTGGTCATCTGTATTGTTCAGTTCGCAGTAGGCCGCTTCATCGGACACTACTTCAACCACACACAAGAAGCTGGACAAGCCTTAGGGCAAAAGAACACGGCTTTTGCCATTTGGCTGTCCAGCACCTATCTGAATCCGCTCTCTTCTGTTGGTCCCGGCTGCTATATTCTGTGGCAGAATATCATCAACTCGGTAGAGATATGGCAGAAAAGAAAAGAGGATATTACTTCTTGCCGATGACACCTATCTGGGTGGTACGCATGAACTCGATGAGGTTGCGAACCTCAGGTCCGTCGGGCACCTGCTCTTCAATTTGCTTCACGGCATCAAAGAGTGACGTGTTGCTCAGGTAAACCAAACGATAGGCATTGGCAATATGCTTCAAGGTCTTCTCATCGACACCATAGGAACGCCCCATGGTATAGTTCACACCACCATACTCGCTGTGACGGGTACAGACGATGTAAGGAGGCACATCCTTAGAGAAAGTGGTGCCGGCCTGTATCATAGCACCTGCACCGACACGTGTACCAGCGTTTTCGATAACCGACGAAGAGAAGATCACGCCATGACCGATTTGACAGTCACCGGCAATCTTGGTGCCATAACCGAACACGCAGTCGTTGTCAACTTTCGTGTCGTGCGAGATGTGAGCACCCTCCATCAGCACGTTGTTATCGCCTATAACGGTCTGTCCGCCAGTATGGGTGGCGCGGTTGATGACCACATTTTCACGGATGATATTGTTGTTGCCGATGATACACTCCGTCTTCTCTCCACGGAAATCGAAGTCTTGTGGCAGTGCAGCAATCACCGATCCCTGATGAATCTTGTTGTTGTTTCCCATGCGTGTGCCAGCACAAATGCTCACAAAAGGAAATATGATGCAATTGTCACCAATCACTACGTCATCTTCAATATAGACGAAGGGGAATATCTTGCAGTTGTTGCCGATTTTCGCATTAGGGCTGATCTCGGCTCTTGGACTTATTTCACTTGCCATATTTTTTCTCTATTAGTAATTAGCAATGAGCAATGAGTAATTATGATTATACCTGTAGCAAGCAACCATTTTACTCATTTCTCATTACTCATTTTTCATTTCTCATTACTCATTTCGCATTTCTCATTATTTGGAGCCTCCTCCCAGTGCCTGATACAGATTGACCACAGCCTGCATCTTGGTGAAGTCGTCGGTGACTTTAGAGATACGGGCATTGAGCAGACTGGACTGTGCCTGGATGACTTCCAAATAGGTGGAGCCTTTCGAGGTATAGAGCTGCCGTGTGTCAGCTACTGTCTGGGTAAGCACATCCACTCGCTTAGCTTCCAACTTACTTTTCTCGTCACAGCTGTTATAGAGCAGCAGTGCGTTTGACACCTCGTTACCAGCCTTCAGAATGGTATTCTGGAAGGTGTTGAGTGCCTGTTCCTGCTGTGCCTTGGCCACCTTGAGCCCTGCAACAATCTGTCCGTGGGCAAAGATGGGCTGTGCGAGTGCTCCCACAGCTGAGAGAATCCACTTGCCAGGATTAACAATTTGAGTACCCAAGGAATTAGTGAAAGTAGCTGCTGCCGTGAGCGTGATGTTAGGATAGAAGCGCGAACGTGCTGTCTGCGTGTCGTAGTAGCACTGGGCCAGTGCCATTTCGGCAGCGTGAACATCAGCACGGTTACTCAGCAGCTGCAGACCTACACCTGTTGAGAACTTAGTGGGCAACGACTGGTTGTAGAACGAGCCGCGCTCAATCTGATGGCCTGCCTCATTGAGCAGTAGCGACATGGAGTTCTCCATCTCACGAATCTGCCGCTTGATATCAGCTTTCTGTGTGAGTATGCTGTAGTAGTTGGCCTCACAACTCTGCACACTGGTGGAACGGGCACGTCCCAGTTCCATCTGCAGCTTCATCATGTCCCATGTTTCCTTCGTCAGTCCTTCCATATCGGTGACAATGGCGAGTTGCTCATCAAGCATCATGAGCGTATAGTAAAGATTGGCTACACCGCAAATGATGTTGGTCTTCACCACGACTTGATAGTCCTTTGTTGCGAGAAGCTTCATCTGAGCTGAGCGCTTCTGTGACAACAAGTTACCGAAAAGGTCGATAGTCCACGAAGCCGATATAGGCAACTGATAAGTCTTAGTTGTCGAGGCACCGTCCATCTGTACACGACTAATGGTTCCTTGAGGACCAATGGCAATAGACGGCAGGAAAGCCAGCTTCGACACCTTCAGTGCCGTTTCCATCATCTTTACGTTGAGAGCAGCATTTCGCAGATCGGTATTATTTTCCAATGCCTTCTCAATGAGCGACTGCAATTGAGGGTCGGTAAACACCTCACGCCACGGCAAATTACCAAAGTTATCGTCAGCATTAGACTGGAGTGTATCGGTATCGCTCACTACATCGCGAATCAGTCCCTTCGTGTTCAGATTGTCGGGACGCTCATATTTGCCGTAGAGTCCGCAGCTGCTTAAAAGCAAGCAGAGTAAGCCTCCTCCCAGCCCCCTCCGAAAAGAGGGGGAGTTGAAAAACGCTTTCATATTTATTATTATCTTCATGATTCAATTCCTTATTATTAAAAAGTAGTCCTTCCCCCCATCCCTTTTGAAGGGGGAAAGGGGAGGATTCTACTTCTCTAATTCATATTCTACTGGGCGATTAGCATACTGCTGCAACTCAGTGGTCACATCGGGGTTCTCCTCATCGCCCTCGAACTTCATCGGACGGAACTTCTCCTGCAATGTCTGGAAGACCACGAACAGGCCTGGCACCACAATAATTTGGAAGAGCGTACCGAGCAACATACCGCCTACGGCAGCTGCACCCAGCGTCTGGTTACCGTTCTTGCCTACACCCGACGCAAACATCATTGGTAGCAGACCGATAATCATGGCAAGTGATGTCATGAGGATAGGACGCAGACGAGCTGCAGCACCCAGTGTGGCAGCCCATGTGATGGCCATACCCGTGCGGCGGCGCTCCAGGGCGAACTCTACAATCAGAATAGCATTCTTAGCCAACAGACCAATCAGCATGATGAGCGAAATCTGCATGTAGATGTCGTTGGCATGTCCAAAGAGCGAGGTGAAGCCGAAACAGCCTGCCAGTCCGAAAGGAACGGAGAGCACAACGGCAAGAGGCAGGATGTAGCTCTCGTACTGTGCCGACAGAATGAGATAGATGAAGATGAAACAGAGCAGGAAGATGATGGCCGTAGAGTTGCTGGCCTTGGCTTCCTCACGCGTCAGACCCTGATAGTCGTAGCTATAGCCTGTAGGCAGAATCTCGGCAGCCACTTCCTGTGCTGCCTTGATGGCCTCACCAGTAGAATAGCCATTGGCCACGGTAGCCGTCACGTTGATAGAGGTGAACAGGTTGAAGCGGTTGATGTTAGACGGGCCATAGACGCGCTCCATGCGGCAGAACTCCTCGACGGGCGACATGCCCTTCGGAGTGCGCACATAGACGCTCTTCAGCGACTCAGGGGTCATACGAGTTTCAGGCGAGCCCTGCACCATCACACGGTAGAGCTTACCATAGGCATTGAAGTTGGAGGCATAGAGACCGCCATAATAACCCTGCAGCGTGGTAAGCACGGTAGAAGGCGAGATGCCGGCCTGCTTACACTTGGCTACATCCATGTGGATCATGTACTGAGGATAGTTAGGGTTGTAGGAGGTCATGGCCATCTGGAACTCAGGACGCTTGTTGAGCGCTGCCAGATAGTCCTGCACGATGCCGAAGAACTTGTTCAGGTCGCCACCCGTGCGGTCCTGCATGACCAGCGACACACCGCTGTTGGCAGAGAAGCCAGGAATCATAGGCGGTGCGAAAGCCAGAATCTTGGCATCCTTGATGTGGGCGGTCTTGATGAAAATCTGGGCCACCACCATCTGGGCATCAAGCGGGTTGACGAAGAAACGATAGATGCCATCGCCCTGCCACAGTCCGCTGAGTTTCCACCAGAATCCCCTCTGACGCTCGCTGAAAGGCTTCAGCTTGATAATAAAGGTTGCCTGGTCAGAACCAGCACCAGCAATGAAGTTGTAGCCCTGAATCTGCTCACGGCTCAAGATGGCGGGATCGGCAGCCAGAATCTTATCGACCTCGTCGATGACCTGACGTGTACGGGCCACTGAGGTTGCAGGGGGCATGGAGATAGTACAGAACACAGTGCCTGTATCCTCATCGGGAACCAGACCGGTCTTCGTGGTGAGGAAAGCTGCAACCAACACCACGATGGCAATAATCACAGTGGTAATCACGCCGATGGGCTTGCGAACCAGTTTCTCTACATTGCTCTTATACTTGCCCAGAATCTTGTCGTAGGCTGTATTGAAGGCCAGATGGAAACGGTCTATGCGCGACATGTGACGACTGTGGCCGTCCTTGTCGTGAGGTTTCAGAATGATGGCACAGAGAGCTGGCGAAAGGGTCAAGGCGTTCATAGCCGAAATGAAGATGGCGGTAGCCATGGTCACACCGAACTCACGATAGAACGTACCGCTCGTGCCACCGATGAACGACACAGGGATGAACACCGAAGCCATCACGAGGGTGATGGAGATGATGGCACCCGAAATCTCATTCATGGCATCGATTGAGGCCGTCAGCGGCGACTTATAACCCTGATCCAGTTTAGCATGCACGGCCTCGACCACCACGATGGCATCGTCCACCACGATGGCAATAGCCAATAGCAGGGCTGAAAGTACCAGCAAGTTGATGGAGAAGCCGAATACTGAAAGGAAGAAGAAGGTACCAATCAGCGAAACAGGAACGGCAATCAGCGGGATGAGCGTAGAGCGCCAGTCCTGCAGGAACACATAAATCACGAGGAACACCAGGATGAGGGTGAACACAAGCGTGAACACCACTTCCTCGATAGAAGCATAGAGGAACTCGGTGACGTCGTAGTTGATCTTATAGAACATGCCTGGAGGGAACGACTTAGACTGTTCGTCCAGCTCGGCCTTCACCTGCTTGGCAATATCGTTTGCATTAGAACCTGCAATCTGCTGCACCATGCCCATCACCGAAGGGATGTTGTTGTTCTTCATCGACACGGTGTACTGCTGTCCGCCCAGCTCGATTCTGGCCACATCCTTCAGTTTCAAGGTCTGTCCGTTGGCATCGCTCGAAATCACGATGTTGCCAAACTCCTCAGCCGTCTTGAAGCGACCCGTATAGCGCATGGCATACTCGTAGGCCACGTCAGACTCCTGACCGAAGTTACCTGGAGCCGCCTCAATGTTCTGTTCAGCCAACAGTCCGCTGATGTCAGAAGGCATCAGGTTGTATTGCTTCATCACATCGGGCTTCAACCAGATGCGCATAGAGTAGGTCTTCAGACCAGGCGACTGAACGTCACCCACACCCTGAATACGCTTGATAGCCGGTATGATATTAATATTGCTATAGTTCGTGAGGAACTCGTCGTCGTAGCGACCGTCACTGGTCAGTGAGAACATGATCACCTGTGAAGTCTGTCGCTTCATGACCGTCACACCGATGCGCGTCACCTCAGCAGGCAACAGGGCCTGAGCCTGAGAAACACGGTTCTGCACGTTCACGGCACACATATCAGCATTCATGCCCTGACGGAACAGAATAGAGATCTGGGCCGAACCCGACGAGGCCGATGATGTAATGTAGTCCATGCCTTCCACACCGTTGATGCTCTCTTCAAGCGGAGTGATGACAGCATTCTTCACCGTCTCGGCATCGGCACCAGGATAGCTGGTGTAAACGACAACCGTAGGCGGTGCAATATCGGGGTACTGCTCAATAGGCAGCGAGAAAAGTCCGATTGCACCCAACAGCACCAGAACGATGGAGACCACCGTTGAGAGTACAGGGCGCTTGATAAATGTTGTAAATGTCATTGTTCTTTATCTAAATTAGAATATCGAGTTATTTGTCTCTCTTCATTCTTTATTTGCTAACGGCGGAGACAATTTCGCTGGCAGACATAGCCTTAGCCTGCTCGTCAATCTTCTGCTTATAGCGCTCAGGAGTGATGGGAACAATCTCGGCCTTGTCGGTCAGCTTGGAAACGCCGTTGGTCACATACTTGTCGCCCTTCTTCAGACCACTGGTCACCACATAGTTGTTGCCGTCGGTCTGGGGGTCAACGGTGATCTCGGTGTACTGCACCTTATTGCTGTCGTTCACCGTATAGACAAACTTCTTGTTCTGCACTTCCATAACGCACGACTGTGGGATGACGATGGCATCATCGTTGACGTGGGGGATGACAATATTGCCCGAACCACCGCTCTTCAGAATCTTATCGGGGTTGGGGAAAACGGCAATGAGCTGAACAGAACCCGTGGTCTGATCAATCACACCGCTCATCTTGGTCACCTTGCCCTCATGAGCATAGATGGTGCCGTCGGCCAGTTGCAACTTCACAGCGGGCATAGCTGCCAGAGCTCCGTTCTGGCCGCCATCGGCCTTCGACATCTCAAGCGCATCTTTCTCGTTCACAGAAAAATAGACTTCCATCGAAGAGTTATTGCTCACGGTAGTCAGCACGTTCTGTGCGCCAACGAGTGCGCCTACTTTGTAGGGGAGGGTTCCCACAATGCCGGCAGCAGGACTCTTCACATAGCAGAAGCTCAGTGCCTCCTTAGCATTGGTCAGTGCAGCCTCAGCCTGTGCGAGTCCGGCCTTAGCCTGCTCATAGGTGTTCTGCGATGTCTTCAACTCATAGTCACCAATCACACGGTTCTCATGCAACTTCTTGGAGTTCTCATAAGTCAGCTGAGCAGTATTCACCTGCGTCTGGGCAGTATTTACCGCAGCCTGCGCCTGACGTACTTGCGCATGGTAAGTGACGTTGTCAATCTCGAAGAGCACCTGTCCTGCGCTTACGGTCTGTCCTTCCTTCACATTGATCTTCACGATAAAGCCACCCACTTTGGGGCTAATCTGTACATCCTGTACACCCTTGATGGTTGCAGGATAGGTAGTCTGCATAGCAGCACTCGACATTCCAACCTCTACGACAGGATACTCGTTGTCGCCAAAGTTAGGGCGTCCACCACTTTTGCCACATGATGCAAGCATGGCAGCGCAAGCCGCAACCAGCAAAATCTTGTTTACTTTCATACCTTCAAAAAATACTAAAAACTTTAAATCGATTTATTATTAATTCTATTCTTTCTCAAGAAATAACTCTCAGGCTCTCCATAAGCGTTTTCTTCGAAAACTTTTGAGAGCCTAAATAGTTTTTCGGGCTGCAAAATTAATAAAAAGATGTGTATGGAAGCACCGTTTTTATATCTTTTTGCAGATTATTAGCGAAGTTTTTGACGTGTTTGAAAACAAATTGTATGAAGTTATGACTAACTGCCATGAATCTGACGATTTAATATTAGTCATGCGATGACCTCATATTGGTCATGTGATGACCACGCATCGGTCGTGCCGTGACCACGCATCGGTCGGCTCATGACCAGTCTGCGGTCGTGAGAAGACCCGAC
>JAEEPT010000228.1 GCA_016284895.1 Prevotella sp. | reverse complement strand
TCAGCCTCAGTCGGCATGCGGAAATGCTCGCCTGTCAGCTCGTTCAGCCTCCTCAGGAATTGCTGGCAGTCATCATAACTGATATAGTAGGCAGGATAATTGTCGCCCAGGCCATACCCTGACTCCCATTTATCACCAGATGACGGAGACTGACCCATCACGGCATACCACAGTGCCTGTGTCACCTCAGTCTCACCCATGTAATAATCCTTTGTCAGCGTGACCGAATGGACAGGCTTTTCATCACCTGTATTTGACCCCATCTGGAAAGTGCCTGCCTTCACCAGCTTCATCTTGAACGTCACCGTCTTGCCATGACCTGTCACAGTAAACGTCTTCTCGTCTGTCGCAATGGGAGTCACGGGTGCAACGGGAACATTCTTCAGCGTGATGCTCACCTCAGACATCTCACCCTCCTTCACCGTCACAGCCTGAGTCTGGTCGGTGTACCCGGACTTCGACAACTTGATTTGGTGACTGCCTATCAGCAGGTCGTTGATGTTGCGAGGGGTCGTGCCATAGTCCTTGCCATCGATGCTGATGCTGGCATTACTCGGATGCGAGATGACCGACAACTTACCCGTAATGGGCGTGGGCGACTGCAGGGTAAACGTCTGAGGCTTGTTCTCCTCCACCACAATGGTGCTCCGTGTAGGGTGGTGGTTGGCCATCCTACATTCCACCTGATAGGTTCCGGCATTCAGCGGACCGCTCCATGATCGACGTCCCTTCAGTTCGTTGTTTACCACGATGTCGGCATCGGCATCAACGCTCAGCGTGATGGTCGAGAATCGTGGACGCAGGGTTATCTCCTCGTTGTGCGTCTGGTTCTCGTCGTTCAGTGTGAAGCGCCCCTCCGACGAGTAGTAGCTCTCTGCCATCACCTCGTAGGTATAGGTGCCGTAGGGCAGGTTCTTGGCTATGATGCCATCCCCATCTACAATGCCCAACACATCTTTATTCGCATTAGTCGCAGCCCCTTTTACGGTCACTATGGCTTTTGCCCCTTTGGGCGACACCTTGAACTGCACCATCTGCATATAGACCACGGGGCCTTGCGACGTGAGCCGCATAATGTAGGTGCGTCCCGCCTCGATGGTGGTCTGCAGGTCGTAGCGGCTGATAGTGGCATAGCCCTCGCGGCTGATGGTCACCATCTTGGCATTGCGCTGAACATACACCCACAGCTCACCGTCGTGAACATCTATCAGGCTATTCATGTTGCCGAAATTGAAGTGATAGGCACGCAGGTTGTCGTCGGGATTGCTCGATGTCACCTTGATGATGGCATAGAGCGAGCCGTTGCCATCGATCTTCTTGTGCGCCTCGTCGCGGGCCGTCAGGTCAAACTGATCCAGTTCGAAACTCTCCACAGAAAACTTCAGTTTCTGCTGCGCACTGGCGGGAAGCACAGCGAGCAGCAGAAACAGCATGAGCACTCTTCTTACTATCTTCATGGTTCTTGTCGTTTTTATCAGTTACTATAGAAGTCGCCCGCATTATAGACCTTCTTCATATCCACCTCGTTGGGCTGCCAGGTGCGCACCTTGATCTGCGGCTGATCGTGGTCTGTCATATTGACCAGCAGGAACAGGAATCCCTTGTCGCCATAGCTGGAAGAGTTGTATTCCTGCCCTATCTGGATGGCAAAGATCTCCTCGTTCTGGTATTTCTCCAGCCACTGTATGTCATTGTTGGAAAAGCGTATGTTGATGAACTCATTGCGACGGAAACAGCGGTCCAGATTCTTCAGATACTCGTCCTTGGTGTATCTGTTGTACTGAATCTTCTCCTGTCCCTCCAGCGACACTTTCCGTTCCTGATAGCCCGTCTGTGCGGTCTTCCTCTTGGCCACATTGCCTATGATGATGACGGCATCGTCGGCAAACACCTCACGTATATAGTCCAGGCGCTTCAGGCAGTAGGCCGTCTTGTAGTTCTCCAGAAATTCCATCAGCATCTCCCTCGTCTCGTCTTTCCAGCCGGGGGCATTCTTACACAGGATGTCGTTCTCGGCCACCTGTCCCAGTCCGAAGGCGATGCTCTCTATCTGCTTCTCCTGGTTGAACGTCAGCACCACATCCTCTACGAAGGTCTTCTTGGTGCCACGGTTGAACGAGAACGACATCTGCAGGCCACGCGCCACCACCCTGCCGTTGGCGCTCTTGAAGAACTTCAGGTTGGGGTTGCCCACCACCCTGCCGGTGCCGTAGCCTATCAGCTCGCGGAACATTTCCTTGCCGTCGAAGGTGAAGTACCTTGATGCCTCCGACAGGTTCTTGGCCTTGATGGCCTCGATTACCTTGAAGGCTATGTCGGCATACTCACGGGCGTTGTCGGCGGTCTGCGAGCTCTTGGGCGACAGGTTCACGCCTGTCTTGTCCTGCGTCTTCGGCTTCTGCACGTGGGCCACGCCCCCCTTTCCCTTGATGTTCATGGCAGCCTTGGGAAAGACCTTGCTGGTGATCACCCCCAGCACGCTTTGCATTTCGGCATCGCCCCTGGCCTGACCCTTGTATTCATATTCTATCTTCACATGATAGGTGTCTGTCTCATAGCCAGGTGCCATCTCTATCAGTCCGCGCCCGTCCTTGGCTGTTCCCTGGCAAAGGGCCCGACCGTCGCTATAGGTATATTCCAGACTGGACACCGGGCGGCCTTCGTAGTTGAACAGGAGGTCAACGAAGTCGCCGTCGCGCCCCTCGAAGGCCACGCTGATGCCACTCAGGATGTCGTTGATCTTCAGCGGAATCCAGTTGACGAGTATCCTGCCCTGTGCGTCCTTCACCTCATTGGGGCGCTGCACGGAGCGGATGAGTGAGTAGGCCCAGTAATAGTACTGCAGGGCCATGTCTATCTTGCCCCTTTTCAGTGATTCTTCGGCTATCTGCATCATGTCCTTGGCCTTGGCAATGCGCCCGTTGTAGATGCGAGCCAGCTCTGAGCGTTTCATGTAGCGGCGCACCGTCACATCAGGTTCCTTGCTGACAACCCATTTCTCCACATTCGTCAGCGACGACTGTGAATAGGTCTTCACGCAGTTCAGCACGCGCTCCTTGTGGTCGATGTTCCCGTTGGTAGTGGTCTCGTCGTTCAGGCCGATAAACTCACTCGACACGTTGGTGGCTATCATGCTCACCAGGTCGGCCATAGCCCGTTCGGAAGCCTCGGCCTCCGTAGCGCCGTGTCCCACACCGTAATAGTATTCGCCCGATGTCTGGATATAGTCCCAGTTCTGGCCCTGCATCGCCAGAGGGAGAAACATCAACAGTGTCAGTAGCAATTCTTTTTTCATATCTCGTCTTTTTCTGTTATTGTTTTTCTTATTCATTAAAGCGGATGATTGCTGAAAGTAACCCATTTTCGGAAGATTTCAGGTGTTCGGGGGGAGAACTAAATATCTTTATTTGCATTTCTTTCGACCGCCTTCGGCGGTCATCGTTTCGTTCATCTGTGAACGCTTGCTTGGGGCGGTCTCCGACACGCCCCCGCCGGGCGTACACAGATAAACTCTTTTCTCTTCTTTTTTCTCCTTTCTTCTGTTCCTTGGGGAAGAACTACAGGCAGAGACGGAAGCCAAGGCACATGTTCCAACATCCTCCCGGTTGACTCATAGAGCGAGTAGTAGAGCGACATTCCTCAGAGTCGTCGTAACAGCAGCCTCCACGATACACACGGTGGCCCGTACTTTCAACACTTCCGATAAAATCTGTTTGATCGGAAGAAGAATAACCATCATACCAATCATAGCACCATTCTAAGACATTGCCGCTCATATCGTACAGGCCCAGTTCATTGGGATTCTTTGTCTTTACGACATGAGCCCTGTTGTCTGAGTTATATTTGTACCATGCCACGTCGCCTATCGTGTTGCTGCCAGCATAGGTGTAGCCCTTCGACTTCTGGCCACCCCGGGCCGCATACTCCCACTCCGCCTCCGTCGGGAAACGGAACTGCTGACCTGTCAGCTGGTTCAATTTCTTTAGGAACTCCTGACAATCCTCGTAACTGATATAATACATAGGATAATTATCACCTATTCCGCGAGGTGGAGCATCAGGAAAATTAAAGACCGGCGACTGCCTCATCACTGCATACCACAACGCCTGAGTCACCTCCGTCTCACCAATAAAGTAGTCCTTTGTTAACGTCATGTTGTGAACAGGTTTCTCATTACTGTAACCCGATTCAGCCCCCATCCGAAACGTTCCCGCCTTCACCAGTTTCATCTTGAAAGAGACCGTCTTGCCGTGGCCAGTCACCGTAAATGTCTTCTCATCGGGTAAATTGTTCATCGTTAGGTTCACCTCCGTCATTTCACCCTCCTTCACCTTCACTGTCTGCGTCAGGTCGTTATATCCCGTCTTCTTCAGCGTCAAGCTATGCGAACCGATGAGCAGGTCGCTGATATTGCGGGGCGTGGTGCCGTAGTCCTTCCCGTCAATGCTGATGCTGGCACCAAGCGGCTGGGAAATGACCGACAGCATACCTGTGATAGGCACGGGAGCCTGCAAGGTAAACGACTGGGGTTTGTTCTCCTCCACAGTGATAGTCTGCTGCGTGGAACGATGGTTCTGCTGGCGGCACTCCACCTGATAGACTCCGGCATTCAATGGCCCCTGCCAGCTGCCAACGCCCTTGCGCTCACCATTTACATAGATTTCAGCACCAGATGCGACGCTCAGAGTGACCACCGAGAAACGAGGACGGAGGCTTACTTTTTCGGTGTACGTCTGGTTAGGGTCGCTCAGCACAAACCGCCCTTCCGATGAATGGTAGTTCTCCGACATCACCCGATAGGTATATGTGCCTAATGCCATGTTTTTAGCCAATTGCCCGGAGGCATCTGCCGTACCCAGCATCTCCTCATTGGCTCCTGCCATTGAAGACTTAATCATCACTACAGCCTTGCTGTCTGCAGGCTCTATCTGGAACAGCACCATCTGCATGCGTACCACAGGACCTTGCGAAGTGAGCCGCATGGTATAGGTGCGACCCTCCTCGATGGTGGTCTGCAGGTCGTAGCGGCTGACGGTGGCATAACCCTCGCGGCTGATGGTCACCATCTTGGCATTGCGCTGAACATACACCCAAAGCTCGCCGTCGTGAACATCTATCAGGCTGTTCATGTTGCCGAAGTTGAAGTGATAGGCACGCAGGTTGTCATCAGGATTGCTCGATGTCACTTTGATGATGGCATAGAGATCACCATTGCTGTCCGTCTTCTTGTGCGCCTCGTTGCGGGCCGTCAGGTCAAACTGGTCCAGTTCGAAGCTCTCCACAGAAAACTTCAGTTTCTGCTGCGCAGTGGCTGCCATCATGCCTGCTATCAGCAGGAACAGGACAAGCCAGGTATATTTAAGTACGTTTTTCATTTTTCGCTAAGGACGTTTTCTATTTATTATTTCTTTTTCCTTTTTGAGGAAGAACTATAGGGCAAAGCGGAAGCCTATGCCGCCGCTCCGGCACG
>JAEEPT010000227.1 GCA_016284895.1 Prevotella sp. | reverse complement strand
ACGACGAACAGGAGCGTGCATAAAAGACGAATATACTTCATCGTAACTATTTGTCAAATACTCTACTGAACTCCTCGACGCTGATGCTGACAGGCTCCACCATAAACTCCGGACGGTTGTAGCTCTTCAGCAGGTAGATATGATGTTCGGGGTCTTCCTGCGGCAGCATAAAGGCCTTTTCAACCTTTCCGTTGTTGAAGTAGGCAAAATAGACACGGCTGTAGTTGTCGTCGTCGCGGCGGCTGGCCAGCATTATCCAATGACCGTTGCTCGACCACGAGGGGTAGCTGTCGGAATAGCCATCGCTGTTGAGCAGGCTGAGGTCGATGTACGAAGTGTTTTCCACAGTGAGGGCATTGCCATCATATTGGTCCATCGGGATACAAACAATGTCGGCATCATGGTGGCGGCTGTGAAAACAGCCATACTGGCCCAAGGCAAACAGCAGATAGCGGCCATCGGGGCTGAGACGTGGGAGGGTGACGCTCTTGTCGGATGAGGCAGCGTCGTAGACCAACTCCTCTTCGCCGAAACCGTGAGATGCCAAGTCGAATGAACGGCGGTAGAGGTTGTATTGTGTTTTGGGGTAGGTGGTTCTGATGTCCTCGTCTCGCATCTCTTCGGGAAGTGGAACAGACTTGCAGTAATAGAGGTATTTGCCGTCGGGCGACCAGGTGGGATAAACTTCCAAAAGGTCGGGGTCGTCCGAGACAACACTCACCGAGTCGGTCTCCACATCATAGAGAATCATGTCGCTGGCCAAATCGTAAACCTCTATTTTGTTGGGATTTGCTGTGTGGAATGCCTGCCGTGTCTTGTTGGTCGAGAAGGCAATCAGCTTGGCGGTAGGGTGCCATGCAGGGTATACACCCCCAGAGATGGTATAGTCGCGCTTTAGATTGACTCTCGAGACCTTGCCGTCGTTCACAATCACGGTACCAGCATTGGAGAGCCGCACGTGGAAGAGCATGTTGTCGGTCTTGTAGTTCTGATAGCTGTGGCAGTTGATGCACTGGCCTTTTGCCCTGTCGTTCATGGTAATCTCGTTGTTGAAGATCTGTGTCTCTTCGAACGTGGTGAGATGGCGCTGGGCAATCTCCATGTAGGTCCATGCGACATACGATGGCTCGATGAGGCGATACGACAGGTATTCGTCGATCGGATCTTCAGCAACATGTATTTCAAATGGATTGAACGACAACCATTCGCCCTCTTTCTCATTCCCGACATCCTGTCGCCTACCCGTAGCCTTTCCCCAAACCTCAACCTTGATACTCTTGCCCTTCGAGGCGTTGAGCATTGAACTCCATTCCGACTCGGGTATCTGCACCTTTACGCCATTGCCGTAGGTCTGTTGCTGACCGTCGGGCGTGCTGAAGCGTGCCACACACGCTTCGTATTGGTCGGCAGGAAGCATGAAATTGAGTGGCGCGATATTGCAGGGCACGGTGACATCGCAATAATCGGGGAAGATGGCAGGCAGACACTGGGCCTCTTTCGACGAAGAGGGCACATCGGGGTGAATGGCGCACGATGACATGAGCAGCAGTATGGCTGCAGCCAGAAGTTGGAAACAGGGGTGGATGTATCTTTTCATTGTTTTCTTATGATGCAAGTTCATGACCAATAGTGCCTGTTATATTAATGGGTTTTCTTCCAAAGAGGTTATACCACCAGTAGGTGTCGCCATATTCTTGACGCATTTCTTCACCTACCTTTTCAAGTGTCATGCCAGGCTTTGCCAAACTTTCCAAGGTTGCCCAGAACCGTTTGTAGCGGTCGTAAACCGACTGCTCTACGGGGAGCATCATTCGCTTTTCTTCCGGAGCCTTATCCATGAACAAGATATAAGCCTCTTGCGCATGCAAAGGAAATTCCTCGTCCAAGTGCAACTGCACATAGTTGTGAAGCGACGCCCAGAAACGACGTGAGTCGCAACGCAGCATGGAATAAAGTAATGCCTGTTCCGAAGCTACTTTACTGTCGGATTCGTACCAGAGGCTGATGCCATTGACGAGGTAGCTCTCGCTGTTCTCAACGCCAGTAATCTCATCGGGATAGCATTTTTGCAGCTCCTTTATCTTTTCAGTGACGGGGGCAGGTTGCCAATTGCCGTAGAAAGGATGATGATGCAGGATGGTGGTGTAGCGTTCCACCAGCTTTTCATCACCGACTGCCAAGGCGCAGCGGGCAAGCATCTTCAAGTAGAAAGGCGAGAAGCCTGCTTGTATGGCATTTTCGAAATCCAGTCGGATAGCCTCGTTAATCATGCCGTAATTGTAATAGACCAAAGGCGAGGCGATGTCTAATAGTGTGACGTGGAGCGTATCGGGGTTGTAGATGTTCGCAGGATCGTTGCCCAATTTGAACGAACGGTCGAGCAGACCGCCTACGTTCATCAGGGCGATATTTTTGAGAAATATCATCGTGCCAGTTGGCTTCTTGTTCTCTTCTGCTAAGCGAATGACCTCCTGCCAGTTGTCGTTGGAGGCATTGCGCACCATGCGCATCTCGTCGACGTAGTTTTGGTCGCGATACATAAGCGAGCAGGTAAAGACGATGCCTGCAACAGCACACAACACTGGGACAAAAATGGTCGTTAGGCTGTTTGGTCGTTTGGTCGTTTGGTCGTTTGGGGATGAATCCTTGGAAGATGACTTTCCCAAACGACTAAACGACAAATAAACTAAACGACCAAAAGGTATGAGCACAGAGACAGCACCCAGCACCCAGAACGGAACAGAGAGATGCGGGCTGTTGTCGATTGGTGTTTCGAAACGGGGGAAGCCAGCCATCATGACATCGTCGAACCTAATATTCGAATAAAGCAGCCTATGCCAGATGCCGGCGGTGAAGATAAGCAGGAAAATGCCAATCAGCTCGCGCCAGGAGGGTTTTCCTGAAAGTGCAAGACAAAGTACGAAAAGCAAAGCAAACCATCCAAGCACCGGATAAATGCAAAAGCCCAGCAGATACCAGGCAAGATGCCATTTGCGCGGCGTGCACCGTGCTGCCCACAAAAGCAGCAGCATGAGGAGATAGCCTACCGACTGCGAGAACCAATAGCCCCTGATGGTGGAGATATAAATCCAATAGCCCAAATCGACAACAGAGACGAGCAGACAGGCCACCGGCAAGAGCATCAGCGCAGAGGCACTGCCTTGCGACTTGAATGCTTTGGCACCCACATAGTAAATACACACCCAGATGGCCAGCAGAACACCTGCACCTAAGGCTGGATGATTAAAGAACTGTGTGAGCCAAGCTCCCACATACTGCATCAAGCCAAAGGGCTTCGATAGGAGTGTATGGTAGAACGGTGCTCCAAAGATGAACTCGGAACGGTCGTGTGCCGTATAGAAAACCTCCAGATTGATACGTAGGATGTAAACGACAAACGCAATGAAAGCCACCAGACTTCCATAGAGGACGGCATCAGATAGTTTGCTTTTCTTAATCATTTTATTTGCTATAAAAGGCTGGCTCATTGAATTGAGCCAGCCTTAATAATATTACTTTTAGGAATGATTATTCCTCATAGTAAACAGAGTTGAGGGTCATAGAGCCGCTATACAGCATGAGGTCGAGGTCACGGCCTTCACCACCCTTGGCGCATTCGTTAGCCAAAGTCTCGGTGATAGGAAGTTCATTCAGACCATTCACCCACTTCACGTGATCGTAGTAGGTGTTGCTCCACCAACCATTCATGACCTTCAGGTCGAAATCGGCAGTCACATCCGAAACGTCGAAAATGAGGGTCTTCAGACCGAAGTAAACATCATCGGGAATAGTGGGCAGGTGTGCACCTTCAGTAGAGCTGAAACGCATAGCTGCTGCATCCCAAGCGCCCGGCTGGAACGGAGCCTCTTCGGGCTTGGCAGGATCGCCATAGATGTAGTACTTCTGCAGTGGGTCGGTGATTTCCACGCATGAGATAGGATATTCGGCTGTAAGCTCGGTACCATCGGCACAAAGAGCAGTCAGAACGATGGTATGATCACCAAGTTTCATCTTCTTCCAGGCATAATTGCCGATGAAATCCTTGCCAGCAATATTCCACTTGGCATTGACAGGTGCTAAGGTCTGGCAGGTAACGACGTTACCGTTAGCGCCACTGGCTGCCTTGTCAACAGTGACAGTGGTCTTTGCCTTGAGCTCGTCGATAGTGATATGACCGCCATTGCTGATGTCCTCCTGAACAGGATCGCAGGCAACAAAAGCGCCAAGAGCAGCAAAAATCAAAAATATCTTTTTCATATTGTTTACTTAAAATAATTAATAAATAACTTTATATCTCCACTCAGACTCAGGAGTATTTTCATCCCATCCTGGGTTCTGCTTCATCGTACCATTCATCAGTGTAATCTGAGCCTGAGGCTTAGGCAAGAAGCCTTTCGCGGCAGCGTAACGCTTGCACCAAGAGCAGGTCATGTGCTCCAAAGAGCGCTTGGAACCCTTCTGGCCGAGGCAGACAATCTGCTTACCCTTCTGGGCCTGCAGGGCCTTAGCAGCGTAGGAATTCTCGCTGTGACCGTCACAACCAGACCAGCGACGCATATCGTTGAAGCGAAGTCCCTCCAATGCGAACTCCCAACGACGCTCGTTCTGAACATTCACCAATGAGTATCCAGTCTGAGGTACGCCAGCACGCTTCTGAACCTGGTTCATGTACTGGGCATCGCCGGTGAGCTCGGTCATCATCAGCAGCACGTCGGCATAACGCATCAGGTAGTAGTCCTCGAAGTGGTCACCCTGCTGCTTGTTGTCAAGCGAGCTGGTATAAGTATCACCTCCGGCCTTTGACCACCACGAATCGTTGTCGGCAGCGCAAGCGTCAAGGTTGACGTCGGCGTACTTCTTAACAGCATAGCCCGACTCTTCGTTGTCGTCCTTCTCGTAGGTGTAGGCTTCAAGCTCGTTGTCGAGGTCGATAAGCGAACCGAGTTTGCGGATGTCGGTATAACCACCGCTTCTCTCAGCATCTGTCCAGTCGTCCCAGATGTTGCATGAAGGAGTACCCTGTCCCCAACCCTGGTTGAACGGATAAGTCTTGCTACGCTTACCATTGTCGTTGGTGGCACCATTACGAAGACCCCAGAAACATGAGAGGTAGTTGGAATACATACGCGGATTGTCATACGTACCGCCAATGGCCCACTTAGAGGCATTCATGAACTGAATCTGGAAGAGCTCCTCGGTGTTGCCGTTACCCATGCCAGGCTGGTCGAAGCAGTTCTCACGCTTCATGTCGGCGATGAAAGCGTATGCATGCGTTCCTTCAAGGTTGCCTGTACCATCTGCGTTGTCGTGAGCCTCATCCCAAAGATAGCTGTTAGAGTACTGCCAGAGTGAACGGAAGTCCTCGCAAAGCTTGTAACCGCCATTGTCGATGATGTCCTTCAGGCCAGCAACGACATCAGCCTTTGAAACTGTACCTGCAGCGCAACCTTCCTGTTCTACGAGCGTAATGGTGGCATCGCCAGTAGCAAGTTCCTTGACTCCCTTAT
>JAEEPT010000226.1 GCA_016284895.1 Prevotella sp. | reverse complement strand
GGTAGTCGGGCTCAGGGGAGATGTGGGAGAGGAGGTACCCACCCCCTGCCCCTCCCCAGGGGAGGGGAGTCTGGTTACCTTTGCTATTATCTGGGTTGGAAGAAAGAGCTGCCATTATGAATTCACGTATTATTCGTTAGAGCTATTCAAACTCCCCTCCCTTGGGGAGGGGGTGGGGGTGGGTAGGTGGGTAAGCGCTTCCACCGCCAGCCTGTAGCTGTCCAGCCCGAATCCGCAGATGACGCCCTTGCAAGCACAGGAGATGTAGCTCTTGTGGCGGAACTCCTCGCGCTGATGCACGTTCGAGATATGGACCTCGATGACGGGTGACTTCAGCGAGCGGATGCAGTCCTGCAGGGCAATGCTGGTGTGGGTGTAGGCCCCGGCGTTCAGCACAATGCCGTCGCACACGGGATCGTTCAGGAAGCCAGCCTCCTGCAGTTTGTTGATCAGTTCGCCCTCGATGTTGCTCTGGTAGTAGTCAATCTGCACATCTGGATATTGCTGTCTCAGTTTGGGCAGATAGTCCTCGAACGAGCTCTTGCCATAGATGCCCGGCTCACGCTGGCCCAGCAAATTCAGGTTCGGTCCGTTTATGATTAATATCTTCATTTATATGATTCTATATAAAATAGGTGGCAAAGGTACGATTAAGTGTGCAAAAAGCCAAATTTATTTGAGATTTTTCGAGCCTGAGTGCATAAGAACGTAGTTTAAGGGTACGATTAAGTGAGCAAAACGCATAATTATTTGAGTTTTTTTCGACTTATGTAAAAATTAAGAAATAACATGGGACGATTGATGGTTATTTACTTTTATTTAAGGTCCAAGAGTGGATAGAGGAGTTTGTCTAAATAAGGAGGGTGAAAAAATGAACGTGAAAAAGTGGAAAGTAGGTTTTTTTAACGCTTTTTTGAACCATTTCTTGGTGATTTTGGGTGTTCATTTTCGAATTGGACTATTCTTTTTGTTGTATTTTTGTGTTTTTTCTACTTCTATTTTGACCATTTTTCTCTGAAATGACAGTTGGAAGAACACGCTTTTGTGACAAAACCATCATGGTTTACGCCAAAATCACGATGCGATTTTGTTGCAATCACGTTGTGATTTAGGCTATTTCGTGTTACGATCTAACCTAAACGGTGTGACCATCTATGCTAAACCCTGTTGTGAACTAACCTAAATCGTTGGAAGTGCCTGTGTGCGAGCGAGTTGTGAAAGCATTGATTTTCTAACCCCTTGATGCTCAAAGGGTTGCAAAAAGCCCCAAAACTCGCAAATTTTCGGGCGATTGACTGCCTGCTGAATTTTTTGCGAGTTTTGAAGGGTTGTTTGTCTAAATAAGGGCCGTTTTTTTGTTGAAGGTTACAATGTGGAATGCCCTGTCATACAACAGGAAACGATGTATTTTTAGCTACGAAGTCCTTTTTTTTGTCTCTATATTTCAAAAAGAGCGATGAAAAGTAGTAAAAATCCGACTACATTTTATATCTTTGCACACATGGTATGCCTATTTGGGAGTATCATGGTTTTTGCTGAAAGAAAGTTTTTATGTACTCAATGTTCAAAATAGGACAGAATCAAGATTGAAGGAAACCTACGAGATGAAGATATTTCGCAATAGAACTGTGATGTTGTGTCTGCTCCTTTTTCTTCTTGCCGGTCAGACATTAATGGCCCAAGATCGCCTCAAACCCACTAAGCAGTTTGAGCTGTTTTGCGGTCTTGATCTGGGCTATGCCGACACCAACTGGCTACGCCTGTACGACATACAACTGAATGCCACACCAGGCGTGAGATGGAACCTGGGCAACGACTGGACCATTGCGGCACAAGGACTCATCCCCGTTGTGAGCGTGGGCTATACCTTCGATTCCACTATCAATAAATATTGGCGTGTCAACATGGCGGTTGTCTCAAAGCAACTGCACTTCAATCGGGCAAAGCAACACCTGAGACTGTCGGCAGGCTGGTTCAACAGAGAACGTTACGGATTAGACGTGCGATGGGCATGGCCCGTCAACAGCTGGCTTATGTTGCATGCACGGGCCGGCTTGACCGCTCACTGGCTATTAGGCTCCGACTTCAAAGACGAATCAGCAGCAGAACTGGACACAGATTTCAGCCTGACGGGTATTGCCGGTGCCAATTTCTATGTGAACCCGTGGGATATAGAGCTGAGAGCCTCGGGCGGGCGCTATGTCAACGGTGATTATGGTACCCAAGTCGATGTGATGCGCCACTTCAAACACTGCACCTTGTTGCTGTTTGCTCAGCTGCGTATAGGCGACAAGATTAAGAACCGGTTTGACAAAAACACCTACACCACCAATGCAGGCTTCAAGGTCATTGTCATGCTGCCCCCCTACAAGAAGAGCACTCGCCGTTTTGTTGTTCGCCCAGCATCGAATTTCCGGCTGACCAACAACATTAATTCCGACGGAATGTCGATGAAGATGTATAATACCGATCCTGAAGAGAACGAGCGTGAATATATGGTAGATGTACCCTGGGGTGTTAATTCAACGATTGAGGAGGGAAAGTGAAATGACAGGTAAGGAACATAGTAAACGGATATTGTCTGCTGTCTGCCGTCTGTTAGTTGTCTGTTGTGTGATGACTTGCTTACCCGTAGGAGCTCAGCAATACACCGGCATGAGTGGATTGATACATGTGCCGTCGGCAGAGATGGAACCGGCCGGCAGCGTGAGAGTAGGCATGCAAGCCTTGCCTAAGAACATGATGCCCGACGGTATGGTCTTTGAAGGCGAGAAGTATGCCTCCACTTCTTGGTATCTGTCAGCTACCCCCTTGCGCTGGTTTGAGATAGGCTACGACTTCACGCTGATGAAGTTCAGGAAGAACATGAAGAAAGGAGCCGAGGTAGGCTACTATTCTAAGGACCGCTACTTTTCGCTTCGCATACAACCACTTTACGAAGGGCGCTACTGGCCTGCCATTGTGGTGGGTGGCAACGATGTGTGGGGACAAAGAGACGGCGATTCGAAAAGCTTTTATTTCCGCAATTTCTACTTGGCAGCTACCAAGCATTTCCAGTTTTCTTTTGGAACGTTAGGCGCGCACCTCGCTTATCGATACTGGACAAAGGACTACAACAGCAAGTGGAAGGGCGTTGTAGGCGGTATCACGTTCCGTCCTTCGTTCTACGACCGTCTTCGCTTTGTAGCAGAGTATGATGGGGCCGGCGTGAATGTGGGTGTCGATTGCACGCTTCTGCGCCATATCCAGTTGCAGGCAGCCCTTGTCAGTGGCACTTCGTTCACGGCAGGTGTGGCATTTACAACAGTGTTAGCACCCAGGAAAAAACAAAAGTAGAATCGTCGGTTCCTTCTCTTCAGTAAGCTTTTTCATCATGCTTGAAGATGGTCTTCACCGTCATCCAGATGATGCGAAGGTCAATCCAGATGGTCCAGTTCTGTATGTACCAGATGTCGCGCTCCACGCGTCCTTCCATCTGCCATTTCTCTTTGGTCTCGCCTCTGAACCCCGTCACTTGAGCCCATCCCGTAATGCCGGGCTTCACGAAATGACGCACCATGTACTTGTCTATCAGCTGTGAGTACTGCATCGTGTGAGCCAGCATGTGAGGTCGTGGCCCTACGATGCTCATGTCGCCTCGCAGCACATTCCAGAACTGGGGCAGTTCGTCGATGTTTGACTTGCGCATGAACGTTCCGAAGCCGAACTTTCTTGGGTCATTCTCCGTTGCCTGCACCTTGTCGGCATCCTGGTTCACGTGCATAGAGCGGAACTTAATCATCTCAAACTCCTTGCCGTCAAGTCCTGTTCTGCGCTGTCGGAAGAAGATAGGACCTGGACTCTGAATCTTGATGATGCAAGCCACTATCGGGAATAGGAGGGCTGTGGGAATGAGGAACACCAATGACATTAAGATATCTGACAGCCGCTTGATGATTCTGTTCAGCGGATCCTCCAGCGGGCTGACGTAGGTGGTGAATACCTGCAGATGGCCAAACATAGTGGGCTCCAGGTTCAGCAACTCCTCGGCAATGGGCACATAGTAGAACTTAACGACTTTTTGGTCGCAAATCTTTTCTATGCGTTCAATCACCTCTTTATCTTTGCGTGAGATGCATAAGTACAGTTCATCGCCCAGTTTCAGGTTGTCAGGGTCGTCCAGTAAGCGGATGAAGTCGTCCACACTGCCATGATTGTCCAAGTCGTCCATGGAGCCGTAGTAGCCTTTCACCTTGTATCCCCACGAAGCGTTTTTGATCATGGCGTGATAGAGCCGCTGCAGCTCTCTGTCGCTGCCCACGAGTGTCACGTTGCGGGTGTTATATCCTTTCTCCCTGAGTTTCTTCAGAATCCAGCGTTCCAGGAGACGTGTGACCATGATGACTATCAAAAAGGCCAAGCCGATCATCAACAACTGCCATCCCAGTCGCGTCAGGAATCGTATGGTGCGCAAGAGCAGATAGTTTGTCAGCGTGTAGGTCGTTGCCAGTAGGGTGGAGCGCCGCAGTATTTCATCGGCACCTATGTTGCGCTCATTAATCAATGAAGAGAAAAAATACTCTGCTATCATGAGCGACACAGTTCCCACTACCCAGAACAATCTCTCCTTGTTGTCATCCCACTCCCAATACTTTGGGATGATCTCAATCACATGTGTAAATAAATAGGTGATGAGCCACAGTATCAGGAAGTCTGCAGCTACCACGCACCATTTAATCAGGCTGTTTGACAGGTTGTTGTTTCTCATTGCTCAATAAATTTCATAATAGAGTTGATAAGTGCTGGCGATGCACTGTCGCCAATGTGCCAGAGTGGTTCCAGACGGGGTTCTCTCAGCAATGGCTTCAGCTCCTGCTCGTCCATTGCCACATGTACGCTCCCCATTGTCTTGAACTTACGTGCTGTAGCAAGCTGGTGCTCGTTGCGGTGTTCGCCCATAGCCGCAATACGTGGAAACACGATGATGGGTTTGTTTTGTTGCAAAGCCGACAAGATGGTTCCCATCCCGGCATGCGCGACGATGAGCCGTGCCTGTGAGAACAGCCGGTTGAACTCGTCGGGAGCCAGGAAGTCTATCGTCTTGATGTGCTTAGGGGTAAATCCGCAATGATGCACTTGAGCCACTATCTCCTCGTTCAGCTCAGGTGCCATCTCATCTACGATTCTGATGAGGCGGTCGAATGGAAGTTGGGTTCCTATCGTAACAAATATCATAAAAAAAGACTGAAAGGGTTAAATAGTTTTAGTTTCCAAGAATATTTCCTGAATAGAAGATTTTACCGCCTGCAAGGTCCTCCCACTGAGTGTAGGTTCGTGAGGCAAATTTCGAGGCTATGCGCCCACTCAGCGACAAGTGCTCCACGTTGGCAATGCTGTCTATCCAGATGGTTTTCTTCCTTAACAGCCAGCCAGCTAACATGTATATCAGTCCCGGTGAAGCACCTGTTGTGATGATGGCATCAGGGCGTTCGCGTCTAATCATTTTGACAGTGTTCAGGAACGATGGGAGCAGTC
>JAEEPT010000225.1 GCA_016284895.1 Prevotella sp. | reverse complement strand
CAGCTCAGCCGCAGGCAAAAGTACGCCAACTCTCTATCGTCAGTAAGAACCAGGAAGAGGAACTCTCACACCTGCGCCAGACAGCCACAGGGGAAGCACCTTTCAAGTTCTTCCATGAGTGTATCAGTCACTTCGCACAGAAACAGCCTGAGCAGGAGGCGCTGATAGCCTGTGATGCCACTTACAACTACAAGGAGATGGACGAGGCTACCAACCGTATTGCCAATGGATTACGCCAGCGTGGTGTACAGACGGGCGACCGCGTAGCTCTGCTGCTGCCGCGCACCAGCCGACTGATTCTCTCGCTCTTTGGAGTGCTGAAAGCCGGAGCTGCATATATTCCCTGCGATCCTGATTATCCGGCTGATCGCGTGAGACTCATCCTCGAAGACAGCGAGGCGAAGTTTATTATAACCGAAAGCCTCACCCCCGACCCTTCTCCGAATGGCGAGGGGAGTGAATACACTCTGCCCAAAGAAAAGATGCTGGATATTGAGGAACTCCTGGCTTGCACGGTAACTACGCCCCTCTCTTTGGGAGAGGAGTTTGGGGGTGAGGCTCTGGCTTACCTCATCTACACCAGTGGTTCTACTGGTCGTCCCAAGGGTGTCATGCTGCGCCATGCAGGTATCTGTAACTACCTGTATGGGCACCCGGCAAATGTCTTCGCCAATGGAGTGATGACCGATGCCACACGCATTCTCAGCGTCACCACCATCTCGTTCGACGCTGCACTGCAGGATATCGGTATGGCCTATTATAACGGGAAAACGCTGATTCTCGCTACTGAAGAACAGGCCAACAACCCGCTTGACCTGGCCCAGCTTATTAAGAATCAGCATATCAACATGGTCTCTGGCACACCATCGCGCTGGCAGACCTGGCTTACCAGTGAGGACTTCTGCCAGGCTATCAGCCAAGTGAAGATCTGCCGTGCAGGCGGTGAGAAATTCTCCGACCAACTGCTATCGCAAATGCGCAGCGTTACCAAAGCTCGCATTTTCAACTGCTATGGTCCTACTGAGATCACCGTAGCCTCTAACAATGCCGAACTGACGAATGCCGAAATAGTGACCGTTGGTAAGCCGCAACTGAATGTCAAGGAGTTTATTGTCGATGCTGATGGCAACGAGCTGCCCGTTGGCGTGGTCGGTGAGCTGTATATTGGTGGACGTGGTGTGGCCCGTGGCTACAACAACCTCGATGATATGACCCGTGAACGCTTTGTGGAGTATCATGGTGAACGTATCTACAAGTCGGGCGACTATGCCAAGTGGTTGCCTGACGGCAATGTCGTTATCCTTGGACGTACCGACCACCAGATTAAGCTTCGTGGCTTGCGCATCGAGCTCGGTGAGATTGAAAACGTGATGCTGAAGGTAGAGGGTATGAAGAAGGTTGTCATCCTCATTCGGAAACTGAACGACAAGGAACATCTTTGTGCCTATTATACCGCTGAGCGTGAGATTGCTCCCGATGCGCTGAAGGCTGAAATCTCCAAGAGTCTGACACAGTATATGGTGCCCACGGCTTACCTCCAGCTGAAGGAGATGCCTATGACACCCAACGGCAAGACCGATGTGAAGGCGCTGCCCGAACCGCAGCTGGCCATCAGCTCTGCCTACGAGGCTCCTGCCAACGATACCGAACGTACCTTCTGTGACATCTTCGCTAAGATCTTGCAAATGGACAAGGTGGGTGCTACAGACAACTTCTTCGAACTCGGCGGTACCTCGCTCGTTGTCACCCGCGTCATCATCGAAGCCGATAAGGCAGGACTTCACGTGGCTTACGGCGATGTCTTTGCCAATCCGACACCACGTCAATTGGCACGTCTTATTACTGGGGATGCAGGATATTCCGGGCAGGACGACCCCGTGACATCTTTCGACTATACGGCTATCAACAATCTGCTCCAGCGTAACACGCTCGCCAATTTCCGTAAGGGAGAGCGTCAGCCATTAGGTAACGTCCTGCTTACTGGAGCCACAGGTTATTTGGGCATCCACATCCTTCGTGAATTGATTGACAGCGATGCCGAAAACATCTTCTGCCTGGTGCGTGGAAAGACACAAGAGGCTGCTGAAAGTCGTCTGCGTACGTTGCTTTACTACTACTTCGCTGATTCCTTCAAGCAATTGTTTGGCAAGCGGTTGTTTGTAGTACTGGGCGATGTCACAGAGGACCTCTGTTCCGTGTGTTCCAACTCAGTCGCAACAGACATCAACACCGTATTCAACTGTGCTGCCATTGTCAAGCACTTCTCTGAAGGCACTGAGATTGAGGATGTGAACATCGGCGGTGCCCAGCGTTGTGTGGACTTCTGTATCAAGACGGGGGCCAAACTCGTTCACGTTTCCACAGCCAGTACCCGAGGCCTGTGGGCAGGCGAAATCAAGGAAGACGTCTTCACCGAACAGAAATTCTACATGGGCCAATTCCTTGGCAACAAGTACATCTACTCGAAGTTCATGGCCGAACGACTCATCCTCGATGCCGTTGCCCTACACGGACTGGGCGCAAAGATCATGCGTGTGGGTAACCTCGCAGCCCGTTCTACTGATGGTGAGTTCCAGGCCAACTTCAGCACCAATTCCTTCATGGGACGCATCAAGGTCTACAACATGCTGGGCTGCTGCCCATACGAAATGCGTAACAAACGTGTTGAGTTCTCGCCCATCAACGAGGTAAGCCGCGCCATTGTCATGTTGGCCACGACTCCGAAGGACTGTACCGTATTCCATCCATACAACATCCACGGCCAGTTCCTCGGGGATGTGCTTATGGGACTGAAGGTTGTTGGTGAAGGTATACGATTTGTGGAGCAGGAGGATTTTGCCGAAGCTATGGACAAGGCGAAGGACGACCCACAGAAAGCTCGTCAGTTGGCTTCGCTGTTGGCTTATCAGGATATGGCCCACGGACAGAAGACTGCAGATGTAGCTCGCGACAACGACTACACCACACAAGTGCTCTACCGCCTCGGTTTCGCATTCTCACCAACATCGTGGGACTATGTAGAGCGTATGCTCACCGCTATCGGTGGCTTTGGATTCTTTGAGTAATAATAGCAAAAACAAAATAGTACAAATATGAAAACAATAGAATTGAGCGAAGCAAAACGCCTTGTGGCAGAAGGACTGACCATGTCGCATGAAGAAAGAATGAATGTGCAGTTGGAAAGGCTACACGAGTTAGTAGCATATGCAAAGGAAAACTCGCCGTACTTTGCCAAACTGTACGCCAACATACCGGAGAATTTCAAGTTGACCGACCTGCCGGTAACGCAAAAGAAGACGCTGATGGAGAATTACGACGACTGGGTAACCGACCGCCGACTGAACAAGGACGATGTCCTCAATTACGTCAGGCGCGACCCGTCGCAGGACCAGAGCTTGCTTCTTGGACAGTACACAGCACTTTGTACTTCAGGCTCCACAGGAACACCATTGCCCATGGTGCGCGACGACTACCGCAATAAGATTCACGGACAGCTCATCGCCCAGCGACTTTTGGGAGGAGTAGACATGGACGTACTCGACATTAGCAAACATAAACGCGCTTCGATTATTCATCTTTATAATGGCGCTTCCAGCTATGGCGCATTCAACCGCATGAAGGCTGCCCATCCAGAAAGTGCCGATAACCTGTTAGGTGTGTCAGCACTCGACAGCATTGACAATATCGTCAGACAACTGAATGAGTTCCAGCCTGAGACGATGGCTGGCTATCCCTCGGCAATAGTTTCGTTGGCGGTGGAGCAGATGAAGGGGAACCTGCATTTGAACCTCAAACACGTTGCCACATCGGCAGAGTTGTTGAGCGAGAAGAACTTTAATCTTTTGCGCGAGGCATTCCAATGCCCTGTGGCCAACAACTACTGTATGACTGAAGGTGGCGAGGTCGCCATGACCCACAACTGTCCGCACCTGCACATCAACGAGGACTGGATCATTGTGGAGCCCGTCGACAAGAACATGCAACTGATAGACAACGAAGAAGAATGGAGCGAGGGCATATTGGTGACCGACCTCAGCAACTTCGTGCAGCCCATCATCCGATACTATGTAAGCGATGTGATTCGCATATATCATCAGCCTCTGGACTGCTGCTCATTGCCACGTATGGAGATACGCGGACGATCGTTCGAGTCTTATACCATCTGCGGCAAGACGTTCACCACCATAGGCATCGACTCCAAAGCAGAACTGTGGCCTGGGCTCATCAAGTATCAGTTTATTCAGACCAGCCCCACATCACTCGAGGTTCGCGGAATCTGTGCTGCAGATACAGATGCGAAAAAGGTCATGAGTGGTTTGGCAGAAACCCTTCAACATTATCATGACGAGCAGGGTTGCGACGGGGTTAAAATCACATGGTCTACCGAGCCGTTCATCCCCAACAAGCAAGGTGGAAAGATTCCTCTTTACGTAAAACTTTTCTAAAGATGATATTATGACAATAGAAGAGCGTAAAGCATTCAACAAGGAATTCTGGCGTTTCCTCGTATCGTCAATCCTGATATCCCTCTCCGCCTGTCTGGGCAATGTTGTCGATGCCATCATCGTGGGTAACCTGATTAGCGAAGATGCCGTCAGCGCCATCAATCTGACGCGCCCCGTAGTACAGTTCATGTTTACCCTCAGCATGCTCGTTGCCACCGGTGCTGCCATGCTGGTAGGCATTGAGATCGGTAAGAAGGACATGGCACGGGCTGCGCATATCTATACCGTCTCCGTAGGTGCGAGCCTTGCCATAGGACTATTGCTCATGGCGATGGGATTGTTCATGCCAACTACCGTTACAGGATGGTTATGCGACAATGAACACCTCTTCACACTGACTCACGACTACCTGAGAGTTATGCTCATCGGTGCACCCGCTTACATGGTGGTATGGGGCATCGACATGATGGTCGGTGTAGACGGCAGTCCACGACTGGTATCAACGGCCATCGTGATTGACAATGCTGTCAACCTCTGCCTCGACATCGTATTCATCCAGCTACTCGGTTGGGGGATTGAAGGCTCCTCTACAGCAACCGTCGTAGGTCATATCGTGGGAATCTTGGTGATGTGTCGCCACTATATGTACAAAGACAATCATCTCAAGTTGAGGTTAGGTGCTGAAAAGCTCATGCTAACCATGAAGAATATCATATCGCAGGGTGCGCCATTGGCCATTGCCTCAGTCTGCCTGACATTGCTCCTCTTCTGTGCTAACAGCATCGTGCTGGGCTCTGTGGGGCGCACAGGTATCTTCGCGTTCGCCGTGTGCATGAACCTGCTGCAAATCTATAATCTTTTCCTCGCCGGTTGTTGCCGTACCATCCAGTCATTGGGTGCCATTCAGGTGGGTAAGGGCAGTAACGAGGGGTTCAATTTGGTACTGAGCAAATCGTTCTGGTTCATCACCGTGGCCATGCTTATCACCTGTGTCCTCACCTGGATTGACCCACAGTTCGTTGCCAAGTTATTTGGTGCCTCAACGCCTGAAATTCTAGAGGAGTGCAATGTCGCATTACGCGTCTTTGCC
>JAEEPT010000224.1 GCA_016284895.1 Prevotella sp. | reverse complement strand
CTGACAGGCGAGCATTTCCGGATGCCTACTGAGGCTGAATGGGAATATGCTGCCAAGGGCGGACAGAAGTCGAGGGGGTGTGAGTATTCCGGCAGCAACACGCTTGGCGATGTGGCGTGGTATGATGAGAATTCTAGAAAAACAACACATTCGGTACAGACCAAGCAGGCGAACGAACTGGGCTTATACGACATGAGTGGCAATGTATGGGAGTGGTGCTCAGACTGGTATGGTAGTTATTCTTCATCTTCTCAGACCAATCCCACAGGTGCTGTCAGTGGCTCCGACCGAGTTAATCGTGGCGGTAGCTGGGACAGCATTGCCGGGAACTGCCGATCGTCAATTCGCGGCAGCGGCTCGCCATCGTACCGGCTCAGCAGCAGAGGCTTCCGCTTTGCCCTGTAGTTCTTCCTCAAGAAAGGAGAGAGAAAAGAGAAAAACAGATAGAAAACGTCCTTGGCGAGTTCGGCAGGGCGTGTCGGAGACCGCCCAAGCAGGACTCGCAAAGGACAGGACAATACCGCCGAAGGCGGTCGAAAAATTTCGAATATGAGAAAGATCCTTTTGCTAGTTGTGCTGATGGCGCTTTCTTTGAGTGTCGATGCCGTGATTCACCGCGCCCTGGTGTTCGGCCTGGGCAAGCAGGCAGACAAGGCGTGGGGGAAGATACATGGCGACAACGATGTGTACTACGTGGTGCAGATGCTGCAGCAGGCAGGCTACACGGATGTGGTGACACTGAAGAACGAACAGGCCACGAAGGCTGCAATGGAAGAGGCTTTCGTGAGTCTGGCCAAGCGATGTAGGAAGGGCGACGTGGTCTATATACACTATTCGGGCCACGGACAGCTGATGACCGACCTGGACGGCGACGAGGCACTGAAGTGGAACAGCAGCCACGGACAGTGGGACGAGGCATGGATACCCTACGATGCCTATATGGTGTATGGACCGAACGACCGAGGCGAGAAGCACCTGTGTGACGATGAGGTGGCTCGCTACATGCAGGCGATACGCGACAAGATAGGCAGGCGCGGCGAACTGGTGGTGGTGGTGGATGCCTGCCACAGCGGTGATGCCACCTGCGGGCCAGACGATGAATGCGTGAGGGGCGTTGACGTGAGGTTCACTATTCCCAAACCTTTGGATGAGGACATGCCCCGACTGGCCGAGGAGAACTGGCGAACGGTGAGTGCCTGCAAGCCCTATCAGCTGTGTACGGAGGTGAAGAGCCTGCAGGTGGGAAAACTGACCTATGCCCTCTACAAACTGGGAATGAAGGTGCTGAAACAGGACAACCAGCAGCTGGAGCAGACATTGGACGACTTTATGGAGCAGCACCGTGGGAGAATCAGACAGACACCGATGGTGAGCGGCAGTAAATAAAAAATAGGAAAGACGTGGGTTACTTTTCCAGATATTCATCTTAAACAAACAGAAAAGCGATGATCAAGGAGTTGTTCACCAGGAAAAAGCAAGGCTACACCGACGCAGAAGTGGTGGAAAGACTGCAAAGCAGAGAGCGGAAAGTGGAAGAATGGTTCTACAGAACGGCCAAGCGCTACTTCGACGAGCACTTTAACGAGGTGTTCTTTGACAAGGACAAAAAGCAGGAAATATTCCAGACGGCCTTCCTGAAACTGTGGATGGAGATAGACAACAAGCGCATCTGCACCCAGCAGGAGCAGGTGTGCCGACAGCAGAGGAACGGGACGGTGAAGCCAATGACATGCAGCCTGACAACCTTCCTGATGGCTTTTGCCAGAACGGAATACAGAGAACTGGTGAGAAGCACCAAGGAAGACTGCTATGGCGAACTGTTTGACGACGGCGATACGGCTGATGTAATGGTGACCGCCTTCGACAAGGAAGAGGATGCCGAGGAACAGAAAAACCGCATCGTGGATGAGTGCATCGGCGGACTGTCGCCCAACTGCGCGGAGATTCTCACCTTATTTTATTATAAGGGAATGAGCCTGGACCAGATCCTGGAACAGCGCCAGGAGAAGAACACCAGTAAGAACGGACTGAAAACGGCTAAGAACAAATGTATGAACACACTCAGGGAACGCATCGCTACAGAATTGAAGAAGTATAACCTAACAGCGTAGAAACGTATGAACGAAGAGTGTTTTGACAAGCGAGAGGCTGATGAGTTGACTGCAAGGATTGCCGACCGACTGGGAGAGCGCCAGCAGAAACTGGAGCGGATGGCAGAGTGGGAGCGCAAGGCAACTGCCACCAACGTGCGGCCCATGTACTGGGTGGGGGCGGTAGCAGCCTGTGTGGCAGTGGTAGTCATGATGATGCCTTTCTGGGGAACAAATTCATCGCCACTGGATGAACTGGGAATAGGTGCGCCCACCATGACGGAGTTCAGGGCAGCCACGCCAGAGGCTTCGGAAATCATGCGACTGATAGAGCAGAATGACTTTGAGGCCGCTATCGCAAAGACGGAGGCAGCACTGGACAAATCGGAAAAAGAACTGAAGGAGTTGGAAAGACTGACAGTTGGATGGGACGACGAAGAGATGAACTATCAGCTGGAACAGGAAACAGTGGTGAATGGTGAGCTGAGATGGACGTATATCTATCTGCTCGTGAAGACGGACAGGAAGAAAGAGGCCAAGAAACAACTGAAATACTATATCAGGCACCATTCGAAAAGTGAGAATATAGAGGAGGCCAGGGCACTGCTCAAGGCTCTTTGAAAAAAAAGTGAGCATCATGGGTTACTTTTCTAAAACACATGCTTTAATATACAAATCAATAACAACAACATTTTATACACCAATTAAAAAACTTACGATTATGAAAAAAATGATTTCACTGATGGTAGTAGCCTTCATGGCAACCACAACATTCGCACAGAGTGCAGCAGAACTGGCTAAGCAGCAGAAAGAGCTGAACGAGATTCACATGAAGATGCTGAAGGCAAAGCCCACCAAGGATGCCAAGAAACAGGCCAAGGAACTGAAGAAGGAAGGCTGGACGGTGCCTGCAGGCGAAAAAAGCATTGAACAGCAAATCACACAGAGCCAGTTGTACGGAGAGGAACTGACTACCGATGAGAATGGAGCCATTACGAAGCGCTACCTGCAGCACACAGGTCAGACAACATCGGGAACCTACAATGCTGGCGTTGCTGCTGCAAGGGCTGCCGCACAGACAGAACTGGCTGCTATGCTGAAAACGGAGATTGTAGCTGCCTTCCAGCAGAAAATGGACAATGAACAGACATCGGCCATCACGGCAACGACCATTGACAAGTTCAACGAGAGAGCACGTGCCGTTGTTGACCAGGCGCTGACAAACTCGATCCCTGTGCTCACCGTCTATCGGGTGCTGCCAAACAACAACTATCAGGTACAGGTGAGAATCGCTTATGACAAGAAAGAACTGGCTGCCAGAATTAAGCGTAACCTGCAAAAGGAGCTGGAACAAGAGGGCGACGGTCTTAATGGAATCGTTGACGAAGTGCTCGGTAGCAAATTCTAAGGAGCTATGAAACAATACTTAGTAATCATGGGCATGGTCTTATGCATGGCACAAGGCCATGCCCAAAATCTTGACAGACAACAGGCTCGCTCGGCGCTCGATGAGTTCAGAAAGTCGGTTCGTCAGGATTTTGAGGACTTCCGTCGGCAATGTATGGAAGAATATGTGGAGTTCGTGCGCAACCCGTGGAAGACCTTCGAAGAAACAAAGCCAGTGCCAGTGCCGAAAGAGGTTCCTGTACCCCCCGTGGTGAAGCCGAAAGATGACAATAAGCCCATCGAGGATAATCCTGTGATCATCGAGGAGGTGATAGAGCCTGCACCCGTGGAGCCACAGCCACAACCAGTGGCTCCCATTGAGGAAGTGCCTGTGGCGGAAGAGAAAACGGTAGATTTCACATTCTTCGGGACTCAGGCCAAAGTAAGGTTCGACACAGCCCATAAGGTGATACTGAGGGGTACTGACGAGGGAAGCGTGGCCGATGCATTGAATGGCTTTAGTGCTGAGCATTACGACAACATGTTGCTGGACTGCCTGCAGCTCAGACGCGACCTGAACCTGAGCGACTGGGGGTATCTGCAGATGCTGAAGGCACTCAGCGACCAAGTATGCGGCAAAGGAAGCAACGAGAGCGCACTGATGCTGACATACCTCTATATGCAGTCGGGCTACAAGACTCGTATGGGGGTTGGCAACAACCGGCTCTATATGCTCTATGCCAGTAAGCACCAGATATTCAACCAAGCATCGTTTGGCGTGAATGGCACGGTGTTCTATGGAGTGGAGGAACTGCCTAATCGGCTCCACATCTGTGAGGCAGCCTTCCCAAAGGAGAAGGAAATGTCGTTGCTGATCAATGGTGGGCAGCGATTTGCTGAGAATATATCAACAGTGAGAACGATCACATCGCAACGGTATAAGGATTGTAAGATTAACTTTATGGTGAACAAAAACCTGATAGACTTCTACAACACCTATCCTACTTCGATGATAGACGACAATTTCATGACACGCTGGGGCTTCTATGCCAACACTCCAATGGACAAAAAGGTGGCTGAACTGATTTACCCGATGCTAAGAAACCAACTGAAAGGACTTACGCAACTGGAGGCAGCCAACCACTTGTTGAACCTGCTGCAGACGGGATTGGAATATGAGTATGACAATAAGGTATGGGGACGCGACAGGGCCTTCTTTGCCGAGGAAACTCTCTATTATCCCTACTGTGACTGTGAAGACAGGGCTATTCTTTACACCCGTCTGGTGCGTGACCTGTTGGGTCTTGACTGTATCTTGGTCTTCTACCCAGGACACCTGGCTGCTGCAGTGGCATTTACCGATCCTGTGAAAGGTGACTACATACAACTGAACGGTCGCAAATTCGTGGTCACTGACCCTACCTATATTGGTGCCAGTGTGGGAGAGACCATGCCTAATATGGATAATAAGTCGGCTACGGTTATCTTAGTAAACAAATGATAACTGTCCGCTTCACTTTGAATGCCTCGCCCACGTGTGGGCATGAAAAAACAGGCTGACTCTCAGATGAGAATCAGCCCGTTTGGTTACTTAATCTTGAAGCCAAACATTCATGATCAATTTCTTTCAACCGTACAGGTGGATTTTTTTATATATAATGTGTTTTTGTTTGGAAATTTCCTTGTAAAGCAGTACTTTTGCAGTCAAAAAAGTGAGAAAATGAAAAATGTACTTAAACAAATCTGGTTTCTCATGTTCCTGCTGATAGCAGGCATGATGACAGCCACTGCACAGCAGAAGCTGAAGTTCTCTGTGGAGAGCTTCGAACTGGACCAGTTTGACCTGACGGCCCGCAACGAGGCTTACAAGAAGATGGACAGCAATGGTGATCTCTATGCGATTATCAAGGTGACATCGAGCAATCCCGACGACAACCTGCGTGCCTATCATTTCAACTTCGGCAACATGAACAGCCTGATAGATGTTCACGACGGCGAGCTTTGGGTGTATGTTCAGCGCAATGCCAAGATGGTGACCATCAGCCGCGAGGGCTATACGACCGTCAGCCGCTACGACCTGCAGACCACCATCGAGGAGGG
>JAEEPT010000223.1 GCA_016284895.1 Prevotella sp. | reverse complement strand
TCCTTATGCTCAGCAGTTTACTGCTTTAGCGGGTGCAAAGGTAGTATGTTTTTATGAAACAGCCAAATTTTTCGGCAAGTTTTTTACCTTTTTATATTATAGCATGTCATTTCGATGAGTTACTCACTGCAAGTTTTAACTCGCTGACCATCGCCTGATGCACGATGCCATTGGTAGCCACCACGTTGTTGCCGCTGGTAAAATCGGGTGAGCCGCCGTATGTGGTGACAATGCCGCCTGCCTCTTGCACTAACAATGCGCCAGCCATATAGTCCCATCGCCCTATGTACTTCTCGGCGTATGCATCGAGCCGACCTGCTGCCACATAACAAAGGGCGATAGCTGCCGAACCCAGCATGCGGACACTAGCCACGCGCCCATAGAGACGCATCAGAAGCTGACGAATGATTGGGTTGTAAGCATCACTGTCGTAAGGCAATTGTAGGCATACCAGCGCATCGGCAAACTGCTGTGTACTCACATGTAGCGGCTGGGGCTGCCGGTCAGACTGCTGAAGCCAGGCTCCCCCACCCTGCCAGGCATAGAAGCACTCGTCTGCACATATCTCGTAAACAACACCCAACTGGATGTCGCGTCCCTTGAGCAAACCTATACTAACTGCAAAAGGAGCATAACGATGAAGGAAATTGGTAGTGCCGTCGAGCGGATCGACAAACCAGCAATACTCTTCATCAGTATAGCTTGCCTGACCTTCTTCGGTGACGAAGCCTGCCTCAGGCAAGAGTTGGCGAAGAGATTCCACGATGAGTTGCTCAGACTGTTTATCGACATAGCTCACATAATCGTGGGCATGCTTACGTTCCACAGACTCAGCCTTGAAGCTTTCACGTTCCTGCCGGATGAACTGTCCTGCCTTTCGGGCCACGTCGCATACTGCGAGAGTCAAGTTCTGAAGTGAAGTCATACTGGAGCGATGTAGTGCGTTACTGTTCGTAATTCTCTTCCCTAAAAATAAGGTCGGGTGTTTCACCGAAGTACTCATCGTCGCCTATAATCTCAACAGGACGGAAATTGCTTTCATCGGTCTGGATAGGCCCGTCGCGCAGTAGCAGGTCGTTGAAATTGATAGTGGGGATGACGATGCCGAAGATGCCTATGGCACAGCGAATGCCATCTATATGGAAGTTGTTGTAAACGCGCATCGACGAGTAGAGTGTATGGTCATAGTACTCCAGACGGTTATAGCGCTTAAAACTGGCCAGCAAATCAGTGTTGACCACAGTGTCGGCCTGCGTAAAAATATAGGTGAGATTATTGATGGCATCGTCCATCACATCGGTACGCAGGCTGTCAGGCCTTTCTATGCATTGGCGTATGTTGTCTATCATCTCATCACGCATGTATTCCTCTGATGGGCGGGTCAACATTGCGATAACGGCAGGTATTCCCAACAGAATGAGCAGGATGATAGCTTTGCCAAGGCAGCTGTTCCACAGCATGCCAAGGAAAGTTTCTTTCGTACGGTAATCACCACGATTCGACTGGTACATAATTAAAAAAATATAAGTATAAATTATAAATTATGAATTATGAATTATGAATTAGATTCATAAACTCTTGTCGTGTCTTAGCCTGATTGAAGGCTCCACTGAAGTCACTTGTTGTGGTGATGCTGTTCTGCTTTTCCACTCCACGCATCTGCATGCACATGTGCTTGGCCTCAACCACCACCATTACGCCAAGCGGATGAAGGGTCTGCTCAATGCACTCCTTGATTTGCAGCGTCATACGCTCTTGCACTTGCAGACGATGGCTATAAATATCAACCACACGGGCTATCTTAGACAGGCCCGTGATGTAGCCGTGGGGGATATAAGCCACATGAACCTTGCCATAGAAAGGCAGTATATGATGCTCGCAAAGCGAGAAGAAATCGATGTCCTTAACGATGACCATCTGACTATAGTCCTCTTTAAACAGTGCATCGGTCAGCACCTTATGGGCATCCATCTCATAACCGCGTGTGAGCACCTGCATGGCTTTAGCCACACGCATAGGAGTCTTCACCAAGCCTTCGCGTTCAGCATCCTCGCCCAGCAATTCTAAGATACGCTTGTAGTGGACGGCCAGTTCGTCAAGCCCTTCACGGAATAATTCGTTTTCTGGATACACTTTATAAGCTATTAATTAGCAATTAGGAATTAATACTGCACCGTAATCTTTCCCTTCACGATGGTTGCCGCCGTGTAGCCTAAGCGCTTTACCTCCTGAAGCTGCTGCAATGCCTCTTCATAGGTGCGGTAATTGCCCATTCGGCAAATCCATCGAGGAGAATAGAAATGTACGTACACCTGCTCGTTGGGGAAAAGCGTGCGCAATTGATTGCCTATCTGGTCGGCCTTCTGGCGATCTTTACGCGAGTTGCCACCTGCAAATACCTGCACACGGAACCCCGTCACCTTATAGGTACGCCCACTCTTATGCTCAGCGGCAACGGAATCAGAAGGGTGACGAGATGTGGTGTCCTTAGGTGGCTGCTGACGCGTGGTCTCCTTCTTCTCCTGCGGCTTCTGATTCTGAGTGGGTTGTTTCTTAGTGGTTGTAGAAGTGGCCGCGTGTCCCTTCTCCCCCTGCGCCGCACTGACCGGTGTGACGGTGGGGCCAAGATGTGCATCGTTCACGAGGTCGTCGATAGACTTGTCCTGATGGACGGTCACGGTGGCTCCACCCTGTCCTGACTTTTGCAGGCGCTGGGTGAAGGTCTGTGCATCGGCCATAACACCGATGCACAGCCCCAAAATGGTTGCAATGACGATTTTCCCTGTCATGCTTTTACAATTCAGTTCTTACTTTTTCCAGGCATCGATGATACCCTTGAAGTCGGCACACTTCAATGAAGCGCCACCGATAAGTCCACCATCGATGTCGGGCTTGGCAAACAGCTCAGGAGCGTTCGAAGCCTTGCACGATCCGCCATAGAGAATAGTGGTGTCATCGGCTACAGCCTGGCCATACTTCTCAGCAATGATTGAACGGATATAAGCGTGAATCTCCTCAGCCTGCTCAGCGGTTGCAGTCAGACCTGTACCGATAGCCCAAATGGGCTCATAGGCAATGACAATCTTGCGGAAGTCTTCCTCAGGAAGATTGAATACTGAACCTTCGAGCTCTGCTTTCACCACCTCGTTCTGCTTGCCAGCCTCACGCTCTTCCTTGCTCTCGCCAATGCAGAAGATAACCTTCAGACCGTTCTTCTGAGCCAACAGCACCTTCTCCTTCAGAATCTCGGGAGTCTCCTTGTAGTAGTCACGACGCTCGCTGTGACCCAGGATGACGTACTGAGCACCTGTCGACTTCACCATCTCGGCACTCACCTCACCTGTGAAAGCGCCCTTCTCTTTGTCGGCGCAGTTCTCAGCGCCCAGACCGATAATGTCCTGATCAAGGAACTGGGCAATAGAAGCCAGGTGAATAAACGGTGTACAGATGACGACGCCACAGTTGGGCTTATCGGCTTTCAACGTCTCATTCAGCTCCTTTGCCAGAGCAATACCATCTTGCAGGTTCATGTTCATCTTCCAGTTGCCTGCTACAATTTTCTTTCTCATTTTTCTAAATGTTAATATATGAAATTATAAGGAATTATCCTCCTTCTTTCTCTTTTTTCTTCGAACCCTTCGGCTCCACATCCATATTCGATCGGCAACTGACAGCAGTGTCAGCGGCAGTACGAACCAGAGCAATATCTGCGACACCTTGCTCGATACGGAAGAGATTGGTATATGGCCTATCTCCAGCTGCTCAAGTGGGAGGGAGCCCATGGTCTCATCAAGTTCCGGCAAGCTATTGTGACTCCATTTGCGGATGACCGTCCCTTGCTTCAGCAACACCAGTCCAGGATTGCTGCGGATGATGGTCTTAAGCGTGGTACCATCAGTCAGGCAGAAGTCATACTCAGCTCCAGTCATGTCGCACCAGCGCGAAACAGCATGCTCGTTGCTCGACGTTAGTCCGTAGAACGCATAGCCGTGCTCCTTGGCATACTCATACACCTCATTGATGAGGTCGAGACGAGAGTCGTCGGCATGCTCTAAGAACGGAGCCACCAGCAAGAACACATACGATGTGTCATTGAGCACCTGCTCGGTGATGTCGTCGCCACCGAACGTCGTAATGGAGAAATCGTGTACTGGGGGTACATAGCCCTCTTTCGTCATGACTGTACGGGAGTCGACAAAGGTCCACGTAGAATCGGGATAGTTGTCGATGCCGAACTCCTGCCGGTGTCCGTCTTTCTCCAGGATGAAAGTTGTTTCAAACTCGGGTTGCTCTGCACCCACGGGTATCTCCATACCCTCTTGTATGTTGGCCCCCACATGATAGGGGCGGAAATCGAACAGTGGCAAATCGTATAGACACCACACCGACGTAGCAAGGATGAACACAGCTGAATAGTTCACGGCTATCCACTGGTTCGACTCGCTCACGAAGCGGAACATCTCCTGCGGCCAGCGCGCCACCACTATCGCTGCCATCAGCAGCACAATGTTCTTAAAGAACGTCTGCCAGTTAGTAAGCACAATGGCATCGCCAAAACAGCCGCAGTCAGTAATCGGATTGACAATGGCAAGCCAAAGTGTCAGAGGCGTCATCACTGCCATTATGACCAGCACGCTGATGGTTGTGAACTTGCGGCGAATGGCAAACAGCATGAAAATGCCTAGACAGAACTCCACCGACGACTGAACCACCGACATGGACAGCGTAACCAACGGAGGCAGAAGTCCTGCCAGATGCATCGCCTCCAGATAGTCGTCTATCTTGTATTGCGTACCCAGCGGATCAATTGCTTTCACAAAGCCCGACAGGACGAACACAACCGACAGCAACAGTCGGCACAGGTTGACGACAATCTTCTTCACCTTACAGCTTAATCAGTGCAAACACCGAGTAGTTGATGATGTCCATATAGTTCGCGTCGATGCCCTCGCTCACCAGCGTCTGACCGGCAAGGTCCTCCATCTCCTTCACGCGCTGAATCTTCGTCAGTATCAGATCGGTATAGCTGCTCACGCGCATATCTCTCCATGCCTCGTCGTAGTCGTGGTTCTTTCGTTTCATCAGCTCCAGCGCCTCATGGGCATAACTGTCGTAGAGCGACATAGCCTCCTCAGGAGTCGTATCCACCGTATCACTAAAGCCCTTGGCCAACTGTATCAAGCCCACGATGCCGTAGTTCACCAGCCCGATGAACTCAGGACGAATGCCCTCGCCTACCAGCGAAAGACCCGTTGTTTCCAACTGGCGGATGCGCTTGGCTTTGATGAACAGCTGATCAGTAAGCGACGTGGGGCGTAGGATGCGCCACGATGCTCCATAGTCGTGCAGTTTCTTCTCAAACAGCGTGCGGCATTCGGCCACAGCCTGTTCAAACTGTCCGTTCGTTTTCTCGAATTTATCCATAATTCGGTGCAAAGTTACGAAAAAACGAGAGAAATGCAAAAGAATCATGGTACAAAAACAACGGGAATATTTGCAGAGTAGCAAACAATTGTTTATATTTGCAGCAGAAATGAATAAAATGTCTATTTATATGATTATGAAAAGAAAGGTATTTATCAT
>JAEEPT010000222.1 GCA_016284895.1 Prevotella sp. | reverse complement strand
ACTCAGATGACCTTCGGTTACAGCCGCGACGATATCGCATCGTTCCTCCCTGTTTACCTCGACAAGAAGATCCTGAAGGTTGACCCATTCCAGGTACTCGACCAGAAGGGTGTTGGCAAGCTCATCAAGTACGCTGTGAAGGAAGGTCGTGCTGTACGTCCTGAACTGCGCTGCGGTATCTGTGGTGAGCACGGTGGTGAGCCCAGCTCAGTGAAGTTCTGCGCCAAGATTGGCATGAACTACGCTTCTTGCTCTCCGTTCCGCGTGCCCATCGCACGCCTCGCCGCCGCGCAGGCAGCCGTAGAGGAATGATCGAAAGATGCTGAAAATTAGCGAATTACGAGGCAAGTGCATGGCGAACAGGTACTTGCCTCGCTTCTTTTCTGCACGTGTATAGCACAAGGGTATTGACCTGTCAAGGATAATGACTGACTAAAATTGGACGTAATAGTCAAAAAAGTTGGACTAAATAGAAAAGTGCATTTAACTAAATCGTCGTACCTTTGCACCCAGATTCAAACAACGTTTAATTTTAACTCAAAAGTAAAATGAGAAGTAACATTGAAGACTACAATGCAGTAGTAGAAGCTGCAAGCAAGTTCACAAAGAGCGTTGCCGAAGGCAACAGCAAGTATGCAAAGGAGTTGTTTACCGAAGATGCCTGCCTGTTCGGATTCCTGAACAGCAATTTCGAGCGTGGCAGCATCGAGCAGTTCTATCACAATGTTGACACCGTAGGTGCTGGCAAAGAGTTCAAGACCCGTATCGACGTGCTGGAACTGGAAGAGACATTGGCTGTTGTCCGTGTGCTGGAAGAAGGCTGGGGCGGCAGCATCGATTTCACAGACGTATTGCTTCTGCTGAAGATTGACGGACAGTGGAAGTGCGTGGCAAAAGCTTACAACCAGAACTCTAACACTATTTCCAAGTAAATACTTCTTTGGTCTGCAAGATTTTCACTAATTTTGCAGACGATATTGTTTGTATGGATAAGACAACAAAATTCCCCTCAGCTCTGATTAGCGGCGACTGTACCACGTCGTCGCTACGGCTCGACGGTGGCAGCATTATAGACCAGTGCATCGTAACTGCTGGCGAAAGCGGGACTTTTTTTCTGGAACAGCATCTGCTCTATGTGGTGCTGGGAGGCAGCGTGAAGCTGACCTGCGGACGACAGTCGTGGACGGTGGGCAAAAACGAGATGATTCTGCTGCGCAAGGCGCACAGCGTCAGCTACGAGAAGAAAGGCTCGACGGAGACGGGACTCTTCGAGAGTCAGCTATTTGCTATCAACGACGAACTGTTGAAGGACTTCCTCACCACACAGCAAGTCAACGTGCCTCCAATGACCGAAGAATTTGGAGCGCAGGTGTCGCCCATGAGCGATCGCCTCGTGGCCTATTGTCGGTCGTTGGCACCATACTTTAACGACTCGTTGCAGGTCAGCCCAGGACTGCTACGTCTGAAGGTGATGGAACTGCTTTACAATGTGATGGACTGCTCGAAGAACATCTTCCGTCAGATGCTCCAGTTGCGTCAGCCCGTCAAGGTGGACATTCATCGCGTGGTGGAGGAAAACTACACATCACCCATCTCCATCGAAGAACTGGCTTATCTCTCAGGTCGTTCACTCTCCAGTTTCAAGCGCGACTTCCAGAGCATCTATGGTGTGTCCCCAGCCAAATGGATTCGTGAAAAACGACTGTCGAAAGCCCGTCATATGCTTCTGTCCTCTCAGATGTCCGTAGCTGATGTCGCATATAGTCTTGGTTTTGAGAATCCGACACATTTCAGCCGAATCTTCAAGCAGAAATATGGCGCATCGCCATCCACGTTTGGCAATCGCCAATAGCTATCAGTAAACCTAACATGAAAACTACAGCCCTGGTGCTGACAATTACAATATATATATGAGAAAGACAATATTTACCATTCTGCTCCTGTCAATATCAGCGATGTCAGCATGGGCCTATCAGAAAGAAAAAATCTACATTAACTCCGGCGGCAAGCAGCGCAACATACTTGTCTATACACCCGACGAACTGCCAGCAGGCAGTCCGCTCTTCATCACCACTCATGGCATGGGCGGCAATTCAGAGAATCAGGCAGAGCACGACAGGATGTACGAACTTGTTGACACAGCCAAGTTCGTCATGGTCTATCCTCGCGCAGATGGCGACTACTGGGATATTAGCGGCACTACAGACCAGGACTTCATCATCAAGGTTATCGACGAGATGGCAACACGCTACAAGATTGACCGTAAGCGCGTCTATTGGTCTGGCTTCTCCATGGGTTCAATGCTGTTGTTCCACTGCATGCCCAACATGCTCGACAAGATTGCTGCCTTTGCCCCCACCAGCGGAATACAGTTCAGTGAGGAGCCTTGGAAGAAATGTGCAAAGAAGGTGAATGTCATGGAGTGCATTGCCTATAACGACAATGCTTTCACATACAACAAATACAACATTCGCGGCTATATGGAGAATATGGCAAATATGAATCGCTATACTAAATACAAGAAGCAGTCGGGCTATCGCACCAAGAACGGCACGTCATGGTTCGACGGCGACCGCGAACTGTGGCTCAATGAAAAGACTGGTCACGAGGTGGTGCTCTACTCCTACAATTATAGCGGTAAGGGGTCGCACACACCAGTTGCTGAGAACTCCTACGAAATATGGAACTGGTGCAAGCGGTTTACACTGAATCCTGATGCTCCGGGAAACTCCACACAAGAAGAGGCAGAGGTGGTTCATTACGACGCAACTGCCAAGAATGCATGGGTTGCCACTCCAACCAGTGGTATTCCGAGCGGGTCTGATATTACCTTCAATGGTGCAACAGTAACTATTGGAGCACCAGACGACGCTGTCACTTGGGCTTGGCATGCGGGCAACCAGGGGCTACTACCGTCGCAGATGCCCTCAACCGGCGGAACCATTGAGACACTCATCACATCGTTCTCCGACACTGAACCATACGGCGAACTACCCACTCATGGTGCTTTTCTGAAGATAGAACCTTCTACAGCCAGTAAAATTACCATCAGCGGCAAGGCTTCGGCAAACGCTGCACAGCCACTGGTATTCGTTGCTTGCCAGAATAACAACCCGCTATCCCCCGAGTCAGTAAAGATAACACCATGGGATAACGAAGTGACACAATGGACGTATGAGGTCGATGCAAACCATGTCTATTACTTCTTCCAACAGGCATACCCCGGACAACTCACAGCCTACCGCTTCACACTCCGGAGCATTTCGTTTGAGTGTAACATGGAGGCATCGGTCACAGATTTGCATTATTCAAGAAATCAGCAGAATGTCATCTACGGACTTGACGGCATTCACCGTAACGACGTTCAGCGTGGATTGAATATCGTGGTAACAGCCGGCGGCAGCATCAAGAAAATTCTCAGCAGATAGCAGATTATATATAAAAGAAAGAACTATGAAAAAAAGACTGTTTATAGCAGCAACGTGCCTGACGGCGACAGTTAGCCTGATGGCACAGGGCGGTCCCACGATGGGCTGGAGTTCGTGGAATACCTATGGTGTGAACATCAGCGACGCGCTCATCCGTCGGCAGGCAGACGCGATGGTATCAAAAGGATTGAAAGATGTGGGTTACAATCACATCAATATCGACGATGGCTTTTTTGGTGGACGCAATACGGAAACTGGCGAACTTATCATCCATCCCACACGTTTCCCCAACGGACTCAAACCCGTAGCCGACTACATCCATTCAAAGGGTCTTAAAGCCGGAATCTACAGCGATGCCGGTGCAAACACATGCGGTAATATGTACAATGGCGATGTGCTCAGCGTGAATGTCGGACTCTACAACTACGACCAGCACGATGCCGACTTCTACTTCAAGGAGTGCGGTTTCGACTTCATCAAGGTGGACTTCTGCGGCGGTGACGCTCCACAGAACACACAGCATCTGGCTCTCGACCCGCAAAAACGCTACACCGCCATCAGCAACGCCATCAAAGCTACCGGTCGAAACGATGTGCGACTGAACGTATGCCGCTGGGACTATCCCGGCACATGGGTTCACGACGTGGCATTCTCCTGGCGCACCACCCACGACATCTGGGACGGCTGGCCATCAGTGAAGGGTATTCTTGCTGAAAACCTATACATGAGTGCCTACAGCTACGACGGCCGCTTCAACGACATGGACATGCTCGAGGTGGGACGCTCCATGACTACCGAGGAAGACAAGACCCACTTCGGCATGTGGTGTATCATGAATTCTCCACTGCTCATAGGCTGCGACCTCGAAAACATCAAGACCACAACACTCAATCTGCTGAAAAACGAAGAACTGATAGCCCTCAATCAGGATCCGCTCTATCAGCAGGCATACATCGTAGCACTTTCCAACAGCTGTTACATTCTGGTGCGAGACATTGAAGAACTGAACGTCACCAAACGCGCCTTCGCCATCTACAATCCCGACGATGCTTCCAAACAGGCAACCGTACGATTTGCCGACCTGTGCCTCGGCGGAAAGGTGAAGCTCCGCGACCTGTTCCAGAAGAAAGACCTGGGCGAGTTTTCCGACAGTTACAACGTAACCATCCCTGCCCACGGCACCCGTATCTACACCGCTGAAGGCGAGCAGCGGCTGGAGCGCACCCGCTACGAAGCCGAGACTGCCTACATCAGCAACTATCAGGAACTGAAAAACAATCAGGCAGAACATACAGGCATATATGAATATGCCGACTACTGCTCATCAGGACTGAAGGCAGGGTGGCTTGGCTACAACGAAAAAAACGACCTTGTTTGGCGCGATGTATATAGCAACGACGGAGGTGACTACAAACTTACCATCGCATATATCTCAGGTGAGAACCGAAACATCCGCATTGACATCAACGGGAAGCGCGTCAATACAGTCAATGTCAACTCTGGCGGTTGGAGTACAGTGGCAAGAAAAACCATCATCATACACCTGGAGAAAGGGCGCAACACCATCCGCCTATCAAACAGCACCAACTGGATGCCCGACATCGACTACATCGACCTTGTGCCTGTGGCAACACCCGACGACATCGGAGCGGTCAACGCAGACAAGCACCAGGATTCATACGCGTTCGACACAGCTGGCCGTCCCGCCACACAGGCAACACGACTCCGCATTATGAACGGAAAGAAAATGCTTGTACAATGAGGGGATGGCTGGAAAAGCATAATCTATAATTGTAACGAAAGATATTTAGCGGGTTGAAGTGACGATTTGCAACACTTCCGCCCGTCTTTTTGCACTTTTAACGCACAAAGAGGAAATACTTGGATAGCTATTCCAATTAAGGAAGCCAGGGAAGCCAGGGAAACCATGCATGCCTCGCTGGTCTATGTCAAGGGGATGTATCAGCGCAATGCCGTAAAGGAATTCTTCAAGCGTATGCAGATAGGGAAAATCTGAATCAGTTGAGGAAACGATTAATTATTTAGAAATATTTATCCATTTCGATATTCGGCTGGTGTCATCCCCGTCTCGCGCTTGAAGAACTTGGAGAAGAACGAGGGATTAGGGAAATTCAGCGACTCAGCGATCTGCCAGACGGGCAGGTC
>JAEEPT010000221.1 GCA_016284895.1 Prevotella sp. | reverse complement strand
ATAGAGACCCAGATAGAGAACAACGTGCCCTGTATGATGGGAGCCAGCAACGAGGTGGGCCTCATCGTTGGTCGCACCAACTTCAGCGGTCCTGTGGCCTACGACCGTGCCTGTCCCACCTGTACGGGCATCTATCCGCTCACGTGGAACGGTAAAAAACCGCAGGTAGTATGCAACAGTTGTAAGCGAGTGTACGATTTGGAGACCGGAGCCATCGTCGAGGGAGGCGAAGGCGAACCGCTCATGCGGTACATGGTGAGCATGGACGATGTGAAGCTGACTGTACAGAATTGATTCCGGAAGAGAAGATTTTTAAGGAAGAAACAAAATTTTTTCATTTTTCAATCTTCAATTTCCAAATTTTTATATTACCTTTGCAGCCGTCATTCGAGCCGCGATGGTGGAATGGTAGACACGAGGGACTTAAAATCCCTTGACCAGAAATGGTTGTGCGGGTTCGAGTCCCGCTCGCGGCACAGAACAGACAATGAAAAAGCGCTCCCTGATGGAAGCGCTTTTTCATTTTATATGCGTATGAAAAAATTAGTTCAGTGCGTCAGCCAACTCAGCACCAGCCTTGAACTTAGCAACCTTCTTGGCAGCAATCTTAATCTTAGCCTTGGTTGCGGGGTTAATACCCTCACGTGCGGGACGCTCGTTTACAGAGAATGTGCCGAAGCCAACCAGAGCAATCTTGTCACCAGCAATCAAAGCCTCCTTAATAGCAGCAACTGTAGCGTCAAGAGCCTTCTTTGCATCAACCTTAGAGATGGCTGCACCAGCAGCAATTTTCTCAACTAATTCTGTCTTGTTCATAATTTTTTTAAGTTTTAAAAGTGTAAAAATAGAGTTATTGTAAGAATTTTGACGCAAATATAAGACAAAGTATTTAGAAAACAAACAAAAAACCCGAAAAAATGCATTTTTTTGTTGAAAAAATCTGCTAAACCACTCTTTTTGAATGGGGAAACGGATATTTTTAGTAATTTTGCACCAACTTTAGCGAATATGGCGGACAATGCGTAAAGCGTGGTGCCAGAAAGCTATGAATGAGGTTTTGTGATTAACGCTAATAATCAAGAAGAAAGAGAATGTTACAGAACATACCCGTTGTAACCCGGAATCTGCTCATCATCAATTTTCTGGTGTTTGCAGCCGATTTTGTACTACAGATGTACGGCATCCATATCTCCTATTTCGGAGGTCTGCATTACTTGGAGTCGCCCCATTTCCATTTGTATCAGTTTCTTACCTATCAGTTCATGCATGGCAGCTTCACGCATATATTCTTTAATATGTTCGCGCTATGGATGTTTGGTTGTGTGATAGAGCGCATGTGGGGCCCCAAGCGCTACCTGCTCTATTATCTGGTGTGCGGCATAGGTGCCGGACTGTGTCAGGAGCTGGTGCAGTTCATGATGGGCAGCTATAGTCTCACAATTGGTGCCTCGGGTGCTGTTTACGGCATTTTGCTCGCCTTCGGTATGATGTTTCCTGAAGAACGAATGTTCGTGTTCCCACTGCCCATACCCATCAAGGCCAAATGGTTCGTGATAGGTTATGCTGGCATTGAACTGTTCTCGGCCATCAACTCGGCTGGCGACGGCATAGCTCACATGGCCCATCTGGGCGGCATGCTTTTCGGCTTTATACTCATTCGCTATTGGCAACACCATCCCTATCAGGACTTCGACTTGAGCGGTGTGCGACAGTTTATGGAGCGCTTTGGTGATCGTTCGCAGCAGAAGCACAAGCCACACCCTGGGCCACAGCCGCGGCAGGAGACCGATATGGAGTATAACGCCAGAAGGCAGCAGCGCCAGGCTGAGATTGACAAGATCCTGGACAAGATTCGCGTCAGCGGCTACGACAGTCTGACGAAGGATGAAAAGCAGCGTCTCTTTGACGCAAGCCGCGATAACTGATGAAGCACCTGAAGGCCATCTTCCTAAACATGATCGCTGGAGCCAACATCATGACCATCGTCTTGATGCTGGTGGCTGGTTATAGCGACCACCTCTCACCCATACAATTTCCCAAACTGTGCTGTATGGGCATGATTTTCCCCCTCACAGTGGTGGTTAACCTGCTGTTCGTTCCGCTCTGGGTGTTCCTCAGTTGGCGACGGTTGCTCATTACCGTCGTAGGATTTCTACTGGCCTTCCCACCTATTCGTATTTATATGCCCCTGCACACCCGTGCGAAAATACCCGAAAACGCACTCTGCGTGGTGAGCTACAACGTGTGCGGCTATGGCGGCAACTTTAAGTACGATCATGGCTTCGACACGGTGTTCAGCTACCTGAAGTCGAAGCAGCCCGACATCGTCTGCATACAGGAAGACAACGACGTGAAGGCGCAGAAAGCACTGGAACGCATGAGGCAGTATTTCGCCTATACTGACACTGTCAACGTGAGTAACTCAAAGACCAAGAACTGTTTAGGCTTTTACACCCGTTTTCCCATTCTCTGGAAAGAAATTCTTCCCTACGAATCGCCTACCAATGGGTCGGTTGCTTATTTCCTGAAGGTGGAATCCGACACCGTGATGGTGATTAACAATCATCTGGAGACTTCACACCTCAGTTCGAACGATCGCAACCGCTATCAGGAAATGATTGAGGGAGGCATGCAGCGCGATACCGCACAAGCCGAGACATTCCAACTGATGGGAAAGCTGAGTGAGGGAATGCAAATCAGAGCCAGCCATGCGGAAATCATACACCAGTACATTAAGGACCATCAACAGTATCCTGTCATATTGTGCGGCGACTTCAACGATACCCCCATCTCATACACCCGCCATACGATAGCCAAGGGACTGAACGACTGTTTCGTTGAGGCCGGAAGAGGAATGGGGTTCTCTTTCAACAGAAAAGGATTCCACATCCGGATAGACCACATGATGTGCTCTGATCACTTTGAACCCATGGTATGTGAGATTGACAACAAAATGGATGCCAGTGACCATTATCCACTGCTTTGCTGGCTGAAGATGAGGGAAAAATGAGGGAAAAACCTTAAAAAATGTACAATAATAGGGCAGAAATTTTTCGAAACGTAAAAAAATAGCTATATTTGCAGGCTAATTTGCATAAAATCAGTAAATAACATAAAAAAACAATGCAAAACAAAGGATTAGTAAAGACAATTGCGGTGGCACTCGTGCTGCTCTGCTGCTTTTATCTGTCCTTCGGACTTGTGACCAAACATTACAAGGACAAGGCAGAGGCTATGGGCGAAGCAGGACTGGAGTATCTCGACTCGATGAAGAACGAGAAAGTGTACCTCGGCGTCTACACGCTGAAGCAGTGCCAGGAGATGGAAATCGGTCTTGGATTGGACCTAAAAGGTGGTATGAACGTCATCATGGAAGTGTCGGTTCCCGATGTAATCGATGTATTGGCCGACCACAAGCAGGATGCCGCCTATCAAAAGTCATTAGCTGAGGCTAAAAAAGACGAGGAGACAAGTCAGGATGACTTTATCTCACTGTTCATCAATCGTTGGAAGCAGAACGCCCCTGGTCGCGGACTGGCTGAGATTTTTGCCACTCAGCAAATGAAGGGCAAAGTAAGCACACAGTCAACCGATACCGAGATTGAGGCCGCCCTGAGAGCTGAGTTGCAGTCAGCTGTCGACAATGCCGAGAACGTGGTTCGCCAGCGTGTCGATAAGTTCGGTGTGGTTCAGCCCAACATCCAGCGCCTGGAAGGCCAGTCGCGTATCATGGTAGAAATGCCTGGTGTGAAAGAGCCAGAGCGTGTACGTAAGCTGCTGCAGGGCTCGGCCAACCTGGAGTTCTGGGAGACCTACAACTCACAGGAGATTGTACCTCTGTTCTCTCAGCTCAACTCGCGCTACGCTGCCTTGATGAGCAACGGGCAGGCTACCGAAGCTACTGATTCAGTCGCTGCCAACGAGGTAGCTGCTGCTGACACTACTGCTGTTGATACGACTGCTATCACATCTTCCTTCGGTGCTAAGCTGGCCAAGGGCGACAAGGCTACCGATGCCAAGGCTAAGGAGGAAGCTAAGAAGCAGAATCCGCTCTTCGCAGTGTTCCAGCCCGTTCAGGGACAGGGTCTTGCCATTGTAGGTTATGCACTTGCCCGCGATACTGCTGATGTCAACAAGGTCATATATTCTGAAGTGGCACAGCAGATTCTTCCTGCTGAGTTGAAACTGCGCTGGGGCGCAAAGGCCGAGGACTTTGGCACAGGCACCCATGGCGACGTGTTCGCTCTCTATGCACTGAAGATTACCGAGCCTAACGGACGTGCTCCGCTGGAAGGTGACGTGATTACCGGTGCCAAGGACGACTTTGATCAGATGGGACATCCCTCTGTTTCGATGCAGATGAATAGCGACGGTGCACGCCGCTGGTCACAGATCACTAAACTGAATATAGGTAAGGCTGTGGCTATCGTTCTTGACGATGCCGTTTACAGCGCTCCCCGCATCTTGACTCAGATTGATGGAGGTAACTCGCAGATCACTGGTAACTTCACTATTGAGGACACCAAAGACCTGGCCAACACGCTGAACTCGGGTAAGATGCCTGCTCCTACACGTATCGTACAAGAAGAAGTGGTAGGCCCGTCACTCGGTGCTCAGTCTATCCAGCAGGGTATCATATCGTTCATCGTAGCTTTCGTGCTGCTGATGGTCTATATGATTATGCTTTACGGCTTCATTCCTGGTATCATTTCGGATATTGCACTGCTCTTCAACCTCTTCTTCACACTGGGTATTCTGACCTCATTCCAGGCAGCACTGACCATGCCGGGTATTGCAGGTATTGTGCTGACACTGGGTACGGCTGTCGATGCTAACGTGCTGATCTACGAGCGCACCAAGGAAGAGCTGCGTCGCGGTCTGAATGTGAAAGAAGCTATTTCCAAGGGTTACTCGAACGCCTTCTCGGCCATATTCGACTCTAACTTCACTTCGCTTATCACCGGTATTATCCTGCTCTACTTCGGTACAGGTCCTGTGAAGGGCTTCGCTACAACCTGGATCATCGGTATCGCCGTTTCGTTCTTCACCGCTGTGTTCATGACCCGTCTGGTCTATGAGAACCGCATGAAGAAGGACAAGTGGCAGAAGCTCAACTTCCAGGGAGTCATCTTCAAGGAAACGTTCAGCAACACGAAGTTCAACTTCATGGGCATGTACAAGAAGACATTCACTGTCTGGGGCATTGCAGCCGTAGCATTCGTATGCTGCTTCTTTGTTCGTGGCCTGAGTCAGAGCATTGACTTCACTGGTGGTCGCAACTATGTCGTTACGCTCGACAAGCAGACCCACGTTGAGGATGTGCGTGCTGCCGTTCAGGGAGCCTTCGTCAACACCATCGGCGAGAAAGCTGGTCAGCCTGCCAACACCAGCGTCATTGCACTGGGTACCGATGGCAAGACGGTGCGTATCTCTACCAACTGGGACATCGAGTCGAACAATCCTGAGGTTGATGACCAGGCTGAGAATATTCTTTATGAGACCCTGAAGCAGGGTGGCTTCATCTCTCAGGCCAACATTCAGGACTTCAAGAATCCTGATGTACGCGATGGCGGTTCCATCATTTCTTCTGCTAAAGTAGGTCCTTCG
>JAEEPT010000220.1 GCA_016284895.1 Prevotella sp. | reverse complement strand
GCGCCACACAGTTTGATGTGGGCTTGTTATTAAATCCCACCCCCAGCCCCTCCCGAGGGGAGGGGAGTCTGAATAGTTCAGACCGCAAGAGTAACCAAACTCCCCTCCCCTGGGGAAGGGTAGGGGGTGGGTTCTGGGGGTGGTCTCTATCTGCCGACATATATTATAATAAGGTGAAAGACAAAATCATTGCCTACCCCAAGGGACAGCAGTTCCGCTGGACTATGCTGAACTTGGGTGAGGTCGATATCCGGGGCATCGATGTGGTGGGCTCGGTACACGTGCCCCTTGACCGTCTCTTCAATCTCCCCTCCCCTCGGGAGGGGCAGGGGGTGGGTCTTACCCTTCGCGCCCAATACACCTATCAGCAGGCCATCGACGTGACCGATACATCGAAGCCCTACTACCGTCACCAGATACCCTACATACCCCGTCATTCGGGTTCCGTCATACTGGGACTCGACTGGCAGCGACTGTCCGTGAACTACAGTTTCATCTACACGGGTGAACGATGGAACGGCCAGGTGAACAACGCCTATAACTACATGCAGCCTTGGTACACCAGCGATCTCTCAGCGTCTTATCGGCTGCCCCTCCGTCGCTGTGAGCTGCGCTTTTCGGTGGAGTGTAATAACCTTCTCAATCAGCAGTACGATGTGATAGCCAACTACCCCATGCCAGGAAGAAACTTCGCTGTGGGAGTGGAGGTAAGACTGTGAGAGAAAATGAAAGATGAGAAATGAAAGATATGATTAGATTTGGATATAGGAGTTTGATGGTTGCCATTCTGTTGGTAATGGTAATTGGATGTCGAAAGGACGACGATGTGGTGATGCCTACGGTGACCCCAGTGCAACCGGGCGGTGAAACGCCTGCTGATACCATCAAGACCGACTCGACCCTTACGATTACGGAATATCGTGGACTTTACGTACTCTGCGAGGGTAACATGGGCTCGAATAAGGCTACGCTCGACTACTTGGATCTGCAATCCGGTGATTATCATCAAAACATATTCCCATCACGCAATCCTCATCAGGTGAAGGAACTGGGCGATGTGGGCAACGACTGTAAGATCTATGGCAACAGGCTCTGGCTGGTCATCAACTGCTCGAACAAAGTGGAGGTGTGTGAGGCCGAAACAGCACGTTCATTGGGTCATGTCGATATACCCAACTGTCGCTTTTTGGCTTTCCACGAGGGCTATGCCTACGTGTCGAGCTACGTGGGGCCTGTGGGCGGCACATCGGTGCTGGGAAGCGTTTACAAGATAGACACACTGTCGCTCGAGGTAAAAGGACTGGTGAGCGTGGGCTATCAGCCTGAAGAGATGGCCGTGGTAGATGGTAAGCTCTATGTGGCTAACAGCGGTGGCTATAACGTTTTGGAAGGAAAAGGCTATGACCGTCGTGTCAGCGTGATTGACCTGAAGCGCTTCGCTGTGGAGCGCGAGATAGAGGTGGCCCCGAATCTGTGGCGCTTGCGTGCCGACCGTTACGGACAGCTCTGGGTGACCAGTCGTGGCAACTACGGCACGCGCCCTGGTCAGCTGTTCCTGCTTACTATAAATCAGGAGAGCGGACAAATGGAAGTGTCGAAGACCTTCGACCTGCCCGTGACCGATATTGCTTTCCGAGGCGACTCGCTCTGCTACATCGGAGTAGATAACACCCACGAGGAGGCCGACTACTACTGTTCGGGAGTCATTCATCTGCGCACCCATGAGACAGTGAGCAATGAACTTGTGAAGGGGCTCGATCAGTTGGAGACTCCCTACGGACTGATGGTTCATCCGCTGACGGGCGAGGTCTATGTGATGGACGCTACCAACTACGTGAGCAACGGACTACTCATCTGCTACGATGCGGCGGGACGGCAAGAAAAGTGGCGCACCTTTACAGGCGACATTCCCGGACATGCCTGCTGGCACATCAAGACGAGCATCATCAAGAAATGAAAACATGGAAATGATAGTCAATAATAAAAAAAAGAACGAAAAATGAAGGATTCAGTATCTTTATGTAGGCTCATCCTACTCCTCGCTATCCTAACTCTCCTCCCCTGGGGAGGGGGTGGGTCGTTGGGCGTTTGCTTTGCCCAATCCCCTTACCTCCAAGCCGTCGATGAGTATGTGCCTGCTCCGGGACAGTTTGTGAACACGCTGCCCGTGACAACTGCCGACGACACACCTCAGACCGTGGCGCAGAAGTGTACCGAGGCTATTGCAGGCGACTATACCTCGCAGTCCCACGGCATGATTACGCTGGGGGCATGGGGCGGCTACGTCACCTTCCACTTCGACCATCCTGTGGTCAATGTGCCGGGTGAGCGCGACTTTGCCGTGTTTGGCAATGCCTTTGAGAACAATGCCGAGCCTGCTATCATCTGGGTGTCGGTGGACCGGAACCAGAACGGCATGCCCGACGATGAGTGGTATGAGATCAAGGGCTCGGAGTACGACAACGCTGCCACTATCCATAACTACGAGCTGACCTATACCTACAGCGGTGAGAAGCAGGCCGTAGCTTGGACTGACAATCAGGACAACTCAGGCAGCATCTCACGTAACAAGTACCACAAGCAGGAGTACTTCCCCTTGTGGCTCACTTCGAAAGGCACGCTTACGCTGACAGGCTGCCGACTGCCCGACAATGCCAGTCAGGTGGACAACGGTGAAGGCGGACTCATGTGGATCCTACCGGCCTATGAATATGGCTATGCCGACAATCAGCCCAACAGCAATCGCGAGGGCTGTTCCGTGGATATCTCTTGGGCAGTTGATTCGAAGGGCCAGAGCGTCACGCTCCCTTATGTCGATTTCATCCGTTGTCAGAACGCCATGAATCAGACCTGTGGCAGCATTGGCGAGACTTCGACCGAGATCATCGGAGCCGAGGATTTGCATCCCGATGCAACGACAGCCATTTCGCCCATCGTGTCTGACGTTCTCACTCCGAGTGTCTATGCTATTCACGGGGAGCGTCTGACGTTCCCACGACGCGGCATCAATATCATCCGTTATGCCGACGGTAAAACGAAGAAAATCATTATCAAATAACTTTTAAAAAACAAACACTATGAAAAAAAGATTTCAGCAATCATTGCTACTGTTTTTCGCGCTGTTGCTCATGCCTCTTGGCGCTTGGGCAGACAGAGAAGTGAACCAGTTGCAATTTGGCAAGCAGGTGATTACGGTCGCCAGCGATGAGGTCATCACCTTCAAAGATCCGAAGGGAGACACCGACTATTCGGGTACCCAAGCTGAGAATGCACAATCATTGACGATTTTCCAGCCAGCTGAGGTGGGTATGTCGATTCAGATTACATTTGAATCGATGAACATGGGTGGAAGTAATAACTATTACTCCTTTGCCAATGTCTATAGTGGCAATCCCGATGCAGATGACTCCTTTACATGGGCTGCTTCGACAAGCGATGTTTCCACATCCTATTCAGAGAATCTTTTGCCTTCGGGAACCATTCTGAGGGCTTATCCTAATGAAAAGAATAAGACTTATACCGATGAAACCTATATTTCAGCTTCAGCCGATGGCATCATTTCTGTAGGTTTTGCCTATCGCTATGCTTATAGTTGCTCTGGTTGGGTGGCTAAGGTTAAGGCTATTAAACTTGAGAACATGACCATCACGGGTGCAGGCAGCAGCTACGACGGCATTGGCGGTCAGCTGACTACGAAGCAGAACGTGGCACTGGCCAATGCTTTTGTGACTGCTACAGGTGTGATGAATCCCGACAACGTGACGGGCATCTACTTCACCATGACAAAGAATGAGGGCATGGTTGATCCCACTGCCCTGAGACTATTCAAGGGCGACGCACAAGTTGAAGCTACCGTTGAGAGCGACGGCGAGAACTATAAGTTTGTGCTCAACGAAGCTCCGTCTGACGGTACCACCACCTTCACCGTGAAGGGCGACTTCCTCGGCACAGCAGCCGTAGGCGCTAAGGTGCAGGTTGACATTACAAAGGTGACGACTGTACTCCAGCCAGCTGGCATTGCTCCCTTTGCTGCAGGCACAGCTGTTGAGATAGAGAATCCGGCACTGATACTGATGACTGCCACACCGCAGATAGTAACCATAGGCGAGACTCCTCTGCTGTTCTTCGACGAGGGCGGCAAGGACGGTGGCATCCTCTCTAAAACTAACGGGCAGGTGACCTTCCTCTCTGGCGTAGAAGGCAAGAAGGTGATGGTTGACTTCACCAAGAACGACATCTGGCACGGTTCACTCTACAATCAGGAACTGCGCATATACAGCGGTCAGGAGGTCAGTGCCGACAAGCTGATAAAGACACTACAGAAAGGAGAGACAGCTCTCGTGCGCTCTACTGCCGCCGACGGCTCACTGACTGTAGTGCTGTTCAGTGATGCAAGTAATAATGTTGATGCCAGCGGATTCGAGGCAGAAGTAAGCCTCTTCACACCTCAGGCAATGGACTTCAACGGCCTCACGGCTGTAGCTGCCTCAACCGCTACGGTCTGCGCCGGCGATGCTGTGCAAGACATGCTCAATGTCACGGTGAAGACACAGAACACCGAGCCTGCCATGCAGGTAAAGAAGATGGCCTTCACGGCTGGCGACAACTTCGCTCTTGTCTCCAAGGCCTCTCTCTATTTCGGCTCCACAAAGGTGGGTGAGACCGTGCTCGAAGGTGCTGCCTTTGAGATGACGCTCACAGAGCCTCAGACTCTCGTTGAGGGTGACAATCTCTTCACACTGAAATACGACATCAGCGACGAGGCTCTGAACGACCAGAAGGTCAGTGCACAGCTTGTCAGCGTCACCGCACTGGTGAACAATGCTGAGAAGACAGAAACCGCTACCGAAGCCACTGCCGCTGAGCGCACGGTGAAAAACATCATACTCTCGCATGCCGACCAGGGAACCGTGACGAAGAAGGTGAACGGCTCGTTGGCCTTCGAGACGAAAAACAAGAACGAATACAGTAACTACTGCGAAGCTGGCACTGACAACCGTATCAATGTCTTCGTGCCGAAGCATGAGGGTATGGTCTGTCAGATAGATTTCTCTGAATTTAATGTGCAGTACAGTTCAACGAGCTATGGTAACAAATCAACTTTCAGGATTTATGCCGGACAAGGCACTGGCGGTGAGCTGCTGTGGGAGCTCAACGACAATGCACAAGAGTCTGCAGGTCCGGAAATGACGGTGCGCTCTACCGCAGCCGACGGCTCCATGACCATCGTCTTCAATCCGAACTCTTCAAGCTATTATTACAATGGCTTCAAGGCCACTGTCTCAGAGTATCTCTCGAAGAACATGGAGGTCACAACGGTTGAGGCTGCTCAGGCCACTACTGCCGATGCCTCTATCGGTGCAGCCAATCAGGAGCTACTCTCTGTAAACGTAATGGCTGAGGGCAATCTGAACCTGCTCTCGATGAACAGTATGAAGCTGAACCTGAAGGGTACTGAAGCCAATATTGAGAAGGTGAGCGTATGGAAGGGCGATACAAAGCTGGGCGAGACTGTTGCCGCTGCCGAAGTGGAGGTTACCTTTGCCGAAGCTGTTGAACTGGCCGAGGGCAACAACCTCTTCACCGTGAAGGCCGACATCAGTTCAGCTGCCGAAGAGAACGCTACAAGTGGACGTGCATG
>JAEEPT010000017.1 GCA_016284895.1 Prevotella sp. | reverse complement strand
TTCAATTTTCAATTTTCAATCTTCAATTTTCAATCACCTGAATGTCGCTCTCCTTGCGGATGAGTATTTGCCAGATGTCGTTGTAGCGTGTGGCGATGCCGGTGATGTTGCACTTCAGCGGCTTGCCGGTAGCTTCGTCAATAGGCAACTTCTTAGCAGCGAACTTAGCGTAGGTGCTGGTTCGGATGACCAGATCGCTGGCAGAATATTCGTTCAAGGCACGGTTCACGCAACCGCCTACGATGTTGACGGTCTTGTCCTGCGTGGTGTCGGGGGCGAAGGTGCCCAGTCCGGCCACAAGCGCAAACGACACGTTCTTCAGCGTGACGAGCTTGCCGCAGTTGGCATCCTTGTCCATGTCAACATCGAAGTCGATGGGCTGGATGGCGTTGGCATCGATGCTGCCTGTGTACTTGAAGTGCTGCTGGAACAGTTCCTTGTTCATGCGACCGATGGAAGTGCCGTTGTAGGGCTGTCCTATCTCGGGCTGCTTGCGATAGCCGCCGATATAGAGATCCTTCAGGTCGATGACAATCTCCTGCCCCTCGGCCAGGAATCCGTGCATGCCGCTCTGGTTGACAGCCACGATGATGGCGCCAGTCTCGTCTTGCAGCGCAAACTGCTTGTAGAGGTTCGAGCCGATGTCGTTGCCAGTGACGCGGCCTTTGATCTTGATGTCGCGTTCAATCTTGACATTCTTGTCGGACTCAGAGAAAACGTTGGGGTAGTCGGCTTTCAGCTGGGCAATGGTGATGATGTTCTCATCGTTGATGCTTGCGTTGCCGTTGGGTGTGGTCTGAGGAACGTCCCAGTCCTTCTGACAGGCTGAGAGTGCCAGACAGGCAAGCGCCATTACGAAATATTTTGTATGTTTCATATCGTCAGCTTGTATTAGAATTGGAAGTTAATCATCAGCATGCCGTTGATGCCGTTAGCATAGAACTTATAGGGATTGTTCTGGAACGAGTAGGTGCGGATGGCATCGCCGTTCTCATCAACGTCGGTACGGCTCTGCTCGCGTCCGCCAGTCACAATCTTCGTGTTGTTCAGAATGTTGGTCAGCATGAGGTTGACACCGAGGCGACGGCCGTGACGCAGGAACCACGTCTTGCCGATAGAGGCATCGAGCATGAAGCCGCCCTTGCCCTTGGCCTGCTCAGGATAGGTGGCAGGAATGGGATTGCCGTCGTTGTCGTAGGTGGTGGCACTCCGGTGACTCTCATAGCGGGTTACCGGTGTATAATAAAGGTATATGCGATCGTAGTAGTTGCCAATGAGGTCGATGAACCAACCCTTGGTGTGTATGCTCAGGTCGATGCTGCCAGCGGTGAGCGGAGTGCATCCCTCACGCATGCCCTTGTTGTGTACGATGTCGTCGTAGGTCACGCCGTCCTCAGAGAGCATGTAGCTCACCTTGGCATTGTTCACATACTTGGCATCGCTGATGGTTCCGAGGGCTTTCAGGTTCAGCCAGCTGGTAATCTTGAAGTCCATGCCGAGCTCAACACCGTAGTATTCTTTCTGAATGCCGCTCAAAGAGACGTAGGTAAACGAGCGGCGGTCATCCATGTAGTACATGCTCTGCTCGGTCACGTCGTCGAGATGGCTGTAGTAGGCGTTCAAGTTGGCCTTGAGCCAAGTGGCCTGCACGCGGTAGCCAACCTCGGCAGAGAAAATCTTCTCCTGCTTGAGATCCTTCACGAAGTCGTTGTTGATCTGTGCTGCCTGGAAAGCTGTGCGTGCCACAGGGGCCTTGAGCTCATAGCCCAAGCCGAACTGCAGTGAGTGACCATGACCCATGTCAACCAGTGCACCGGCTTTTACGCCACCGTCAAGGAACTTGGCCGTACCGCTCTTGCCGTATGAGTTGTTGGGAGCCAGACCGTTGTGCATCTTACCGTCGCGCTGCATGGTCACACCAGACAGACGTCCGTTCACGAACAAGTGGGCTGACTCATAGTCGCTGGACAGTCCTGCCCACACTTGTGCCTTGTTCACGTAGATGTTGTAGTCGTAGCCAAAGCGGTCGCCCTTGCCCACCGTCTGATTGGGGTTGTTCAGGTCATACTGTGCCTGAGAGCTGCTCTCGCCGTAGTTCTTGATGACGTAGGTGTTCAGGTTGTGGAAGGTGGTTGCTCCCAGCAGGTCGTCCATGGTCTGATAGTGCATGCCCTTGTTGGTGGAGAGCTGCAAGCCTACATTCAGGGTGGTGAAGGTTGAGAGCGCTTTCTTCAGGCTTGAAGCCAGACTGAAGGAGAGCTGGTCGTCATGGTAGCGCTGCAGGTAGTACATGGCATCGCTGCCTTGCACGCTGGCCATACGGTTGGCGAAGTAGAGACGGTCCCAGTTGATCTGGCGGTTGGCCTTGTCAGCACTCAGATAGTTATAGGCTGTCTGCCAGTTGGCCATAGCCATGTCGTCGCGGTCGGTGCGAGCCGTGGGGTCCCACACGTTGAAATAGTAGCTGGGCATGGTTGAGTAGTAGTCGGGTGCTGGGTTGGTAGAGTTGTTGTAGTTCAGGCGGCTCGAGCTGTACATCGAGTATTTGCCGAGGAACGAGGTCACCAGCTTGGTCTTGTCGTCAATCTTCCAGTCCCATGTGAGCAGCGCAGCCGGTGAGAAGTCTTTCACGATGCGTGAGTTGCGCTTCTTGCCGTCCTGATAGCCCCAAACAGGGTTGTAGAAGTTGCTGTTGGCAATCCAGTACATCTCATCGGTCGAAGCAGCCTGTGTACCGCGCTCGGTGGGGTTGCCCCATGTGACGAGTGACAGTGAGTGACGGCTGTTCAGGATTTTCTCGATACCGAGGAAGTAGCTCAGCGAGTTGTAGGATGTTCCCTCAATAAAGCCAGTGCCGTTGCCCCAGCGATAGGTGAGGCTTCCGGTGAAGGCCCAACCCTTACTGGTGACACCACTGTTATATGTGTACATGGCACGTGCGTTGTAGTTGCGGTTGGCACCAGCCAGTGAAACGCGATGCCCTGTGGCAAAGTTTGACGGACGGAAGTTGTAGTTGTTCGATCCTGCCATACCTGACATCATGTAGTTGTTGTCTTCGAAAGGCAGTGAGTTTTCAGCGCCGCGTGTCTGGTTGTTCAGTCCGCCTACGAATGAGTAGCGGAACTCGCCGCGCTCAACATCGTTGACGGGGTTGCCGTTGATGTAGATATCGTTGTACTTCGAGTTGAAGGCACGATATTTAAATCTGGCAGGACTGAACCGATAGCCCACTTCGCTGGCATACACATCGCGGTTCGATGAGATGACGGAGATGTTCTGCGTCACGTCATCGTCCTCGCTTAACTGTGCTTCGGTGAAGGTATAAGCCTGTTCACTCTGCATGTCGATGGCCAGCGAGTCTGCTTGCTGAGCCAACGCAACAGGCGATAAGGCAAGTGCCGTCACCAGTAGTTTCAGCTTTTTTTTCATAAGAAATAGTTTTTTCGGTTAATAAATATAGTTTCTTGCGCAAAATTAAGTAAAAAAAGTGAACTCGCAAACAAAAGTTAGACTAATTTGAAGAAAATAAGACAAAAGTTGTCCTTATTTCTCCAAAAGGGCAGTTCAGTATTTGCGGAAATGAAATCTGAACAACTCGTTGCGAAGAACCATCCGCCCGGACGTGAGCTGCTCAACGGCCAGTGTCTCATCAAGATGCTGTATGCCGAAGGGCTGGAGCGTCAAGGGGCTGGTGACCACACTGTCGGAGATGGCTTTGTTGTCGCTGATGGGATTGTAGATGCGTAGTGTGGCATCTGAATGCTCAAAGCGGAAGAACACGTTCTTTACAGTTTCATTATGTTTCTTCATCTCTAACAGATGGTGCTGCACTGCCCAGTAGATGGTCGATTCGGTCATGTCAGCCGACTGGCCGCTGGCGAGCGTGTCCATCTGTGTCAGTTGCCAGTAGCCGTCCAGATGGCCGTTGGCGGAATGCTCTATATCGCAGGCTGTCAGTGCGATGACGGCCAAGAGCAGGCCGATGATGTGTCGTTTCATTATTCCCAAAGGTTGAATCGTTTGGTAATCGTTAGTTGTCCGCCGAAATTGTTGCCGAGCAGTTGGCCGTGGTCCAGACCGATGGAGGCCTTGATGCCCCAGCCGGGCATGCTGCTGAAGTCGCAGAAGCAATATTCGGCCTCGGCCAGCAAGCTGAGGTTGTTCTGAGGTTCGGTGAACGGCTGATCATAGAGTCCCCAGCCACGTTGCCATGTGGCCAGCACCCGGTAGCGCAGTTGGTCGATGGGCTTGCCGCTGATGCCTAAGTGCCAAGCCCAGAAGCGGTTGTTGAGCACCCTGATCTGAGAGTTGTCGTTGTATAGTGGGGAACGGTAGAGTGGGTTGCCCATCACCTGTCCCCAGTGCTGCCAGCCAGTATGTATGTAGTGATTGTAGTAGTTGTCGAGGCCTCCAATGTGGTCAGACAGGTTGTAGGTGCGGTCGTGGTAGATGGGGCCGCTCTGATACTTGGTGTAGATGTACTCTAAGACGATGTTGTTCAGCCAGCGGAAGTTGCGCAGTTTCAGTTCAGCGCCCAGCATGATGTCTTTCAGGTCGTAGAGGAAGTAGCGCTTGTCCTTCCACACGTTGAACTCCTCGCCCTTTCCGTAGCCGTCGTAATCGATGAAGAACATCTGTGAGTGGTCTTCAAAGAAGTGGTCGGCATAAAGTCCCAGATACCACTTGTCGTAATTGAAGTTGAAACGCAGCAGATAGCTTCCCAAGTGGTTGCCTGCCTTGTTCTCGTAGAGTCCTTCGCCCACGTCGCCGCCACTGGGGATGAAGGCACGGAGCGCACCTTTCACACCATCCTCGTTTTTGATGACAGGCACGGGATTGCTTGGGTCGCTATAGGATGTGCCGCCATACTGGCAGGCCATCTCCAATCCGAGCTCTACCGTGAAAGGCTTGTCGGGGCGGCCCACACGTATGTAGCCAGCCTTGGTGTGAAGCTTGGCGTGTTCGGTGTGTTTGTAGATGCCCTCTGTGAACTTGCGCTGCCAGCCGTCGTCGGTCTGCATGCCGTAAGCAATGTGACCCTTTATGCCGACCCACTTCTTGGTGAAAGGGATGTTCCAGTATTCTGGCAGTGACAGCCGGATGCTGGGTACGGGGCGCGCATTGATGCCGAGGGTCTGCGAACCACTGCTCAGACGGTTGTTCTTCAGCTGCATGGGCTGCTCCTTGCTACCTATGGTGAGCAAGCCTTTCAGCCAGCGCACCTCTCCGTAGAGCTGATGCAGGACGAAAGTACTTGAGAAGTTAGCAGCCACAGCCACATCGGCTCCGAATGAGTAGTCCCATCGGTGGGTGGAGTCGGCTATGAGCGGACGGAACACACCGACCCTCAAGTAGCCGTTGAACTTCTCCAGCGAGCTGAGGCCATACTTGTTGGCATTCAGCCAGAGTGGGGTGTTGTCGCCTGTCGCTGCTGATGCCTGCGCCTCGGTACGAAGCTCTATCTGCGCTGTAACGATGGTTGCTACAGTCAGCAGCGACAGTACGAGCAGAAGTCTGTGGGTCTTTATCATGAAATATATTTAGCGTAGGATTGAAAGAATCGTTTGAAGAAAGGCAGTCGCATCACTACTAACTCGAAGATGGCGATGCCCACAAAGGCAGTGAGAATGCCTAACAATACGTCGATTACATAGTGGTGACAGGAATAGACGGCTGTGGCCCAGATGCCCAGTGTGACAATGATGCAGCACAGGATGATTGACTTCGACTGGTGGCTCATCACCGCATAGATGGTGGCAATGAGCATATAGGCCGAATGTAGTGAGGGGATGGCAGCGAAGATGTTGGAGTTGTTGACGTAGATGCTGTGAAAGACGGGGAAGCCAATCAGTTCGTCGAACCTTCCAAGTCCGGCCACATTGCCAGGCGTGCTGAAGTCTGGCTCAAAGCCGAAGTTGATGGCGTACCAGGGTGGGGCAGCGGGGTGGATGTAATAGCCGGAAAAGCCTACGAAGTTGACAAAAAGGAATCCCAGCGCGAAGCGCAGATAGAAGCTGCGGTCGCCCTTGAAGAACAGCCACAGCCCGAGGGCCATAGGACCGGGAACCCAGCACAGATAGAAGATGCCCGCCATGAGGTCGGCTATCCATGAGTTGTGCAGGTTGAAGTATTCACCGGGAATCAGTGTGCCGTTCTCAGTGGCAATGCCGAAGAGGGCTTTTTCTGCCTCATAGAGTCCCTGAATGTCAATGGGGTTCACCTTGTAGTTGGGGTAGAGGCGCATCCAGTCGTAGCTGATCTCGAATGCCACGAAAGGCAACAGGGCTACAGCCAGCTTGCGGGTCAAGGGGTGGGCAAAGAACAGCAGGTTGAAAAGGCTCAACATGAGAATGTGATTGCCATTGATGCCCACAAACGTACCTTGAAGTAAAAAAAACACGACCGTGAACACGATGTCAAATATGATCTCGCGTCGCGTGATGTTACGTATGTCGAATAACTTGAGTTTTGCCATGAATGGATTTGGTGGTTATGACTTTTTACCGTCGCGCTCGTTCAGCACGTTGTAGCAGTGGACCACGCGCCAGAAGGCGGTGAAGTTTGCCAAAACGGCAATCATGATCATGCCGCCTGCCAGCCACCACAGTTCGTCGGTGTAACCGGCAATGATGGCCACGATGGCAGTAATTACCACGCGTTCGGGGCGCTGCATCAGTCCTACCTTACATTCAATGTCAAGACCCTCGGCACGGGCGCGAACGTAGCTCACCATGATAGAGCCCACCAGGGCGGCAAACGTGGTGACTCCCATCCAGAACCATCCAGCCTTGATGAAGATGAGGCAGATGGCAAAGAGGGTGACCAGCTCGCTATAGCGGTCAAGTGTGGAGTCCCATAAGGCTCCGAATGTTGATGACATGTTGCCTGTACGGGCCAGACGACCGTCCATCATGTCGAACAGTCCGGCTGCTAAGATGATGAAGCCGCCCCAGCCGATGAGCGAATAGGGGTCTTGTGAGCCGTCTTCAAAAGCCAGTGCAGCCTCTAAGAAGAACCACATGGCCACAAGATTGCCAATGAATCCAAGGGTGGTGACAATGTTGGGAGTGAGCCCCAAGCGGATCATGAGCTTGATGAGAGGGTCGATCACATGGTAAATGAGTTTCTGTAAAAAATCTCGATAGTTCATTTCTCTTTCTTATGTTTGTTTTTCTTTCTTTTTTTCCTTCTCTGTTTGATTGTCTCAACGATGTGTGTGTCGCGATATACGAACAGTCGTTGCAGCTGGTAGTTCCAAAGCAGAGCTACACTCACGGCAACGACAATCTTTGCAAAAATGAAATACTGTCCAGACAACTCGGTCAGCACGTATGTTCCAGCGGTGTTGAGCAGAATGCTGCCTGTCCACACAATAGCATACTTCAGGGCAATGGCACGTTTTTTGAGTTCCTGAGTGTCATCGAACACCCAGCGATAATTCACAATACAGTTCACGATGCCACCACTGAGGGCTCCACTGAAAGAGGCCCACACATAATATATGCCTATGAGTTCGGCCAGCACCATCGATATGCTAAAGTCGGCAATAGTAGCTATCTGGGCTGAGAACTGTGCTTTGCTGAATGTCCATATTTCATGTCTCAGTTTCCCCATATAGGCCATATATATATAATAAGGTATAGAACAAGGGCCGAATAGATGCCAGCCAGCAGATCGTCGGCCATGACCCAAAACGCACCGTGGCGGCGATCAAGCGATCGTATGCCCAGTGGCTTCACAATGTCGAAGAAACGGAACAGCACCAGTGCTGCCAGCGCTTGCTGCCAATTGGTGGCTACCAGTAGTGGGGTCCACACACCTATCATCTCGTCTATCACCACCCGACTGGGATCTTCACCCCAGAAGGGCATGAGTCGGTGGGTGGCCCACGTGCCAAGCAGTGTGAAAATGAGAATAAGTGCTAAAGTTGAAAAGATAAGTGCTGTAGGCGAAAGAATAAAAGAAAGCCCCAGCCATATAGCAGTGGCAAGAATAGCGCCTGCGGTGCCTGGCCCCCATGGCCAGAATCCGGCTCCGAACCCTGTTGCAATGACAACAGGTAGTACTGGTAGTTGCTTCATTAGGGCTGCAAATTTACTTATTTTATCCTAAATAACGCTGTTAATGGTCAAAAAAAATTATATATATGTAAAAAGTTTTCTAAAATGCGTTGTTTTTTTTCGACAATTCAGTAACTTTGCCACCCAATTTTATAATATCTGAATATACTTCTTTGAAAAGAATATTATTTTGCCTTTTATGGCTGATTTTTATCGTTCAAGCAACAATCGCCCAGATTACGGGACAGATTATTGATGCCAGAGATGGCGAGCCTGTGCCATACGCCAGTGCCGTTTATCGTGGCAACAAGTCTGCCGTGTCGAGCAATGCTGAGGGAAGGTTCACCATTGATCGGCATAACGGATGGCGACTTACCATCAGCTCGGTGGGGTATGTTCCGCAGGTCTTAAAAATCACGCCCAGCACCCCAAATCATCTTGTGATTAAACTGAAGCCCGACAACCGACAGCTGGGCGAGGTCACTGTGCGCTCGAAACGCTCTTCCAAGTATAGCAGGAAGAACAATCCTGCAGTGGAGCTTATGAAGAAAGTGATTGCTGCCAAGAAGAAGACGAGTTTGGATACGCACGACTTCTATCAGTACAACAACTATCAGAAGATTATGCTGGGTCTGAACGAGCTCACTCCTGAGAAGTTGGAGACGGGCATATTCAAGAAGCATGAGTGGCTGCTCAATCAGGTTGAGGTGTGCCAGTATAACAATAAGCTCATACTGCCTCTTTCTGTAGATGAGACGGTCACACAGAAACTATACCGCAAAAATCCTCACAGCGAGAAAAGTATCATTAAGGGACAATCCTCAACTGGCGTCAACGATTTGTTCCAGACGGGCGATATCATCAACACCGCTATGAAGGACATCTTCACCGATATCGACCTCTACGAAGACAATGTACGCTTGTTCCAGTATCCTTTCCCAAGCCCCATTGGAAAGGATGCCATACAGTTCTACCGCTTCTATATCACCGATACCGTCATGGTGGGAGAGGATCGCTGCTTCCAGCTCGACTTTACTCCTAACAACCAGCAGGACTTCGGCTTTCGCGGACAAATCTTCATACTTGCCGACTCGTCCTATCAGGTGCGCCGATGCGAGATGACCATCCCCAAGACCAGCGATGTCAACTGGGTTGAGCACATGCAGTGCGTGCAGGAGTTCACGAAGCTTTCTACTGGGGAGTGGCAGATGACGCTCGACGATATGTTCGTTGAACTCACCGTAGCCAAGTTCCTCACCAAGTTTATTGTGGTGCGTACCACTCGTCGCAGCGACTATGCCTTCGATGAGATACCCAAGCAACTGCTGCGCGGACGTAAGCCCGTGCTCAAGGACTCGTATGCTGAGATGCGCGACGACAACTTCTGGAGCAAGTACCGGCAGGTGGAACTCACTAAGAGCGAGAGCTCTATGGAATCGTTTGTCAACCAGCTGGGCAAGATTAAAGGACTGAACTACATTGTGTTCGCCATTAAGGCACTCATCGAAAATTTCGTAGAGACTGGCACCAAGGAGCATCCCAGCAAGGTTGATATAGGTCCTGTGAACACCATCTTCTCACGCAACTTCTATGACAAGTGGCGTCTGCGTGCCAGTGCACAGACAACTGCCAACCTGTTCCCGCACCTCTTCTTCAAAGGCTACTATGCCCACGGTATGTGTTCCAACGAGAATTACTACGATGCCGAGGTAACCTATACGTTCAACAAGCCTGGCTATCTGCCTCGTGAGTTCCCGAAACAGGCCATCACCATCCAGTCCATGCGTGATGTGGCGCTGCCCAGCGATAAGTTCATACAGACCGACAAGGACAATATGTTCACATCGTTCAAGGTCACCGACATCGACAAAATGTTCCTCTACAACCGTCAGGCCATTAACTTCGACTACGAGGAAGAATGGGGCATCAAGTATTTCGCTGAGGCTAAGACTGAGGGCGTGACCCCCATCGGCAATATTGCCCTCAAACCGTTGGCTACAGGCACTCCCCTCGACCATATCCGCTATACCGAGGCTACTGTTGGTGTGCGCTATGCACCAGGCGAGACCTTCATCAATACCAAACAGCACCGCTGGCCCATCAACCTCGATGCACCCGTCTTCCGCCTCCAGCACACTATGGGCTTCAAGGGCGTGCTTGGCGGACAGTATAACTACAACTTCACCGAAGGCGAAATCTATAAACGCTTCTGGATGCCCATGAGCTGGGGTAAGATTGATACTCGCATCAAGTTTGGAGCACAGTGGAACCGCGTACCTTATCCGCTGCTTATCATGCCCGTAGCCAACCTTGGCTTTATCCTTGAAGATCAGACGTTCAATCTCATCAACAACATGGAGTTCCTCAACGACCGCTACGCGTCTATCATGATTGATTGGGACCTCAACGGAAAAATCTTCAATCGCATACCCTTCCTACGCAAACTCAAGTGGCGCGAGTGGATAAGCCTGAAATGTCTGTGGGGCAAACTTACCGACAAGAACAATCCCTTCCTTGAGGAAAATCAGGGAAGCGATGTGCTCATGACTTTCCCCGAAGGCTGCTATATCATGAACGAAAGGAAGCCCTATTTCGAATTATCTCTGGGCATACACAATATTTTCAAGTTAGTGCACGTTGAATATGTAAGACGACTCAGCTATACCGATCTTCCTACAGCAAATAAGTGGGGAGTGCGGTTCATGATTCGTACAACATTCTGATGTAGCCTGAAGTTTAAATACTAAAAAACGATTAGCAAAAATAAAACAAACAACATTTATAAATTATTAACCAAGAACTGGTGACCCCATCGGTTGCCACCTCCGTAGGAGGCTAAAAAACAAAAGTGAAATGGAAAAAGCAAATGTGAAACCCGCTCAGGGTAAGTTGGGAATCATGGTGGTAGGCAATGGCGCCGTTGCCACTACGTTCATGACTGGTGTGCTGATGGCTCGCAAGGGTCTGGCAAAGCCTGTTGGCTCAATGACACAGTATGACAAGATTCGTGTGGGCCGTGGTGCTGACAAGAAGTACATGAAGTATGGTGATATCGTTTCGATTGCTGATCTGAACGACATCGTGTTTGGTACTTGGGATGTTTATCCTCAGAATGCTTATCAGTCGGCCATGTATGCCGAGGTGCTGAAGGCAAAGGATATCGAGCCTGTGCGCGACGAACTGGAGAAAATTGTACCCATGAAGGCTGCCTTCGACAAGAACTATGCAAAGCGTCTGGATGGTGACAACGTGAAGGACTGCAAGACCCGTTGGGACATGGTGGAGCAGCTGCGTGAAGACATTCGCAACTTCAAGCAGCAGAATGGTTGCTCGCGCATCGTAGTGCTGTGGGCCGCTTCTACTGAGATCTACGTGCCTGTTTACGAGCCGGTTCACAACCGTCTGGCAGACCTTGAGGCAGCTATGAAGGCTGACGATCGCGAGCATGTGGCTCCCTCTATGTGCTATGCCTATGCAGCCCTGACAGAGGGCGCTCCCTTCGTGATGGGTGCTCCTAACACCACTGTTGACATTCCCGCTATGTGGGAGCTGGCTGAGAAGACACAGATGCCTATCGCTGGTAAGGACTTCAAGACTGGACAGACACTGGTGAAGAGCGGCTTCGCTCCAATTATCGGCACTCGTTGCCTGGGTCTCGATGGCTGGTTCTCTACCAACATTCTCGGCAACCGCGACGGTCTGGTGCTCGACGAGCCTCAGAACTTCCGCACGAAGGAGGTATCAAAACTCTCTACTCTGGAGACCATCCTGAAGGCTGAAGAGCAGCCCGATCTCTACACCGACTACTATCACAAGGTGCGCATCAACTACTATCCTCCCCGCAACGACAACAAGGAGTCTTGGGACAACATCGACATCTTCGGATGGATGGGCTATCCCATGCAGATCAAGATCAACTTCCTCTGCCGCGACTCTATCCTTGCTGCTCCTGTATGTCTCGACCTCTGTCTGCTCATCGACCTCGCAGCTCGTGCAGGCCGTTTCGGCACACAGCGCTTCCTGAGCTTCTTCCTCAAGAGCCCGATGCACGACTACACGCAGGGTGAGGAGGCTGTGAACCACCTGTATCGTCAGCACACCATGCTGAAGAACGCTATCCGCGAGATGGGTGGCTACGAGGCTGACGAGGAAATCGATTAATTCCTCAGACGGCTGAAAGGCTAAAGATGAATGAAAGGGGGCGTGTCTGTTACTTTTGACACGCCCCTTTCATATCAAACAAAAAGAGGTCGTGTCTATTACTTTTGGCACAACCTCTTTTCTCTTTTTAGTGTTTAGTATTCTCACTCTAAGCGTTTAATATTCTCACTAATTGCGTTTAGCATAAACGCTTCTCGTATTTATTATTAAAGATTTCTATTTCATCCCCACTATCTTGGTCTTGGGCAGTTCCTTGTTGCGGCGGTTTACCACAGTAACCACGGACTGAGCCAGATTGAGGAAGGCCTGTCCCGTCATGGTGTCAACGCGGGTGGCAGCTGGAGTGCCTGCATCACCGTTCTCGCAAATGCTCTGAACTAAGGGAATCTGAGCCAACAGGGGGACCTTCATCTCCTCAGCCAACTGCTTGCAGCCCTCCTTTCCAAAGATGTAGTATTTGTTCTCAGGCAGTTCGGCAGGCGTGAACCACGCCATGTTCTCCACCAGTCCGAGGATGGGTACGTTCACCTTCTCGTTGCGGTACATGTCGATGCCCTTGCGAGCGTCGGCCAGAGCCACCTGCTGCGGTGTGCTGACGATGACGGCACCCGTGATGGCGAGTGTCTGCAGGAGGGTGAGGTGGATGTCACTGGTGCCTGGTGGGGTGTCAAGAATGAAATAGTCGAGTTCGCCCCAGTCGGCATCGGCAATGAGCTGTTTCAGCGCATTCGTCGCCATGCCACCACGCCAAAGCGTAGCCGTATCAGGAGAGACGAAGAAGCCGATGGAGAGCAGTTTTACGCCATATTGCTCGATGGGGCAGATGAGCTGACGGCCTTCTACCTCGACAGCGTAGGGACGGGCATCCTCGACATTGAACATCTTGGGCATTGAGGGACCGAAGATGTCGGTATCGAGTAGTCCTACTTTATAGCCCAGTCGGGCCAGTGCGATGGCGAGGTTGGCAGACACGGTGCTCTTGCCCACACCGCCTTTGCCGGAGCTCACGGCGATGATGTTCTTTACCTTTGGCAGCAGTTTCTCTACTTCAGGGCGTGGCTTCGACTTGAACTCCGTCTTGATTGTTACCTCGATGTCCTGTCCACAGTGGTATTTGATTGCAGCTTCGGCAGACTTGACGGTCGACTTCAGGAACGGGTCGGTGTCGCGTGGAAACTCCAGTACAACGTCAACTTTCCAGTTCTTCCCGTCAACAGGGGGATTGAGTGGGGCTACCACGGGCGTGTCGGCCACCATGCCGCTTTCTACGAGGTTCTTCTTCGTGCCGGCATACGTCACCGTAGCCAGCGCATCCATGATAAGTTGGGGATAGAGTGTCATCTTTTCGCTGTTTTTAGGTGCAAAGGTACGAATAAGAGAGCATAATACCAAAGGAACCCCGTTGAATCTAAGATTATTTCACTTTACAAAGACCTTTTGCCCGTTTACGATGTTCAATCCCTTCTGCAAGGAACTGAGACGCTGACCTTGAAGGTTGAAGATGCTTCCATCCTTTGTCTCATGCATAAAATGATCCGCTATTCCTGAGGGTTGCGATTCGAACACGCCTGTGTATAGCTCCTGACTGTTCTCAATCGTGACGGTGTAACGGCCTTTTGCGAGGGAGGAAATGTTGATGTTGAGGGCGACGATGCCGCCTGCGTTGATGGCCTTATCGTAGATGACTTTTCCTGATTCGTTGGTAATCTGTACCTGATAGGCCTCATTGAGCGGGGCGAGACAGATGTCTAACTGCAGGTCGTTGTAGTTTCCATAGAGTGACTGCGCAGCTTCATCCCTCTTAGGGGCTTTGGGTCTTGTCTTGATGGTATGAGTGAAGTCGAAACGTTCTCTCTTGGCTGCTATGAGGTATGGATCGCCTTCTGCGTTTGTGTTGTAAATCACTTCGTCGCCTACGGTACATGCGTGGATGCTACTTGATGCACCATCGTACATAAATGGGTGATTGACGTATGGCCACGAATCGCTGCCAATGCCTTCGAACCAGCGATTCACTAATTGGTCTTCATGCCACAATTCATAATACGTACCCTTGAAACCTGGGATATCTCCCGATTTTTTTTTCACAACCATTGGGAAACTACCAATATATACAGTGTCGTTTGAGGATATCGTGAAATCGTAGAGCAATTCAAACGACTGTTTTCCGTTGCGTGCATAATAGACTTTTTTGTCTTGCTCGTAGAAAGCACCGATATAGCTTTGCGGAAGGTTGCCAGGCGTAAACACACCGTTCACCCAGTTGCTCTCATTGGCATCCGTCACAGACTTCATCTTCTTACAGGGCCGTCCTCCAATAATGGTGTCGCCATCGAGATAACAATATTCTGTCCACTTCATCGTTTCATCGGCATCAGCATCAGAACTGCAGTTTAAGACCCACATCTTGCCGTCTTCGATAAATGGGCGATAGGCTATCTGTTGCGTCTTGTTGATGACTGGATGCTCCGCGTCCTGATTATCTACCACGATGTAATTCATTTTTGGGTCGAAGCCTTGAACGTAGAAGTCAGTGGAATGAAGGAGCATACAATCTGCGAGAGGCTCTACCCCATGTATGACGAAATGAAGCTTGCGTACCAACGGGTCTTCAGTCGTTTCCTCAATGAAATAGGCATAGTTGTTAGGACCGCACTGGGTATATGCTTTCCCGTAGACGTGCAGGCGGTCGCCGTCCAGTTCGTAGGTGAGTTGGTGCTTCCACTCGTCCGAATGGTCTACTTCACCTGTGGGCAGGTTGCAGCCGTGAACGAGGCCATAGTCGTTATAGAATGAAAAGGGGAGATATTCATTTGGATAATTTTCCGCTCTTTCTACGTATGCCAGGGAATTGAGCCCTCCAGTACAATCAGGACAAAACATATTTGCTAAGCTACCGACACCCTCAACCCATGTTGTAAACTCATGGTATTCGCCAGACTCGATTTCTCGGCCAATGGTCCATGTGCGTAGTCGACGGTACTTAATGTCCGATGGGGCTGTAGCATTTGGAGAAGTTGGCGATGCAATGATTGGCCCGTCTTCCAGCCATCCCTGTTTCAATACCTTGAAGTTTTCAGGATAATCGGGTTCGCGCTCGTAGGTAAATGTGTCGCCCTCTTTGAGTGAGAAGTCATACAGCATGAATTCCTTACCCCAAAACTGATCATATTTATACACACGGCGGTTTTCCTCACGAAAAAGTCCTACATCATAAGTCTCACTATGACCATCCTCTCTTGACTTCACTAAGAAGTAGGTCTTGCCATCGATTTCCTCTTCCTCATTCATCCAGTATGTGTAAAAATGATAGTATTGTTCGTCTATAATAGGCGAAATTACCAAATGCCAGATTCTTCCTTCCTCTACAAAAGGAATGTAGTCGTTGGGATCCTCTTGTGCTTGCGTTGTAATTGAAGCCAACACACATGCAATAAAAAACAATGAACGTTTCATAAGCTAATTTTTTTAGTTATTTTTTCTTCTTGACTTGTCAGTATCTGTTCCAGCGTGATGTCTGGATTAGTTTCTCCAAATACGTCCTTCTTCAGCTTGAGCTTGCGATGCTGTACGGCAGAGACGGTGATGCAGTAGATGTTGCCGATGGTGCGGTTGCTGATGCCCAGTCGGGTGAGGATGCACAGACGAATGTCATCTTCCGTCATATCGGGATGCTGCTTGCGGATAACGGCGAAGCGGTTGTTGTCGATGGCATTGAGCGTACGTTCTATCTCGCTCCATTCGTGAGAGGTGAGATAGATGAGCGAATCGCCGCTTTGGTTGAGTTTCTTGAGCACCTCTGTCCGTTCCAGGATGAAGTTCTTAAGGAATGCCACCACCTCCTCGGCCTGATGCAGCAGTAGTTTCTGATGCTCTGCCTCTTGTCGGAGCATGTGAATGCGATAACGGAGTGCCAGCACAACCGCTAAGAGTACGATTACAGCAGCAATAATGACGATGAGGAGCGTGCGGCTATACATCTGTGAGCGATATTCGAGACGCTGGTTCTCCATTTCCTGACGCAACGTTTGCTGATAATAATCATCTTTCTGGTCAAGTGCCTTATAATAGAAGCCTTCCACTTGTTCAAAGGCTTGGGCAATACTATCTTCCAACTGAGTGGCTTTCATCCTTCGGAGGGCAATCTTGGCAAGGTGGCTCTGCACGATATAAGCCAGATGGACATCGTCACCAGGTTCTATCTGCCGATAGACGGTTTCTGCCGAATCGAGCATGTTGAGGCTGAAGTAGATGCGTGCCAGCACCTGTTGGGTGCCGGAAAGCAGCTCGTCGGATGCGACAGATTCTGCTTTGTGGGCATAGTTGAGTGCCTGACGATAGTCTTCCTTTGCCCAGGCGATGTTTGCAAGGCTGGTGAGCGTTTGGCACATCAGGTCTGTCATCTGTTCCTTCTGTGCTATGTCGTATGCCCGACAGATGTAGTCGAGCGCCTCGTCGTATGATCCTTTTTCTATGAAAGCCACTTGTGCGGCGTAAGTACCAGTATAGTCGAGCAAAATAACATGGTTTCGTTCATCGTCAGGATGCTGCTCATAGATGGTCAGGGCTTTCTTCATTAACTGCAATGCCTCTTTAGGATTGCTTTGCGACAACGCTTCGGCCAATCGCTGATATGATATATAATAGGTGTGCCAGTCTTCAGACACTTCTGCCATACGGATGGTCTTTCGAAGTAACGTTTCACCCAACAGTATGCTGTCATTGTCAAGTGCAATCTCAGCCTCTTCCATGCAAGCCTTCGCCGTCTGAGAATGGGAATCTCGTTGGGTGCAACTATAGGCAACCAACAGAACGCTGATGATGAGCAGATATAATGATTTCGTATGCATAGTTGTAGCTTGTCTTGTTTCTTCGATGCAAAGTTACGATAATTTTTTGATTGTTTTATCAGTTACCTATGGAAAATGATAGTCCCCAATATCTTGAAAATGTGTTGTATATCAATGGGTTATGTGAAATGAATGATTTCCCCTATGGAAAAAGTTTCATTAAGGCATGGAAATTGCGAACAAAGGTTAGGGTAAGTCGAATATTTTGTCTATCTTTGTCGCAATTTTTCTATGTTTAAGTAATGGAATGCTTATGAAAATCAGGGATTTCTATTGGGGGTTGGTGGTGCTCATCGCGCTGACGGGCTGTATGAACGGCCCCAAGGTTGCTGTTGACAGCGACGAGCCTGAGGGCGAATTTGCAGGAAAGGAGATAAGCGAATTGTTTCAGACGGTTCAGAAAGTGGTTCAGCTGAAAGGCGAGGTAGAACAGGTGCTGCTTTCAGCTGCTGACGAAAGTGCAACGCCAGTTCCGCTGCTCCCTGGAGTTGACAGCGGATCGCATGCTACCGTCTATCCGATGATGGACTTGGCAGTAGTGGGCGAGGAGGACGACTATTATCACGTTGTCCTTCCCGTAAACGGTGGGATAGAAGGATACATCTCAAAACAGCTGGTCAGAGAGGCGGAGACAGGGCGCATCAGTCCTGACAGCATCTACACGAACTGGTATGTTCCCAGTTTTGAGTGTGGAGGAGGCGTCACGGTGGTTCGCCGCCCCTATGGGAACAGGCTGGTGACGATGTACACAGAGCTGGAGTGCGATGCAAACACCTTGAAGCTGGGCATCTGGCAAGACGGCATCTACGTGTTCAGCTATGAGATATTTGTCGCATCGCTCACCTATGACGAGAACAAGACGGGCTTCTCACTTAAGTGGGTGGGCAACGATGACTATCCTTGCTACGAAGGCACGTATGGTAAGGATATGTGCAGGATTGTCCAGGCTGCCAACGGCTCGGAATGGACGGAGCTCGACTGGGTGAAGGTGGATGAGGACATGCTGGCCGACATCTTCAGCGAGAAGCTGGAGAGGGGAGAGCGTTCCGTCAGTCTGCTGACGGCGGCAGGAATCACCGAAGGCAAGAACTTGAAGCCAGAAGACTTCGGAGAAGAGGAATAAGTTTTTTCTTAGAGACGCAAGATGGGGATCGGGTTCTATTTACTCGTCTCAAGAGAGCTGCGCTTCGAGCGATGGTAGCTGCGATAGTCGTCGAGCTCTATCTCTACGTCTGGCTCTGCGAGCTGTCCCTCGTGGGGAAGACGGAACTTCATGTAACGGATATTCAGTCCACGGGCCATCCACATCGACTCGTAGTAGGTCTGAATGGACAGAATCTGCTGTGTTGCTGCATCAATGCCGTCAGTGTTGTACAAATCTTCGGTGCGGAAGAGCAGAGGGAGGTGGTTCTTCTCCACCATATAGGATGTATAGGTGAAGAGGAAGTTGGAGTCGGTCTTCAGGTGAATGATGCCGCCGTCAACGAGGAAACGGCGATAGCGCTCCATGAAATAGGTGGAAGTGAGGCGCTTGCGCGGGTTCTTCATCTGCGGATCGCTGAACGTGAGCCAGATTTCCTGTACCTCGTCTTCAGCAAAGAATCGGTCGATAATCTCAATGCTGGTGCGCAGAAATGCCACGTTCTTCAGTCCCTCCTTCAAGGCTTGCGTAGCCCCTGTCCACATGCGTGCTCCCTTGATATCCACTCCGATGAAGTTCATCTCAGGGTAGAGCTTGGCCAGCTCCACGGTATATTCGCCCTTGCCGCAGCCCAATTCGAGTACGATGGGGTTGTCGTTGTGGAAATACTGCTCGTGCCAGTGGCCCTTCATATCAAAAGGAACGTGCTCCACTACCGAAAAAGGGTATTGGAACACGTTCTCATAAGTCGCCATATCGGCGAACTTAGCCAGCTTGCCTTTGCCCATTAGCTATTGCTTTCTGATTTCAGATCCTCGTAGTAGTGAGCAACTGTGGTGTACATGTAGGGAAACAGGAAAAGGTATCCAATGCCCAACGTCAGAATGGCCAGAATAGCCCATCCGATGAAGCTCAGGTAAAGCAGGAACAACTGCATCTTGTGTCCCTTCATCATGCTGGCACTCTTCTTCAAAGCATCGATGACACCGATGTTCTCGTCGTCGCGAAGAATGTATGGAACCTGTGCAAACATCATGGCGAAGATGATGCCAGGAATGATGAAGAAAATAGTGCCCAAGAAACAAACAAAGAAATAAAGGAAAAAGGCAGTGCCTATGCGCAGGCAGTCTTTATAGCCACCGAAAAGATTGCCAACCTTCAGTTCATCGCCTCTGATGAAATCGAGGAACATCACACAGAATCCCCAAGTCAGTGGTATGCATGCCAAAATCCATACTATCTGGAAGATGAGGCCAGATTCGGTACCCATGAAAGCTGTTACTGCAAAATTGATACCTTGGTAGATAACAAAGTAAACAAGTGCTACGATGGCAGCATCGATCCATTTGTTCTCCAGACTGGCAATAGCTCTGTTTTTGTAAGTGCTGATTGATTCCATAATTAGAGTTGTTTTAGTGATGAATTACTCGATGACCACGGTTGTCCATCCGTGCTTGTCTTCAATCTCACCGTACTGAATGCCACGTAGCGTGTCGAACAGCTTCTTTGAAATGGGGCCAGGCTGTGCTCCGAAGTCATAGCGCTTGCCAGTGTCGATGTCGTCGATATAACTGATGGGCGAGATCACAGCGGCTGTTCCGCATGCACCTGCCTCCTCGAATGTCTCCAATTCCTCTTCGGGAATGGGGCGGCGCTCCACCTTCATGCCCAAGTCTTCAGCCACTTGCATGAGGCTTTTGTTGGTGATAGAGGGAAGAATAGAGGTGGATTTCGGTGTGATGTAGGTATTGTCCTTGATACCGAAGAAGTTGGCTGCACCGCACTCGTCAATGTACTTCTTCTCCTTTGCATCGAGATAGAACTCGCAGGCATAGCCTTTCTCGTGAGCCAGATTGTTGGCAAAGAGCGAAGCGGCATAGTTGCCACCCACCTTATATTTACCTGTGCCGAGCGGAGCCGAGCGGTCGTAGTCGCGAACAATGACGTAAGGGTTAGAAGCAAAACCACCCTTGAAGTAAGGACCCACGGGAGTTACAAAGATAAGGAAGCAGTACTCCTTAGATGGGTGAACACCCACCTGTGCGCTTGTTCCGATGAGCAGCGGACGGATGTACAGCGTTGCACCACTCTCGTATGTGGGAATCCACTCCTGATTGAGGCGCACCACCTTCTTCACCATCTCTTCGAACAGTTCGGTGGGAACCTCAGGCATGAGAATGCCGCGACAAGTGGATTGCAGACGCTCAGCGTTGTCCTTTACACGGAATACACGCACCTTTCCGTCGGGGCAGCGATAGGCTTTTAAGCCTTCGAAAGCCTCCTGACCGTAGTGCAGGCAGGTTGCTGCCATGTGCAGTTTCAGATACTCGTCGGAGCAGACCTCAATCTCGCCCCATTTTCCGTCGCGATAGTAGCAACGGACGTTGTAGTCGGTCTTCATGTAACCGAATGACAAATTTGCCCAATCTAAATTTTTCATATTGTTGGTTTTGTGAATCATTGCTCTGAACCTAATTGCTTGGTACGGTTGTGTTCGAATATTGCTACCCATGCAACGAATAATGCTATGCATAATGTCATTATTCCCGATACTGCTAAAAATGCCATAAGCTAATATTTTTTTATTGCGAAATAATATAAGAGTCCATCTAATGTAATAAGACAAATGACAATGATTATCCTACACCAAAGACAAATCCTTTGTTAATGTCCATATCCATGATACTGCCTAAAATGACACCGGCAAAGACTAGTTTTGCTATGTCAAGTACAAATCTGCTGGCTTCTTTATATGCCTCTTTGCGTTCCGCATCAGTAATGCGTTCTCGCTTTTTCCTTTGATTCATACGGCAAAAATAACAGTTTTCTATGAAATAGCCAAATTTTCGGCTTGTTTATTCGTTTTTGCCTAATATCTTCTTGATTTCCTCATCGGTCTTGGTCAGTTTGTCACGACAGAGTTTGATGAGTTGCTGTGCTTTCTTCAACTGTTCCGTCAGCTCGTCGATGTCGTATTCGCCTTGTTCCATTTTGCGGACAATGGTCTCCAATTGGTTGAGTGCTTCTTCGTATTTCATTTTACTATTGATTTGATGGTTCCTTCTGATAATCGGGTTTCTATTTCGTCGCCTGTTTTCAGCTCTGATGCATTGCGCACGGCCTTTCCGTTGAGTGTGGTGATGCTGTAGCCGCGCTTCAGTAGGAGTTGCGGGTCGAGCGATGCAACACGCTGTCCTAACAGTTCCAGCCGATGGCGGTGAATGTCTAAAAGATGTGGGATGAGGGGACGCAGCCGTGCGTGAAGCAATGTGATGTGATTCTGTGCCTGGTCTGACTGTCTTACGGTGGCATTGGACAGTCGCTGTGCTATCTGATCGAGCCGTGCCTCATGACGAGTCTTGACCAAAGAGAAAAGAGTGGGAATGTGCTCGGCGAGAGATGAGAGCCGGGTGTGGAGCGTAGTGAGCTTCGTTTGCGCTTCATGGGTGATCGCTTGTTCGGCAGCATCAATGCGGTCGAGCACCCGTTGCAGATGGTCAATGAGGAAAGCGGCAGCAGCTGTAGGTGTCTTCACTCGGAGGTGTGACACCATGTCGAGCACACACTCGTCTCGGTCGTGGCCTATGCCCGTGATGATGGGCAGGGGAAACTGCGCTACGTTCTCGGCCAGTGGCAGCGTGTCGAAGCCCGACATGTCGCTGGTGGCACCGCCGCCTCGGATGATGACCACGCAGTCGAAATCATCGGCCTGTTCGTAGATGGCATTGAGCACGCTGATGATGCTCTCTTCAATCTGCTCACCCTGCATGACGGCAGGGAAGAGCGTAGTGCGAAAGGCAAACGGGCTCTCGCTGAGCTGTTGGCAGAAATCGCCATAGCCAGCAGCTGTCTGACTGGAAATGACTGCTATGCGAAGGCAGAACAAAGGCAGCGACAGCTCGCGCTGCAGGTCGAACACCCCTTCCCGTTTCAACTGGGCGATGACTTCCTGACGGCGACGGGCCATGTCGCCTAAGGTGTAGTTAGGATCGATGTCGGTCACAATCCATGAGAAGCCGAATGCTTCATGAAACTGGGCATAGACCTTCATGCGCACTTTCATGCCAGCATGCAGCCGTTGCCCTGTAACACGCTCGAAATGGGGTTGGATGATGGCCCATGCGGATCGCCAACACTTGGCTGAGGCACGTGCAATGGGGGTATTGGAAAGTTCCTCCTTCTGAATGAGCTCCATATAGCAGTGGCCGCGCGACTCGCGAGCCTCGGAGAGTTCGGCCTCTACCCAGTACTCATGGGACATCTCCGTCTCAATGGTTTCGCGGACCAAGGCGTTCAGTTCATATAGTGTAAGGGTCTGCATGTGTTTTCTTCTTTATTGCTTTCCACTTTTCCTCTTCTCAGCTGAATATGCCTCCCAGAAATTGGGGATGCCATAGCCGTAGATGTTGTTCGGGGTGGAATAGAGTGAGGCGCTATGACGCACCATGTCGATAATCTCTAAAGCCGTCTTGTCGCGCAGACCTTGCCACAGGCAGGCTACCAGTCCGGTGACAATAGGAGTGGCGAATGAGGTGCCCATGTCGTGAACAAGCGTGCCTCGCCCAGAAATGAGTGCTGTGCCATTGCCCATTGCCACAATGTCGGGCTTTACTCGTCCGTCCTGCGTAGGACCTACACTGGAAAAAGCAGCGTTGCGCCCCTTTTGGTCGATGGCTCCAATGGTAAGAATGTCGAAGGCATCGGCAGGGACGGTAATCTTCTTCCAAGTACCCATGCCCGAGTTTCCGGCAGAGTTGCAGAGCACAATGCCTTTGCTTGCCATCATCGAAGCCGTGCGCGAGATGAGTGCCGTCTGACCGTCGAGGTCGTTCAGTTCATAGCTATGGAAGGGCGCATCGTAGGTGTTGTAGCCGAGCGATGAGTTAATGACATCGACACCTACGGAATCGGCAAACTCGGCAGCCATTGCCCAATAGTCTTCTTCGATGGGCATCTCGGTCTCGGGATCTTCGCATTTCAGAAGCCAGTACTTGGCATCGGGAGCAGTGCCCACCATCACCTCTTCCGACTCAGCTGCCAGGGCAGAGAAGACACGTGTGCCGTGATCAATGCCGTTGAAGAAATCCTCCTCTCCATCGTAGTGTTTCCGTAGTTTGTGGATGGCGATGAAGTCGTGTGTGCCTTCGATGTCGGTTTGAGAGAAACAGGTCAGGCGGTTGGCATTGAGAAAGCCACCGTCGAGGACGGCAATCGTCATGCCGTTGCCCCGCAGGTTCTTCTCATACAGAATATCGCCCCCCACAATCTCCATCTGCACACGGGCCATGCCCAGCGGGTCGCCTCGCAGCGAGTCCCACCGGTTGTAGTGGTCGCGATAGTTCTCGTAAGCACGGTTAGATAGCTCGTCGATGCTGTCTGGCGAGGCAAACACCATGCGGGCTTCCTTCACGCAAGTCTGCTGAGACAGACGGTTCAGCAGGGTGGTGTCTTCAGAGCTGACGAGAATCGTGTTGTTCCAGCGGCTGGTACCCAATACCTTAGCCCCTTTTACGCGGAATTGCTTGATGGCGGTTTCTGAAACAGGCAAGTCGGTAGAGTCAACCTTCAGCCCTTGTCGGCGGCGGCGCTCCAGACTCTGATGAGACAAAAAGCGCGAAGGACGGTCCAGAGAGTAGTTGCCACCCTGCTTGTCGTGCAGATAATAGCGATAGGCATAGACTTTCGGGCCAGGATATTTGACCTTTGCCCCCGTCGCGGCGCAAATGATGAGAAGAATTCCCAGGCAGGTTAGTATTTTGTGCATATTTAGTGAATCAAGTTTCTTAGTTATCAATAAATTGAACTTATCAGAGCGACCGCGCGATAGTCATCTCGCGACCCTTTTTCGGTCACTTTGCGACCGATGCTTGGTCGTCGCATGACCGATACTTGGTCATCGCATGACCGATACTTGGTCATCACATGACCGATACTAAATCGTCATGTTCCGAATGCAATGACAAAAGTACGCTTTTTCCTCTAAATGACCAAATTTTCCCTGTCTTCACGACGAGAATTGACATTCTTTTTGGTGGAATCGGGAAAAAAGCGTAACTTTGCACGTGATATGAGTCAAAAGAACCAAGCGGCATTGGAATTGGGCATCAAGCCCGTGGGCGCACTCCTTTGGCAGTATGCTTTGCCTGCCATGGTTGCAATGGTGGCTTCCAGTCTTTACAACATCATAGACCGCTCCGTGATAGGACAGGTGGTGGGGCCTGAGGCAATTGCAGGTCTGGGCATCACTTTCCCGTTCATGAATCTGAGTGCAGCCTTTGGTGCAGCAGTGGGGGTGGGTGCAAGTACGTGTATCAGCGTTAAACTGGGACAGCGTGACTATCAGACAGCACAGCACCTGTTGGGCAACACGGTGACGCTCAATCTCATCATCGGCACTGCTTTCATGGTGGTCTTTCTCTTACTTCTCGACCCCGTACTGCGCTTTTTTGGTGCCAGCGATGCCACGTTGCCCTATGCCCGTGAGTTCATGCAGGTGATATTGTTAGGCAATGTTGTCACCCACATGTATTTTGGCATGAATGCTGTGCTGCGTGCAGCAGGTAAGCCTCGTCATGCCATGTATGCCACACTCTTCACCGTGGGATGCAACATTGTGCTCGTCATTGCTTTCGTGTGGTGGTTCCGATGGGGCATTCGCGGAGCAGCATTGGCAACGGTCGTGTCCCAGTCGCTGGCTTTGTGTTGGCAAATGCGTCTTTTTGCCAATCCCAAGGAACTGCTTCATTTGGAGCGTGGCATCTATCGGCTGAAGGCAGTCCTTGTGCGCAACATCATCGCCATCGGCATTTCCCCCTTCCTGATGCAATCCACATCGTGTGTCATCGTCATCGTCATGAACAACCAGTTCGTGAAATATGGTGGCGACATGGCTGTAGGCGCTTATTCGATAGCCAACTCTGTAGCCATGATGTTCTTCATGTTCGTAATGGGTGTCACCCAGGGCATGCAACCCATTGTGGGCTATAACTATGGTGCGCAGAAGTTTGACCGCATGCTGCGTTGCCTGTGGCTCGCCATAGCTGTGGGAACCGCCATCTTGCTCCTGGGGTGGGGCCTCTCAATGCTCTTCCCCTGGCAGATAGCACGCATCTTCACCACCGATCCTACGTTGATGGCATTGTCGGCACGTGGCATCATGCTCGACATGCTGGTGTTCTTTGTGGTGGCCTCGCAGGCTGTCATCACAAACTTCTTCCAGTGCATAGGTAAGGTGAAAATCAGCATCTTCCTGTCTCTCTCCCGTCAGTTGTTCATGTTGCTGCCACTTGCCTACGTGCTGCCCCTCTTTTGGGGGCTCGACGGTGTGTGGTTCTCCATGCCCATGAGCGACTTTGCCGCTTTCCTCATCACCATTCCGTTCCTGCTTTGGTATATCAGAAAATTCAAGACTTATGAAAGAAGATAGGCACATTATCATCAACGTGGGCCGACAGCTTGGCTCGGGTGGACGCGACATCGGACGCATGTTGGCTCAGGAATTCGGTGCCACCTATTATGATAAGGAACTGCTGAACCTGGCTGCTCAAGAGAGTGGGTTCTCAAAAGAATTTTTTGAACGTAACGATGAACGGAAAGGCTTCTTGCGCTCCTTCCTACATCTGCCTTATGCCATAGGGAGCAGTTCGACCAACTTCTATCAGAACAACTTCTCGCAGGAAGGACTGTTCAAGTTCCAAAGCGATGCCATCCGCAAGGCAGCTCAAGAAGGCTCTTGCGTGTTCTTGGGACGCTGTGCCGACTATGTGCTGCGCGACTTCAACGATGTGGTCAACGTGTTCATCACGGCATCGCTTGACTTCAGAATAGAAAATGTGGCAACGAAGCAAGGAATAGCTCGTGAAGAGGCTATGAAACTGATAGAAAACGGCGAGCGAGAACGCGCCAACTACTATAATTACTTCACGGGCAAGCAATGGGGACATGCCACGAGCTACGATCTCTGCATTGACTCCAGTGCCATCGGCATAGACGAGACAGTAAGAATCATCTCCGACTTCGTGCGCAAAAAACTGAAAGTCTGAATTTTCACCACTCACTGAAATGAAAAAAATCGGCATCATCAGCGACACCCATTCCTATTGGGATCCCAAATACCTCCATTATTTCGAGCCTTGCGACGAGATATGGCACGCAGGCGACATCGGCTCGGTGGAAGTGGCTGATAAACTGGCGGCTTTTCGCCCTTTTAGGGCTGTGTGTGGCAACTGCGACGGAGGTGATTTGCGACTCATGTATCGCGAACTGAACCGTTTCAAATGCGAGGATGTTGATGTGCTCATCAAGCATATAGGCGGCTATCCTGGCAACTACGACCCTTCGGTGCGCAGATTGCTCTCTAGTAAGCCTCCTCAGCTCTTC
>JAEEPT010000016.1 GCA_016284895.1 Prevotella sp. | reverse complement strand
GTGAGAAGGCTAACTTCCGTGTCTCAGCAGGCTACGACCACCAGAACGGTACCATCATCAAGCAGACCCTGGACCGCTTCACCACGAAGCTCTCCCTCGACTACTTCGTGAGCGACCGCATCACGTTCCGCACAACCTTCCCCCTGACCTATACGGCCAACAACCGTAACTTCGATGACAACATCCTGGGCCGCGCCCAGCAGATGGCACCTAACATGAGTGTATATCGTCAGAATGCCGATGGTTCCAACACTAATGAGTTCTACATCATGCAGCCCTCTGGAGCAGACAATGCCGCCGGTTCTTCGGTTGACGGTACATCGTCAAGCCAGTTAAGCGACATCCGCTCATTAGGCAACCCCGTGGCCATCGCCCACCAGGCTTGGCGCAAGGAGAAGACCTATCGCATCTCGCCTGAGTTCCGACTGGACTACGACCTGTTGGGTAAGGACGACAGCCACACCCGACTGCGCTATACAGGTCTGGTCTATATAGATATTTTCTCAAAGAGCGAACCCAAATACTGGCCTGGCTCGTTGGAGACTGACGGTTGGACAGATCTTAACTATGACAATAAAGGGAATCTAATCAGCGGATATAATTTCAATCAAGTATACGATTATAATTCACTGGCCTTCACCACCCGTCACACCCTGACTTTCACCCCGCATTTCAAGAACGAAGACTTCTATGCTACGATGCTGGGCCGCTGGGAGATGACCACAGGCAACGACAATAGCCAGACGGTGATCAACACGAACACGCCTAACGGTGTGACCTCACCAACTGTTGACTCATACATTGAGAGAATGAGCACGGGCAACGGCCAATGGCGCTCCATGTCAATGACCTATACCGGTCACTTCTCCTACAAGTCACGCTATGCCATCGACCTCTCGATGCGTGGTGACGGTACCACCAAGTTCGGTGACAATCAGAAGTGGGGCTGGTTCCCCGGCGTATCAGCCCGTTGGAACATCAGCGACGAACCCTTCATGAAGTGGTCACGCAAGTGGCTCAGCATGCTGGCCTTCCGCCCCTCTTGGGGTATCGTAGGCCGCCAACCCGGTTCGCAGTACCTGCAGTATGCCAAGTACAACACCGCTGGTGTGTACGGTGACGCAAGCAACACTCACAGCGTGACCTATCTCGAAGGCCTGCAGCTGAACAAGCTGAAGTGGGAGCGCACCACGCAATGGAACATCGGTGGCAACTTCGGATTCTGGGACGACCGCATTACCGGTGACTTCAACTACTACTACAAGCGCACCAAAGACCTGCTCATGAAAGATGTACGCGTTCCTTCCAGCTCTGGCTTCGGCTCGTTAGCATGGGCCAATGTTGGCGAAATGACCAACAAGGGTTGGGAACTGAACGTGAGCCTGAACAAGATTCTGAAAGTTGGTAAGTTCAGCTTAGGTGCCAACTTCAACATCTCACAGAACTTCAACGAAATCGTCGATATGGACGAGAGCGTACTGGAAAGCATCAACAGTGAGTGGGACAGCGGCAAGCGCGGAGCATACCTGAACCGCATTCAGAAAGGCAACCCTCTGGGTTCTATCTACGGTCTGCGCTACAAGGGCGTCTATCAGTACACCTACGAATACCTGACCAACCTGAAGACCAGCAACGGCTGGACAGGCGAGCAGCTTCGCAACTACATCAACAACGAGTTCCTGGCCAGCGGCAAGACGGCTCCTATCGCCCTCGATGCCAACGGCAACGTGATGATGGACACCAAGGGCAACCCCATCCGTCTGGTCTATAACTTCAATGACGGAAACTCTACCTACAAGTTCCAGGGTGGTGATGCCATCTATGAGGACGTGAACCACGACGGTCAGATCAACTCGCTCGACCTTGTCTATTTGGGCAACTCGAACCCACATCTGAACGGTGGTTTCGGTGTGAACCTGCAGTATGACAACTGGACTCTGAAGGCCAGCTTCAGCTATCGTCAAGGCGTGAAGATTGTGAACGAAGCCAAGATGCAATTAGAGAAGATGTACAATGCCTATAACCAGAGCTCAGCCGTGAACTGGCGCTGGCGTAAGAACGGCGACGTGACCGAGATTCCTCGAGCCATGTACGACACCGGCTACAACTGGTTAGGCAGTGACCGCTATGTTGAAGATGCGTCGTTCGTTCGCATGAGCTACGTTCAGCTCAGCTACAACTTCAAGCAGAAGACGCTCAAGCACCTCGGCATCCGCCGTCTGAATCTGAGTCTCTCTGGTCAGAACCTGCTCTGCTGGTCTAAGTACAGCGGCACCGATCCTGAGAAGTCGCCTGGCTCATGGGGCATTGCCTACGATAAATCGCAGACACCACGTTCTAAGTCAGTCACACTGAATATACAGGTGGGATTCTAAAAACCCACCCCCTACCCCTCCCCAGGGGAGGGGAGATTGGAAAGACAACAATAAAAAATAACAATATAAGATATGAACATGAAATTCATGATTAGAATAAAGAAAATGCGGCTGACGAAGATGGTTGCTATCATAGCCCCCCTCACCTTGGGAGGGGTTGGAGGTGGGTTACTCTCTTCCTGCAACGACTTCCTGACCATCTACCCCACCGACCGCATCGTGGGTACCGATTTCTGGAAGACCAAGGCCGATGTTGACCAGATGGTCGATGGTGCCTATAGCAGCATGCTGAGCGGAAACATTCAGGAGCGTGCCATCATGTGGGGTGCCTTCCGCAGCGATGAACTGGTGAAACACAGCGACTACAGCAGCACCGCCCTCGACAACGTGAGTGCCGTGAACCTGCTGCCCACCATGGGTTACTGCTCCTGGGGCGGCTTCTACAATGTCATCAACCGCTGTAACATCGTTTTGCGGCATGCGCCTGAGGTGATGGAGGAAGACCCAGAATTCACACAGGGCGACTACAATGTGGTGCGTGCACAGATGCTGGCGCTGCGCTCGCTGTGCTACTTCTATTTAGTGAGAGCTTTCCGCGACGTTCCCTACGTGACTGAGTCGTTCGAGGATGACAGTCAGATTAGCGAAGTGGCTCAGAGCTCTGCCGGCGAAGTGCTGCAGAACTGCCTCAACGATCTCGAAGAGGCCAGCAAGTACATCATGAAGTCGGGCGGTTATGGTCAGAACGACTGGCGCAACTGGGGTTACATAACCCGCGATGCCGTCAATGCCATCATGGCCGACATCTACCTGTGGCGTGCCTCCATGACCCACAACACAGCCGACTATCAGCAAGTAGTGACGCTGGCCGACCGTATCATCAATGCCAAGGACGAGTATTACAAGACCTACAATATTAATAATGTGAGTGCCACCGACAATGACATCTACCATCTCTATTCTGGCAGTGTCGCACTATACCAGATTTTCGGTTCCGGTAACTCGCGCGAGAGCATTCTGGAGTGGCAGTACAATGGCCGCAACAACTCGAATGTGGCACTGGAGAACTACTATTATCAGCGGAGTTCGGACATCCTCTCAGGTATCGTGATGGCCTCGCCCATCTTCAATGCCACAGCCGTCAATGCCAACACATCGCAAGGCAAGAAAGTATTCTTCTCCACCAATGACTATCGCTTCTGGAATGTGGTCTATAGCGCCAACAACGAGGAAGCCGAGCAGTTGTCAATCCGTAAGATGGTGGAAAATACCGCCAACATCATCTCGCCGCTGTCAACAGTAGGAGATTTGAAAACCAACAAACGCGAATACACAGAGTACAAACAGAACTGGATAGTCTATCGTCTTACCGACATCATGCTGATGAAGGCCGAGGCCCTGTTGGAGTTGGCTGGCGAGACCGACCGCGTAGCACAGAAGCCAGCCTTCGAACTGGTTGAGGAAGTGAACAAGCGCTCCATGCTAAGCAGTGCCACCGACATGCTCAAATTCGATGACTTCGCTACGAAGTCTGCCCTTGAGCTTCTCATCCTGAACGAGCGCGAACGTGAGCTCTGCTTCGAAGGTAAGCGCTGGTTCGACCTCATGCGCTACTGCTATCGCCACATGAACGGTGTGAACATCTTCGAGAAGATGGGTGATGTCGCCAGCTGGCCCGCCCTCTATGCCCCCATGACCGAGCTGTTAGGCCGCAAGTCGTCCGACAATGGGCAGAGCAACGCCATCGCCATCAAGATGAAGACCGAGCCTTACCTGTACTGGCCTGTGCAGGAGAGCGAGATCAAGGTCAACACCCTGCTGAAACAGAACCCCGTCTGGATTCAAAATAATACAACTGCCAAGAACTAAACGGGAACCTCTCCTGAGACCTACCCCTTTCCAGGGAAGGGAGATTGGAAAGACAAAAAATAAAATAATAAATATATAGGATATGAATATGAAATTCATGACAAATATAAAGAATATGCGGCTGACGAAGATGCTTGCTATCATAGCCACCCTCACCTTGGGAGGGCTTGGCAGCGGATTGCTCACCTCCTGCAAGGAAGACATCGATGAATCGAACCTTTACACCTTCACAGGCGAGACCATCGAGGACTACCTGAAGAACCGCAACGACAAGTACAGCAGTTTCAACTACATCCTGGGACGCATCGGTTACGACAAGATTCTCTCTGCCTACGGCACCTATACTTGCTTCGCACCGAACAACGATGCCGTCAACCATTATGTTGACAGTCTCTACAACGACATGAGCAACAAGGACCTGCCTCATAATGGTATGACCAAGAGCGGACTTGAAGGCCTGACCGATTCGCTCTGCAACGACATTGCCCTCTTCCACCTGCTCAACACGAAAGTAATGGGTGTCTATATGGGCAACGGTATGACCATCAAGACCATCCTGGGCCGCGACATCAACACTGAGACCGACACAATCTCGGGCAACGTGCTCATCAGCCGCTCAGCCCTCATCACCAGCATGGACAACGAGCTGGTGAACGGTGTGCTGCATGAGATTAATCACGTCATCACACGCTCGAACCTGCTCATTGCCGGTGAGATGGAGAACCACAAAGACATTTTCAACCTCTTCTCACAGGCACTGATACGCACTGGTCTGGCCGACTCGCTGTCAGCACAGCAGAAGACAGGCCTCAACTCGGTAGGCAACGAGACCAAATACTGGGTACCTGAGAAGTGCGAACTGGGCTACACCATTTTTGCTGAGACCGATGCCGTGCTGAAGGCCAACGGTATCACCTCATTAGATGAAATGGCCGCATACGCCAACACCATCTATGCCGACTGCGCCAAGCCAGGCTCTGGCTGGTACGACTATGCCCGTCGTCACAACATCACCGTGAGCACCGGCACCGACTATGATAATCCCTGGAATGCGCTGAACATGTTCATCCGCTATCACATCGTGGGCTACAAGGTGCCTTGGGACCGACTGGTCTATGACTGGAACCAGACCGCGAAGGTGACCCTCGTGGAATACTATGAAACCATGCTTCCCTTCACGCTGATGAAGATGACCCGTAACAGTGGCAAACGCTTGCTGAACCGCTGGGTGGAGAACAACTCACTGACCGACCTCAAGGCTGAGCTCGGCACGGCAGGCATCCACACGGTGCGCTTCGAAGGAGTGGAACTGGCCGGACAGAGCCAGCAGATTGCTTCTGTCAACGGCTACATACACCCCATCAATGGCATGTTGACCTATAACGAGAATGTACCAAAAGGTGCGCTCAACGAGCGTATGCGCTTCGATGACACTGCCCTGCTGGGTGAGATGATGTCGAACAGCATTCGCGGCATGACCAATGCCGAGGTGAAAGTACATGCTGATGCAGGCGACAACTACAACCGCGTGCGCTTCCCCAGCAACTACTTCAACAACCTTGTAGTCTATAACGGCGATGACACACAGCTGCGCTATCTGACCAAGGACGAAGGCAACTATTCGAACTATCAGGGCGACGAGTTCCTTTGCATCGGCAACTACGACTTTGCCCTGCGCCTGCCGCCCGTACCCGACGGCACCTACGAGCTGCGCTTAGGCTATACAGCCAACGGCAACCGAGGCATGCTTCAAATCTACTTAGGCACATCATCTGATCTGGCCGATATGAGGGCGCTCGACATCCCTCTTGACATGCGCCACGTGCCCAACGCCTCCTCTACTGAGGAAAATCCCGACCCCGTCACTGGCTGGTGTCCCTACGCCGCTACCGACGACCAGGGCATTCAGAGCGATGCCAACATGCACAACCTGGGCTATATGCGCGGTCCGCTCTACTACACCGTGGGCAAGGGCGGTGCCACATTGGCCCGTGCCAACCGCGAGGACTTGCGTCGCATCATTGCCAAGCAACAGTTCGAACAGGGTGAGTACTGGCTCCGCTTCAAGACTGTGATCGACAAGAGCGATGCCCAGTTCCACCTTGACTACATTGAGTTCTGTCCTGAAAATGTCTATAACAGCATCTCACTGATAGAGGATATGTATTAACAACCCACTACAACCCACAACACCCACTACAACCCACCCCCAACCCCTCCCCAGGGGAGGGGAGGTTGAGAAGACAAGAAATTAAGAAAGTACATAATAATAAAATATGAATATGGAATTCATGACAAAGATAAAGAATGTGCAACTATCTAAGATGCTCGCTATCTTAGCCCCCCTCACCTTAGGAGGCATCGGGGGTGGGTTGCTCACATCCTGCACCGACTGGAACGACCACTACGATGCAGGTACCGCCTTGTCGGATTCGCAGCAGGCATCACTCTTAGAGAACATCACGAAGAACCCCAGCCTGACTCAGTTTGCCTCTTTGCTCAGCAAGAGCGGCTTCGACCAGCAGCTGGTTTCATCGCAGACCTTCACCGTTTGGGCCCCTGTGAACGACTCGTTCAACTACAACGAGCTGATGACTACAGGCAACGACCGCCTGCTGAAACAGTTTGTGAAAAACCACGTGGCCCGCAACAACTATCCCGCTTCGGGTGCTATGAACCAGAAGGTATTCATGCTCAACGAGAAGCTCATGCACTTCCAAGGTGACGGTCAGGGCTACAACATTCAGGGCATCGCCCTCAATGCCGGCCAGCAGAACATTGGCAGCAACAACGGAATGCTCCACCTCATCAGCGGAAAGATTCCCTACCTGCCCAATATCTATGAGTCACTGAACAACGAGCAGTTCGCTCTCGACAGCATCAGCGACTACTACCACCAGTACGATGTTCGCAAGCTCGACGAGCTACGCAGCGTTCCAGGACCTATTGTTGACGGTGAGCAGACCTATCTGGACTCCATCTTCAACGAGAGCAACAGTCTCTATCGCACGTTCCGCTCCTACATCAACCAGGAGGACAGTAACTACACCATGCTGCTGCCCACCAACGTGGCATGGACAAAAGCCTATAACCGGATACAGCAGTACTACAACTACACGCCCACCATCCGCTACATGGATGTCAAGCCAACGGGCGAAGACACCACCATTGTAGTCAACCTGAAGAATGCCGCCCAGCTGCGCGACTCCATCACACGCTACAAGATGATGGCCGACCTGGTGTATAACAACAACGTTTACGACAACCGCAAACTCCCTGCCTTGAAGGAGGGTGAGACGCCCAAGAACGACTCTATCGTGAGCACCATGGGCAACATTCTCTATGCCGACGATGTGAAGAGCCTCTTTGCCGATGCCACCCGGGTGGATAAGAGCAACGGTGCCATCTGGGTGACCGACACGCTGAAAATGCCCGCCTGGATGTCGTGGAATCCAGAGATCACGGTCGAGGCCGAAGCCGCCTACTTCAAGACGGCCCAAGCCGGCAACGCAATAGAACGTCGCGTCACCTCCGGCCAGAACCGCTACATCAAGGGCCACCTCTCTAACGATGCATATTTAGAGGTTACGCCCATATCGCCCAATGCCAATCCAGAGGTTTACTTCAAACTGCCCGATGTGCGCTCCACCGAGTACAACATCTATCTGGTCATGGTGCCTGCAAATATTACAAATGAGAATACCAAGTACTATCCCAACAGCATCTCGGCAGGTCTTCGCTATGTCAAGGAAGACGGCACCCTGAGCACCGAGAGCACACAGAGGAACCCCAACCCTGATAGCGGCACAGAGACAACGACCACCTTCGTCACCAGTCTCCGAGACTCCACCATTGCCTCACAAGGAGCCTGCATCGACACTCTGCACGTTGGTTCGATTACCTTCCCCGTAGCCTACTACGGCACAGGTGACAGTGCTCCTTACATTCATGTGCGATGCCGTTTCAATTCAACGGTGGGCAACAAGATCACGCCCGACCGCACGCTGCGCATCGACTGCATCATTCTTCGCCCGAAGGAGCTCGACGACTATCTGCTGAGCCACCCCGGCTATGTTTATGACAAGCACAAGAATTACTAAGTCACACATTCAAATCAAAACATAGGATATGAACAGACACTATATTCTTTATTTTGCCCTCCTCGGTGCGATGTGTTCTACTGTACCCGCATCGGCCCAGGACGACGAAACGGAAGGCACAGAGGTGAAGGCCAAGACTGTAAAGAAAGCTCCCGCCAAGAAGCCCTCCTACCCCATGATGGAAATCAAAGGCACGATTGTCGATGCCGTGTCGAAGGCTCCGTTGAGCGGTATTCTGATCAAGGCACTGAACAATGCCAACTACACCGCCATGAGTGAAGACGACGGTACATTCGTCATCAAAGTGCCCACTTTCACCACCTCCCTCTACATTCATGCTCCCCAGTACCTCAGCCAACAGGTGGGTCTGGGTACGCCCGAAGATACTGTGAGCGTTGAGCTGCTGCCCGACAAGTTCCGCACGATGTATGTCGATGGCACCGACATCACAGCCTCAGCCACGGCACAGATACAGAACACCACGTCGCAGACCATTGAGACCGACATTGAAGGCACACTGGGTGCCGACGTGCGTGCCATCACCCGTTCGGGTGGTCCCGGCTATGGAGCCGCCATGTTCATTCGCGGTCTGAACTCGCTCAATGCCAACGCCCAGCCGCTGATTGTACTCGACGGTGTGATACAGGACATGCAGCAGACCCGCACCGCCCTGCACTATGGCGACTACATCAACCTGATGCTGAACATCAACCCCGAGGACATTGAGAACGTGACCGTGATGAAGAACGCCACCGCACTCTACGGAGCCAAGGGCGGCAACGGTGTGATTCTCATCGATACCAAGCGCGGTCACTCGCTGGCCACCCGCATCGATGCCAACGTGGGTATCGGCGTGGCTCTGCAGCCCCGCACACCCAGCATGATGGATGCCGGTCAGTACCGCATCTACGCATCCGAACTGCTGGGCAGCTATCCCAACATTGAGAACTACACCGACCCCAACACGTTCAAGTTCCTCATCGACGATCCCTCTAAGTTCTACTATTCCACCTATCACAACGAGACCAACTGGAAGAAAGAGGTGAACCGCGCAGCGCTCACCCAGAACTATAACATCAACGTGCAAGGTGGCGACAACATCGGCATGTACAACCTGTCACTGGGCTACACCGACGGCAAGTCAACCGCCAAGGAGAACGGCTTCAACCGTCTGAACGTGCGCTTCAACACCGACATCAGCATCTTCAAGCGCCTCACCACGCGCTTCGACATGTCTTACACGAAGATCAACCGCGACGTGTTCGACAACGGTGCACCCGAGGACTTCACTCAGGGTGTGGTGTCGTCGCCCACGTTCCTGGCACTGATCAAGTCGCCCTTCCTGAATCCTTATACTTATAATAATGTGACACGCCAGCTGTCTTCTACACTGGCCGAGGCCGATGACTATCTGAACGTGCTCGACAGCGACCTGTCACTGGGCAACCCCACCGCTCTGCTCAAGAACGGTAAGGCCATCAACAAGAACCGTGTAGAGACCACCCACTTCAATGCCGTCATTGCACCACGCGTTGACCTGGGCAAGAACTTCATCATCAGCGAGACGTTCAGCTACACGCTCGACCGCATCTCGCAGCGCTACTACCGTCCGCTGGGCGGCATGCCCACGTTCCTCATCGAGGGCATAGGCCGCGTGCAGAACAAGGCCATGTCAATGTTCTCGAAAGAGACGGCCATCAGCAGCGACTTGCGACTTGACTGGCACAAGCAGATGGGTGAGCACTACGTGAAAGCCTTTGCCGGATTCCGCTTCAACTCGTTCTCTTACGACGACAACGAACCGCAAGGCCAGTATTCTACTGCCGGTAACGACAAGACCCCGAACATCTCGACCAACATGGACTTCATCGATGCCACCGGCATCAACGACCAGTGGCGCAACATGACCTACTACCTCAGCGGCGACTATAACTACCGCAACCGCTACTTTGCTCAGGTCACCGTGTCGATGGAGGCCAACAGCCGCTTCGGCAAAGAGTCGCGCGGCATGAAGATAGGCGGCGTGAAGTGGGGCATCTTCCCCAGCGTTCAGTTGGGATGGGTGATGACCAACGAGAAATGGTTCCCCAAAGTGCGCGGCGTGAACTATCTGCAGCTGCGTGCCGGATGGGACCTCAGCGGCAACGACGACATCAACAACTATGCTGCCCGCACATCGTTCGGCGTGAGCAAATACCTCTATAAATCGACTGCTGCCCAGCTGAACAACATAGGCAACAAGGAAATCACCTGGGAGCAGACCAGCAAACTGAACTTCGGTCTGAAGGCTTATCTGCTCAACAACCGCTTAGGCTTGAACTTCGACTACTATCTGAACCACACTTCGAACCTGCTCACCCTGAAGCATTTCGACAACCCCGTAGCCGGTATCAACAACTACTGGAGCAACGGTGGCTCGCTCGACAACAGCGGATTCGAGGTGACACTGACCGGCAAACCCGTAGTAGGTCGTGACTTCAACCTCGAACTGGGCGCATCGGTAGGCCACTACGTGAACAAGGTGAAGTCGCTGCCCGACAACAGCTATATCTACGTAGGTGGTGAGAAGACAGCACAGGGCTACACCAGCAGCATCTACGGCACCGACAACATAGCCACCATCGTGGGCCAGCCTCTCGGCGTGTTCTACGGCTATCGCACCAACGGCGTGTTTGCCAACGATGCCGAGGCCAAGGCAGCTGGCAAGGGCGGCTACCTCTACATGGTTGACAACACTGGTGCTCCGCAATACTTCAAGGCTGGCGACGTACACTTCGCCGACCTGAACGGCGACGGCGTGATCAGCGAGGAGGACAAGACCATCATCGGCAACCCCAACCCCGACATCTATGGCAACATCTTCGCCAACTTCACCTGGAAGAACCTCACCCTCTTCGTGGGCCTGAACTACTCACTGGGCAACGACGTGTTCAACTACCAGCGCAGCATTCTCGAAGGCGGTTCTAAGTTCTACAACCAGACCACGGCCATGACCAACCGCTGGCGCTCTGAAGGCCAGCAGACCAGCATGCCACGCATCAGCTATGGTGACCCCATGGGCAACTCGCGCTTCAGCGACCGCTGGATTGAGGACGGCAGCTACCTGCGCCTGAAGACGGTGCGCCTCACTTACAAGGTGCCCGTAAGCCTCAGCTGGCTACAGGGTCTGTCTGTATGGGCCGAGGCCAACAACCTGGTCACCTTCACCAAGTATCTGGGCAACGATCCTGAGTTCTCGGCCAACAACCGCGTGCTCTATCAGGGCATCGACCCCGGCAACGTGGCTATGGGACGCACTTTCACAGCAGGATTGAAGATCAACTTGTAGTACCTACCCTACCGAGGGGAATAACCCACCCCCTACCCCTCCCCAGGGGAGGGGAGATTGGTAAGAATTTATACAATATAAAAAGAATAAAGATTATAACTATGAATATCAAATTCTTGAAGCAAACAACAAAAGCACGGCTCCTCAAGATGTTTACTATCTTAGCCCCCCTCACCTTGGGAGGGGTTGGGGGTGGGTTCCTCACCTCCTGTTCTGACATCTTCGACACCGACTCCGACCGTCAGATCTTTGACCCTGCACTCGACGAGAAGACCGACTCCATGTTCTACACGCTCGGTATTCTCAAAGGACTGCAGCAGCTGGGCGACCAGTATGTGCTCACCGGCGAGATGCGCGGCGACCTCGTAGCCACCAACAGCTACACTGAAACCGACCTGCGCCGTCTGGCCGACTTCACCGCCGATGCCTCCTGCAAGTATGACTCGGCCTATCTGTACTATCGCGTGATCAACAACTGCAACTACTACATTGCCCACCGCGACACCATGCTCATCACCGGTCACCGCAAGGTGGCCATCCCTGAGTATGCCGAGGCTCTGGCCGTGCGTGCCTGGGCCTATATGCAACTGGCCAAGAACTACGGCAAGGTGCCATTCTTCACCGAGCCGCTCACCAGCATCAGTGATGCCAACACCAATTTCCCTGAGAAAGACCTACAGGGCATCTGCGACGCACTGGCTCCACAGATGGCACAGTACAGCGGCACACCCGTACCCACATACGGTAACATCTCGGCAGGCGTGCTCAACAGCAGCAGCAGCGAGAACCCCGAGGAGAAGACCGTAGAGTCGAGCAAGGCCATGCTGCCCATCGACCTCGTGCTGGGCGACCTCTACTTGGAGACCCATCAGTATGAGCAGGCCGCCAAGTACTACTTCAACTACATCAGAAGCAAAGAGCTCAATGCACGCTTGGCTTACATAATACCCGCGATGTGGTATCCACAGACCAGCATCAACACACTACCCAACGATATCTCAATAGAAAGGACTACCACATCATTCTCATGGGATGAAATCTTCAGCATCAAGTCGCCCAGCGACATCGTGACCTACATTCCGCTGGCTGCCAACCGGCTGCGCGGCGTGGTCACCGAACTGCCCCGCTACTTTGGCTACGACTTCTATAGCACCACGAGCGGCTCGTCGAGCTCATCGTCGCGCTACCTGCTGGAGCGACAAATCGATGCCTCACCCAGCTATCTGGCCCTGTCGGATGCCCAGGACTGGTACTACTCGCCTACCAGCGCCACAGGGGTCGCCACCTCTGTTGTCAAGACACTCAACATTGGCGACATGCGCCGCTATGCGTGCTTCCATTCAGCCAACAAGGGCGACTCCATCTACAAAGTGATGACCAAGTTCACCAGTGCCAACATTCCCCTCTATCGCACAGCCACTGTCTATCTGCGCCTGGCTGAGGCCTTCAACCGCATGGGCTATCCCGATGCTGCCTTCGCCATTCTGAAAGACGGCATCAACCAACAGCTGCTCAACTACGTGCAGCCTGGTGGATGGGCTGCCATGAAGATCGACGACAATGGCACTCCCGGTGATCCGTCTGACGACAAGTGGGTTAGCGACAGCACCCTTTACTTGCGCCCCTCTACAATATCAATGCTGCAGAGCACCTTCCCGTTCCTGCACAACGACTATGTAGCTAACTATGCCATGAACCGTGGCATTCACGCACGAGGCACCAACCACGCCAACGGCACCTTCTCACCCTATCAGATGAAGACCGAGGTGAGCAAGAAGATTGCCGAATTGCAGTCGGTCTATGGCATCGCACCCACCGGTACACTCCGCGACACCATCAATGCCGTAGAGGATCTCATCTGCGACGAGATGGCACTCGAGCTGGCCTTCGAGGGCTCACGCTTCGGCGACCTCACCCGCATGGCCCAGCACAAGAACCGCGCCGGACTCTACGGTGCCGACTTCGGCACACGCTGGCTGGCCAAGAAGCTGGGCTACAAGGCAGCCGGACTGGAGGAGCGACTGAAGAACGAGCAGAACTGGTATCTGCCATTCAAATAGTTTTCTTGCAGCAGACTACAGATCCAAACGGACTACAGGACTAAATAGACTTTTAGGCATCGAGTGCAAAAAAAGTCCTCAAGTCCTGTAGTCCGTTGCTGAAAAAATGGCTCTTCTGACAGAGCCCCAAAACACACAATCTGAGATTTAGGCTATTTCACACTGAGTTTTAGGTTATTTCACAACGCGATTTAGGTTAGATCGTCAAACGATTTAGGCTAAATCGTGTTGTGATTTAGGCTATATCATTTCGTGATTTAGGCTAAACGGCAAGGCAGTAGCCACTCCCCTCCCATAAATGGGGTCTGTGACTATCAATCGACCCATGTTACTTTTAAATTATTACTTAATAAAAACAAAAAAAGAGCAGCTTTTCATGATGTATAGGGATTAAATCATTATCTTTGCATGAAGATAGACAGAAAAAAATGTATTACATATTCAATAACATCATGAACAAGAAGCAATTTTTTATGCTGTCGGCTGCCGCAGTGCTACTGACAGGATGCTCGGGTAAGCTGGGTCAGCTCTCATCCGACAATTTCAACGTGACACCCAATCCGCTGGAGACACAAGCCGGTGAGGTGCCTGCTACCATCAACGGCATGTTCCCTGAAAAGTACATGAACAAGAAAGCAGTGGTCACCGTGATTCCTGAGCTGCGCTTCGACGGTCAGAAAGTACGTGGAACCAGTGCCACATTCCAGGGCGAGAAGGTGCAGGGCAACGACCAGACCATCTCCTACCGCATGGGTGGACGCTACACCATGAAGACCAGCTTCCCCTATCAGCCCGAGATGCAGCAGAGCGACCTCTACCTCACCTTCGACGCCAAAATAGGCAACAAGAGCGTCAACGTGCCTGCAGTAAAGGTGGCCACGGGCGTGATTGCCACCAGCGAGCTCTACAAGCGCACCCTCACCTCTACCCAGGGTGCCATTGCTCAGGATGCCTTCCAGCGCGTCATCGAACAGAAGCAGGAGGCCAACGTGAAGTTCCTCATCGGACAGGCTCAGTTGCGCAAGAGCGAGCTGCAGAACAACAGCGTGCAGGAGTTTGTGCGCCTGCTGGCTGAAATAGCAAAAGACCAGGAGGGCAAGGTGCTCAACGGCGTTGAGGTATCGGCCTACGCATCGCCCGATGGTGGCTACCAACTGAACGAGAAACTGGCAGGACAGCGCGAGAAGGTGACAGGCGACTACGTGCAGAAGCAGATGAAGAACGCCAATGCCGATGCTCCCATCGATACGAAGTACACCGCTGAGGACTGGGAAGGCTTCCAGGAACTGGTGGCTGCCAGCGATATTCAGGACAAGGACGTGATTCTGCGCGTGCTCTCCATGTATAAGGATCCCGAGGAGCGCGAACAGCAAATCAAGGCCATCTCGTCGGCTTTCCGCGAACTGGCCGACGGCATTCTGCCTCAGTTGCGCCGCGCACGCATGATTGCCAACTATGAGCTCATTGGTCGCGACGACGAGCAGATTCTGGCCCAGATCAAGGAAGATCCCTCAAAGCTCAGCGTCGAGGAACTGCTCTACGGAGCCACCCTCTACGACAACGACCTCAACGGTGCTGCCAATGCCTATCAGAAGGCAGTGGATCTCTATCCCAACGATGCACGCGCCTACAACAACCTGGCCACCATCGCCTACGCACAGGGCGACTATGCTAAAGCAAAGGAGTGGCTGCAGCGCGCACTGGGCAAGGACAACAAGGTGGCCGAGGCTAACGCCAACCTGGGTCTGCTGGCTCTGCAGGCAGGCAACCTCTCAGAGGCTGAGAACTACATTGCACGCGGATCATCAGCCAACGGTGTGAACGAGATCATCGGCAACCTGCACTTGGCTCAGGGCAAGTATGCACAAGCTCAGCAGGACTTTGGCAGCCTGAAGACCAACTCAGCCGCACTGGCTCAGCTCTTGAACAAGGACTACGCTGCTGCCGCCAACACCCTGAAAGGTGTGGCCAATCCCGACGGCACCACAGCTTACCTGCAGGCCATCGTGGCATCGCGCATCGGCAACAAGAGCGATGCAGCCAACGCACTGGAGAAGGCTCTCAAGCTCGACCCATCGCTGCGCAGCTATGCCAACAAGGACCTGGAACTCATGAAATAACGGGCGAGGGGAGCTTTTCCTCCCCTCCTCCTCTCTCTTTTCAAACCCAGAAAAGCCATACATGCCGGTCAGTAAATACCGTAACATACTCATCATGGCAGTGCTCTGCCTGTTCATTTTGCCCTCCTGCAGCTCGGACGAAACCCGATTTGTCATGGAGGGCAACTTCCGCAACATGAACCAAGTCGAGCTCTACGTCTTTGACTCCCAGAAAGGAACCAAGGACACCATCCACGTGCAGCGAGGACGATTCAAGTATGAGCGCGTGATGACCGACACCACGGTGCTCACCATCATGTTCCCCAATTACTCCACGCTGCCCGTCTTCGCTCACGGAGGCATCAGCGTGATGCTCAAGGGCGATGCATCGCACCTAAGGGAAACAAAGGTGACGGGATCGGAAGAGAACGACGATATGACCACTCTGCGCCTGGAGAACAATAAACTGACACCCCCCGAGGCCGACAAGGCTGCCGAAGCGTTCATCACCGAACATCCCACGTCACTCGTCAGCCTGTACTTGCTGCAGACCCACTTCATACAGTCGGTAGAGCCCGACTATAAAAAGGCCCTGCGCCTTTGCGCCAGCATGCACAAAGCACAGCCAGCCAATGTGTCGGTGGCCTTGCTCCACAAACAGCTGCAAGAGTTGTGCAAAGGGCACATCGGCTCCCGACTGCCCCACTTTGCCGTGCTCGACTCCAAGGGCAAGCTGCGCACCAACAAAGACCTGCGGAAAGAACTCAACATCGTGTGCCTCGTGGCTGTATGGAACAACGAAAGCATTGATCTGCTGCACCGCGCACAGCAACTGCAGCGCGAACATAAAGACAGCGTAGCACTCATGGCCATCAGCATTGATGCCACTAAACGTGAGAGCACTATCATGATCCGGCGCGACACCATCGAGTGCCCCTTCATCTGCAATGGCAAGATGTGGCAGAGCGAACTGGCCCGCAAGATGGGACTGAACAACCTGCCATTGGCCATCATAGCCGACCGACAGGGAAAGGTGCTGCAACGTGTCAACGACCCAAAGAAACTGAGCGACGAAATCAACAAACGACTGAAATAATATTTTCAAAAAAAGATGATGACCGCACCCTACACCCTTAATGTGAAAGGACACCTGCTCACCTTCGACCCACCCCGAGTGATGGGCATTCTGAACGTGACGCCCGACTCTTTCTTTGCAGGCAGTCGCACGCAGACCGAGCACGCCATTGCCCAACGCGTGAGGCAAATCGTGGCAGAGGGCGGCACCATCATCGACATCGGAGCCTGCTCAACGCGGCCCGACTCCCAGCCCGTTAGCGAACAGGAAGAGATGGACCGCCTGAGAATGGCGCTGCCGATAGTGACAGCGGAGCTCTCGGAGATCTCAGAGAGCTCAGAGTTCTCGGAGAGCTCAGAGTTCTCAGAGTTCTCAGAGCACTCCCCTCTCTCCCTCTCCGTGGACACCTTCCGTCCCGACGTGGCCCGAATGGCCGTCGAAGAGTTCGGTGCCGACATCATCAACGACGTGAGCGAGGGCAGCGAAGCCATGTTCCGCATGGCAGCCCGACTGGCCAAACCATATATCCTGACCTCGGTGCAGCCCGACCTGCGCAGCACCCTGCTCACCTGCGCCGACAAGGTGCAACAGCTGCGCGACCTGGGGCAGAATGACATCATCATTGACCCTGGGTTCGGCTTCGGAAAGACACTTGAACAAAACTTCGCACTGATGAACGAACTGGAGAAACTGCACGTGCTCGACCTGCCGCTGCTGGTAGGTATCTCGCGCAAATCCATGATTTACAAGACCCTCGACTGCACACCCGACGAGGCACTCAACGGCACCATCACGCTGAACACCATAGCTCTCATGAAGGGAGCCTCCATCTTGCGCGTACACGATGTGAAAGCCGCTGCCGACTGCATCGCTATTACTTCTCATCTCTCACCACTCACCTCTCAGTTCTCCTCATGTTCCTCGAATTCGGACTAAAAGACTTCTTCGACATCCTGTGGGTAGCGCTCATGGTCTACTACATCTTCCGCCTCATGCGGGAGTCGCGCTCCCTCAATGCCTTCGTGGGCATACTCATCTTCATTGCCGTATGGTTCTTCGTGTCGCAGATTCTGGAGATGCGTCTGCTGGGCACCATCCTCGACAAGCTGGTGTCGGTGGGTGTCATCGCACTCATCGTTATCTTCCAGAACGACATACGCAAGTTCCTCTTCGACCTCGGTGCACATGAACGCGCTCAGGTGTTCATGCGATTCTTCTCACCCAAAGGCTCCAAAAAACGCGAACAGAACGACCGCAAACGCGCCATCATGCCCCTCGTCATGGCTTGCTTGTCAATGTCGAAAGGCAAGGTGGGAGCACTCATCGTTATAGAACGGCACTCTTCACTCTCCGACATCGTGGCCTCGGGCGAGGTCATCAATGCCGACATCAACCAGCGACTCATTGAGAACATCTTCTTCAAGAACTCACCACTCCACGACGGAGCCATGATCATAGCCAAACGACGCATCCTGGCTGCAGGATGCATACTGCCCGTAAGCCACGACTACGACATTCCGAAAGACTTGGGACTGCGCCACAGAGCCGCACTGGGCATCTCACAGGAGAGCGATGCCCTATCCATCATCGTATCGGAAGAGACAGGCAGCATCTCAGTAGCCAGCAATGGCGTGTTCCGCCTGCGTCTGTCAGCAGAGGAACTGGAGTCCATCCTCACCCAAGAAATGGAGTAGAATTATAACAACTCTCCCCATCTCCCCGTGCCTACCATCTCACCCATTCTTGAACTTCAGCGCCAGCAGCTTCTTCTCCAGATGGAGTATGAAGAAGAGAAGAAGGCCTTCGCACAGAAGGTCGATGCCATCGGCATGGAGCGCCGCATCCAGCGTGGCGATGCCTGGTGGCCCATCCGCATTGGCCGCACTTTCTATAACTCGCTCAACCAACTCTGCGTGGAAGTCTTCCGCACACAGTCCAATGACGAGATAGACCATAACTTCGAGTTCGGAAAGCCCGTCAGCTTCTTTCAAACCAAAACCCACCCCCTGCCCCTCCCCAGGGGAGGGGAGTCTGATTACCATCTTCCAAAAGAAGACGCATCAAGCAAGTCTATATCATCACCCCTCCCCTGGGGAGGGGAAGGGGGTGGGTTTGGTGGATTGTGTTCCTTCGTCGATAACGACCGCATGGTGGTCACCGTTCCCGACGGCTTCCCCGTCGGTTCCCTCCCCCACGAAGGCCTCGGCATTCAGCTCTCCTTCGATGAGACCAGCTATCGTATGATGTTCGACGCTCTCGAACGCACCATACGTGCCAAAGGCCGACTGGGCTATTTGCGCGACCTCTTCTATACCCCTACGCCACACCAAGGCAAGGGCGGCATGAGGGCCGAGACGTTCTCGTTTGCCGACCTGCACTTCCCCTATCTGAACCACACACAGGAGCATGCCGTCAACGAGGTGCTCAGGGCCAAGGACGTAGCCATCGTGCACGGTCCTCCCGGCACGGGCAAGACCACCACGCTCGTCGAGGCCATCTACGAGACACTGCACCGCGAAAGTCAGGTGCTGGTGTGCGCACAGAGCAATATGGCGGTGGACTGGATCTCAGAAAAGCTGGTCGATCGTGGGGTCAACGTGCTCCGCATCGGCAATCCCGTGCGCGTTGACGACAAGATGCTCTCCTTTACCTACGAGCGCCGCTTCGAGGCTCATCCCGACTATCCGCAGCTGTGGTCTATCCGCAAGGCCATTCGCGAACTACGCGCCCACCGAAAGCGTGGCGACAAGAACTTCCATCAGAAGTTGGAACGACTCAAAGACCGCGCCACAGCCCTTGAGATAGGCATCAACCAGCAACTCTTCGGTGAGGCACGTGTCATCGCTTGCACACTCGTGGGAAGCGGCAACAGGCTGCTCGATGGCATGAAGTTCGGCACGCTGTTCATCGACGAGGCCGCACAAGCCTTAGAAGCCGCCTGTTGGATTCCCATCCGTCGGGTCAATCGCGTGATACTCGCTGGCGACCATTGTCAGCTGCCGCCCACCGTGAAGAGCTACGAAGCACTGAAGGGCGGACTGGGCAAGACGCTCATGGAGCGCATTGCCGAGCAACGGCCCGAGGTGGTCACGTTGCTCACCGTGCAGTATCGCATGAACGAGGAAATCATGCGCTTCTCCTCAGACTGGTTCTATCACAACATGGTGGAGTCGGACCCCAGTGTCAAGTACCGCAGCATCCTTGACCTCGACCGTCCAATGATGTGGATTGACACCAAAACCCACCCCCTGCCCCTCCCCAGGGGAGGGGAGTCTGTATGGACTCAGGAAGTCGAATCTAACCAATCTCCCCTCCCCTGGGGAGGGGAAGGGGGTGGGTTAAGGGCAGGGGGTGGGTTATATGGTTATTCCAATACCTCCGAGGCTGAACTCACCCTTCTCTCCCTTCGTGCTTACTTCGAAATCATAGGAAAGGAGCGCATCCTGAGCGAACGGCTCGATGTGGGCATCATATCGCCCTATCGCGCCCAAGTGCAGTTGCTGCGCCGTCTCGTCAAGAAGAACGAGTTCTTCAAGCCCTTCCGCAGCCTCATCACCGTCAACACTGTCGATGGCTTTCAGGGGCAGGAGCGCGACATCATCGTCATCTCGCTCGTGCGCAGCAACGACGAAGGACAGATTGGCTTCCTGCGCGACCTTCGCCGCATGAACGTAGCCATCACCCGAGCCCGCATGAAGCTCATCATCCTGGGCGACCGCTCCACCCTCTGCCGCCATCCCTTTTATCGGAAACTGTGGGAGTACGTCAAAAGTCTCAAGCAGTAGAACGACAGACTTATGAACTTACTAAAACAAGAAAAATAATTGAAACTGAAGGGTTTCGTAGCTGTCGGGCATTAAGATTTTTAATGTAAAATGAGCACCTATGAAACGAATCGCCTCACTTCTATTACAGATGCGTTGGTCTGGTGATCGAGAAGACCTTGATGGTGAAAACTCTACAGAGGATTCCTTCTGAATTAGCGAAGGATGAGCAAGGTAGCGTAGGCAGATATGCCTTCTTCGCGACCGGTGAAGCCAAGGCGCTCGGTGGTGGTGGCCTTGATGGAGATGTCGTCCTCGTCACAGCCGATGATGGCGGCCATGCAGGCTTTCATTTCGGGAATATGCGGATTCATCTTTGGGCGCTCGGCACAAATGGTGGCATCAATGTTGCCCAAACGATAACCCTTGGTGGCTATCAGGTCGATGGTCTTCTTCAGGATGATCTTGCTGTCCATACCGTCGGTCTCAGCTGCAGTGTCGGGGAAGTGATAGCCTATGTCGCGCATGTTGGCTGCACCCAAGAGGGCATCGCAGATGGCATGGATAAGCACATCGGCATCGCTGTGTCCCAGCAATCCCTTACTATGTTCTAAACGGATGCCGCCCATCCAAAGGGGGCGTCCTTCCACCAACTGGTGGACATCGAAGCCGAAGCCAACACGGAAGCAGAACCCACCCCCTACCCCTCCCCAGGGGAGGGGAGATGATATAGACCTATTATTAATAGGGGCTATGGAGTTTGAGTGATTGTTGGGGGCGCTATGAATGGCAGTGGCGCTGGCATGAATAGTATTGGTGTTGTCATAGATAGCATTGGCGATTTCTTCCAGAACGTTGTCTATATCGCATAGAACTTCTTCATTCGTGAAGCGAATGACCGTATAGCCTATCTGATTAAGATATTCCGTTCGTTCGGCATCTTTCTCTTTTTGTTCTTCTTCAAGATGATACCCCCCATCAATCTCTATGATGATTTGTTCCTTCAATGAAACAAAGTCGGGTATATAACCAAATACAGGATGCTGTCTCCGAAAATGAACCCCCATTTGGTTTCCTGAAAGATAGTTCCACAAAACAGACTCTGCTTCTGTAGGACTTTTCCTCATTTCACGAGCTTTCTCCAACAATAACTGATAAGTAGAAGCATCAGTCGTTTCGTATCTATAATTCATAAGCCGATATATCTTAAAGTCTTATTATTTCTCTATCTCTATCCAATCTCCCCTCCCCTGGGGAGGGGTAGGGGGTGGGTTGTAGTTGTTGGGATTACCTTCTGAAGAGGTCGCGTATGCCGTCCATATCGAAGGCGAGAGTGAAACGAAGGGTGCGGTCGAGCGGGTTGTTCTGTGCAGTAGAGATGACGTAACCCACGTCGAGCGAGAACACACTCATGCGGAAGCCACCACCTACGGTGAAATACTTACGGTTGCCTTTCGCCTCAGCCTCATGATGGTAGCCGGCGCGAATGGTGAACTTATCGTTATAAACGTATTCTGCACCTACGCTCCACTGTATCTCCTGCAGTTCCTCCTTGAATCCTCCCGGTGCATCGCTGAAGCTCTTGAAGATGCCATTGATGCTCGATACGTCGCTATACTGACGTCGCACTCGGTCCTGATAGTCGCTGTTGTTCTCATCGACCCCTTGCACTGGCACTGTGGGCACCATGAGCTTGTTGGCATCGGCAGCAATGGTGAAGCGGTTCCACTCGTTGATAGGCACCATGAGCGAGGCTCCCAAACGCAGGTTGGCTGGCAGGAACTGGCTCTCCTCGTCGCCATAGTATGATATCTTACTACCTATATTGCTGGCATGCAGTCCGAGTCCGAGCTGACATTCGCGGTTGCCCAGCATCACATACTTATTATAGTAGATGCCCAAGTCGGCAGCAAAGGCAGATGCTGGCTTCGAGTCTTCTGAGTAATCGTATCGCAGGTCGCTATAGATCCATCGAATGGCAGCGCCGATGGAGAATGACTCGCTCAGCATGCGCGAGTAGCCCAGGTCAACAGCCATTTCGTAGGGTTTGACGGTCATGGACGCGTCTTCACCATTGATGTCGGTATAGACCTCACCGAGCGAGAAGTAGCGGAGCGAGGCTGAAAGTGCGCCATAGTCGCCTATGCGGTAGTAGCCAGCTACGTAAGCCAAGTCGATGTCGCTGACCAGTTGTCGCAGCCACGGCGTATAGTTGAGTGACACACCTGCACGACTGATGCAGAAGGGATACTTGGCCAGGTTCCATGCCTGTGAGTTCACATCGGGATCGGTGGCGCATCCCACATCGCCCAGTCCTGCGGCGCGTGCGTCAGGTGCTATGGTCTGCGAAATGACGGCATGCTCCACTGGGTTGAACGTGTTTGTCTTATAGTCTTCGGCCCACGCTGCTTGCAGCGAGAGTGCGGCCACGACCAAGAGCAAAATACTTTTCTTCTTATTCATCACCTATTTAAACGCATGTGTTCCTCAATTATTGCCTTTGGCCCACAAGTTTACCTTTTATTTAACGCGCAAGTAACAGCTCATCGTCACTTCTATTGTCCTGCTACAATCAGTTTCTGGGCTGCCGATGCCTCTGTGCTGCCGTTCGAGCTGACGAGCACGCGGTAGAGATAGAGTCCGGTGTGGAGCCTATTGCCGCTGCTCACGTTCAGGTCCCAGTCGATGGCATAGGTCTCGTCTTCCGGCACTCCTTTTTCTGTTTTGCGCCAAAGGATGCGTCCTGAAGTGTCGAATATCTCGAGTGTGACGTCGAGCTCACTTCCCTTACGGTTATGGGTGATGAGGAAACGTGTATTGGTCTTTGCTGGATTTCTGATGCAAACGATGTTGAGCAGTTCAGGCTCCTGTTTGGGGTCGACGACGAACTCGAGTTCAGCTGTCGACGAGTTGTTCAGTATGTCCCACGCACGCAGCAACAGTTTGTGCTTTCCTTCCTCCAGTTCCGGTATGCTAAAGCCCACGGTTCCGCTGCAGAAGTCGCCGAAGTTATACTGGAAATAGCTGTTCAGCACATAGGTCTTGCCCATGTCATTGTCGATGATGAGCTCCAGGTCGTGACCTATTCCGCTTCCTGCCACATGGATACCGTCCTGGTCGTTCAGCTCAGCATAGAAGTAAGGTGTGCTGTTCACGGTGCCACCGTTCTCAAACGAACGGCTGTTCAGATAGCAGTAGATGCTGGGGCCCGTGTCGTCAAGCCCTATCTCGCCCGATCCGTTCATGACGAAGTTCTCCTCCACACCGTGCGAGATGACCGATTTGTCGTTGTTGATAGCATAGATCATGATCTGTCCGCAGTCATCGCTGTAGCTGATGTCGCGTGGCACGGCGAAAGAAACCACGAAGTTGCCGCTCCTCACGCTGTCGCTGCCACTATAGATGGTGCTGGGCCGGTCGGTATAGGTCATGGCTTTCGATGTGCTGTTCTGCTTGCAGGTGACGGTCTCCTCCACGTCTCTCACGATGATGGTAGCCACGCCGCTGAACCCTGTCTGTCCTTCTATGTGTCCCTTGACGGTGACGCGCGAGCCTGCACTGAGCTGCAGCGGCTCGGCGGCAGTCACAGCTTGTCCGTTAATCTCGTCGATGACAGCCTTGGCCGTTGGCATAGCCAGACGCAGTGCGGGGTCGCCCAGGAAGTTATAGTTCAGCTTGTTCACAGTACGGTCGGCACCGCCTTCCACCAGTTCGCACTTGGCTCTGCGCACGGCCTCAGCCATAGTGACATAGTTGCCATCGGCCTGCGGGGTGAAGAGGTGCTTCATGAACAGTCGGTTGATGGCCAGGTTGCGTTCCATGAACACGGTGCGGGTGGTTCCGAAGAAGGCGATGGCTCCACCTTTCTGATTGAACAAGGCCTTCTCGCCGATGTTGTCGATGTGGGTATCAAAGGGCATGATGTCGCAGGAGGCAGTCACCCATAGTGGTAGTCGCAGTGAGGTGGCCTCTCCGAAGTCGGCCAGCTGTAAGACCTGTTCGTGCGACAGACAGTAGGCCGAACCGTGACCGTTGTAGTTCATCACCAGCGCTCCGTCGCGCATCTGCTGTCTGAGCAGTCGTCTCACGTCAGGAAAGCTGTTGCCTGTGGCTGTGGTGGTTCGGGTATAGGCATCCCAGTACACCTTCTTGATGTTGAAGGCGTGGTCTATGTTGTGTATGATGTTGGCCACCTCGTCGGCAGCAGCCATGTGCTGGTTGTCGTCGCCGTCGTCGCCCATAAAGCAGAGCATGTTCTGCCAGGCTCCTGCGTAGGCGTTGTTGCGATAGTCGGTAATCTTATCGACGGCAATGGTAGCCTCGGCCTCGGTACGAGCCGAGATGCGCCCCACTGCCACGTCGGGCTTGCCCAAGTGGTTGTCAATGCGCTCACCGTCGTCGAGCAGGCAGAAGTAGTCGTCACTCACGTAGCAATAGACATTGCTGAACGAGTTCTCACTCTCATAACACAGCAGGTAGTCGTCAGGATTCATTGATTTGAACTCACTGACGAGCATTCGGTTATCCCAAGTTCCGTCGCCGAAGAGCAGCAGGTATTTGGGAATCTGGCTCTCATCTGAAGCACGGTCGTAGAACATCTTCAGGTAGCGACGATAGGCATTGGCATCAGGTGTGCCGCTCGAGAACTCGTTATAGAGCTCGTCGGCAGTGAGTATGCGCACTGAGAGTCCGTCTTTCGCTTCGTGGAGTGATTTGAGACGTTCAGCCTGTGCGCGGAACTTTTGCGAAGTAGGCAGGATGATGACCATATCCACTGGTGAGTCGGCATGATGATTCTGGTTGGCCACCTGCCCCACCAGTGTAGGTTCGGCAAAGGGAGCTGTTGCGAGGTCGGGCAGTCCCTTGGGCTGCTCCATGGTGAGGGTCACCCGGTCCAGTCGCATGTGAGCGGTGATGCCGGAGGTCTGTTGCAGTGTGATGGTGTTCGGACCTATGTTGAGCGAGCTGAGAGGGAAGTCCCATGTGTAGGTAGCTACGCTGCTGTAGGTGGTTTTCTCGCCGAAATAGCTGACCCCCTTGCCGGTGGTCTCGGCATTGACCACGATGTTGCCCACGCTCTGTCCGTTCACGTTCACGCTGGCTGCGCAGTAGCCGTCGTAGGTCATGGTGACTGAGAGCGTGGCATTGGGGTTCGACGAGTCGAGGGTATAGGAGATGGGGGTAGTAGTGCTGAGGGGTTTCTTGGTGTAGAGGTTGCGCCCACCATGATACCATGAATACTCCTCGGGCTCGACCAGTGAGTGATAGTCGTTGGGAAGTGGGTAGTAGGTGCTGCGGAACGTAGGCTCGTCGATCAGCTGCGGAGCGGCATCGCTCTCGGTCAGGAAGTAGTAGGCCATGCGACTGTAGTTATTGCGGGTGCGCTGCTTGTCGGTGGCCGATTCCCAGTTGACGGGTCCCACGGCATGGAACAGCCTTCGGCCTCCCACGTAGCAGGTGGGTACCTCCTTCAGGTCATCGGTGGCACGCAGGTATTCGTCGGTGAGGGCTTCGGGCTGCAGAGCTCCTCCATAGCCATAGACCTTCACCTTTGCGGGGTTGCTGAATCCGGCATTGGTCACGAACTGGTCGCTCAACAAGTAGAAGCCCGTCTCGGGAATGCTGATTTTCACCCATCGCCCGCTGGCCAGCACTGAGTTAGTGGCATAGCGGTCGGCAGCAGCGGCTCGCCTGGGTCGGCGTGCGACAGCCTTGGTCTGTGCATCCAGTTTCAGCATGAAGCTCACCAACTTCTGATAGCGGCCTTCACGCATCACGAGGGGCATGAACGACACATCGATGGCTCCGCGCTTACGGGCCACCGTCAGGTTCTGTTCCACCGCAGGCATCTCGGGCAGGGGTGCACCACTGATGCGCTTGTAGCGGGCTATGTCGGTGGGAGTCATATCTATGAATTCGGGATAGACGATGCTCACTTCATAAGTAGAGTCAGCATAGTCTGTGCCCAGGTCTATCTGGTAGTTGAAGGTGGGCAACAGTGAGTCGAGCTTCACCTC
>JAEEPT010000219.1 GCA_016284895.1 Prevotella sp. | reverse complement strand
GTGGAGCCGGTGATGAAGGAGCTGTTCAGCGCCAAGAGCTATGCGCCCTACGCCGACCCGAAGACGGGCGACATGCAGCTCTGCTTCCTCACCACCAACGACATCACGGGTGGCAACAGCGGCTCGCCCATGTTCGACGGACAGAACCGCCTCATCGGACTGGCCTTCGACGGCAACTGGGACTCGCTCTCCAGCGACATCTTCTTCGACTCGAAGCTCGCCCGTTGCATCGGCGTTGACATTCGCTACGTGCTCTTCATGATGGACCGCTGGGGACATGCCGACCGTCTGCTACGCGAAATCAACGCGAAGTAAGCGAATATTCTGAGCGACCACGAATTTGACGAATAAAACGAATTCGTGGCCGCTTTTCTATCTCCATACCACTGCGCCTAAATCACGATGCAGTTTAGGCTATATCACGATGCGATTTAGGTTATTTCGTGTAATGATTTAGGCTATATCGTGTAATGATTTAACCTAAATCACTTCACCATCTTGCCTAAATGGTGTTGTGAAATAGCCTAAACCGTGAAAAACGATGACAAGGATTCATTTTTCTCGCAATATCTTCTTAACTTTGCAACCTCTTTTCAGAATATTCCGATAACAAAAAAAGATATGAACCAACAGAATCTTCTCAGAACTGTCCTGCCACTGGCCATGCTGGCAGGCATCTGCATTTCCATCGGCTGTGTGGTCAACCTGCGTGTAGGCGGTGTGGCAGGTGCTGCACTCTTCGCCTTCGGACTGACCACCGTGGTCTATTACGGACTGAAGCTCTATACGGGTACAGCCGGATTCATTCGCCGACAGGGCGACTGGAGCATGCTCACCGTGGTGCTGCTGGGCAACATCGTGGGCTGTCTGCTCTCAGCCTGGATGATAGCCTATGCGCAGCCCGACTGCATTGAGCCGGCTTCGAAAATCCTGGCCGGACGACTGGCCAAGGGACCACTGGCCTGCGGACTGCTGGCCGTGGGGTGCGGCTTCATCATGACCACCGCCGTAGAGTTTGCCCGCAAAGGTAAGGTGCTGCCCATGCTGCTCGGTGTGCCGGTGTTCATTCTCTGCGGCTTCGCCCACAGCATTGCCGATGCCTTCTACTTTCTGGTGTCGCCCTCAGAGCAACTGCTTCAGTGGAATGTGCTCGTGGTCTATCTGAGCGAGGTGGTGGGCAACTTCATCGGCTGCAACCTCTACCGCTGGATGCTCGTGTTTTCACCCAAGGAATAGCAAAACTTCACGAAAAAAAGCAGTAACTGCTATGAAGAAAATGAAAACAATCATGCTGCTGATGTTGCTCATGACTGCTATCGGCATGCAGGCACAGATACCTTCAGAAGTGATAGAAGTGATGAAAAAATGTGATGAGAAAATGAAAAATCCCAAAGGCCTGGAGATGGACATGGACATTCACATGAAATACTTGGTGTTCTCAATGAACGGAACGGTGAAATGCTACCAGAAAGGAGACAAAAACAAGGAGATTACAACCATGAAGGTACTGGGGAAGGAGGTGAAGCAGGAGTCTGGCTTCGACGGCACTCAGGAATGGGAGTTCAAGCCTTCTGAAAAGAAGAATGGCAAGGACTCGCTCATCATCACCGCAACCAACCAGAAATCGAAGAGCGACAACGACATCAACTTTGACATGGACAAGGACTACAAGAAGGCTACGATGAAACTGAAGGGTGCCAACTATGAGATTACCTTCTCTGAGCCCATCAGCAAGGACTCGCCAAAGAAAATCACCATCAAAGTCAACAAAGAGACCTACTACTTCTACGAGATGTCGTTCAAGGAAAGTGGCGCCACTGTGCGCATGACGGTGAAGAAAATCAAGATCGGGGTAGATGACAAGGTGTTCAAGTTCGACCCATCGCAATATCCCACTGCCGTAGTGGTGAGGAAATAGAAAAGCAAACTTAAACGCAAGAATAACAATATGATGAAGAAAATCTTAGTATTTTCACTCCTGGCGATCATTGCACTGACCGCCAAGGCGCAGCCCATCAGCCAAGAACAAGCAAAGAACCGCGCCTTCTCGTATCTGAAACAGTCATCGGCTGCCAGTAGCCCACGCCACGCCATGAGCCGCAAGGCACAATGGAAGGAGGCCCGACTGGACGTACAGCACATCTATGCCTTCAACCTGGACGGCGGCGGATTCGTGATTGCCAGCGGTGACGAGCGTGCACTGCCCGTGCTGGGCTACAGCGACAGCGGCACCATCGATGCCGACAACATGCCAGAGAACATGCGCTGGTGGCTGAAAGGATATGAAGAGGCGATTGCCGAACTGGGCAATGCCGTGATCATCAACCCTCTGAATCAAAATGAACAGCGTGCAGCCATCGCACCACTCGTGAAGACCACATGGGACCAGTTGCCTGTCTATAATCAGGACTGCCCCGTCTATAACGGAGCGGTGGAGAAATATAAAGGCAAGCAGTGTCTGACGGGATGCGTGGCCACCGCTATGGCAATGGTCATGTACTACCATCGCTATCCTGCCGCTACCACCTCACCTATTCCGGCCTACGACTATGTGGTGACCAATCTGGCCAACGGCGTGGTTGAGGACTACCATTCCGATGCTCTGCCCGAAGTGACCTTCGACTGGAACAACATGCTGGAGAAGTACTGCGTCACTGACGCAAACGGCAACGACGTGCCCCTGCCTGGCCTCACCGACCAGCAGAAGAAGGCTGTATCGACACTGATGCGCTACTGCGGACAGGCCACCAAAATGTCGTATAGTCCTAATTCTTCGAACTCACATGGTGATTATGTAGCCCAAGCCCTGTTCCACTATTTCAACTACGACAAGGGAGTGGAGTGCGTGTATCGCCCAAACTATAGCATAAGCGAGTGGGAGACACTCTGCTACAACGAACTGGCAGCCAATCGTCCTGTGGTCTTAGCAGGCTCGGCCAACGATGGCGGTCATGCCTTCGTTTGCGACGGCTACGACGGCAACGGACTGTTCCACATCAACTGGGGATGGGGAGGCTACTGCGACAACTATTTCGCTCTCTCCGTGCTCAATCCCTACAGTTTCTCCAACCAGACTAATGCCATCGGCACAGGCTACTGCATGAACCAAAGAATGATTGTTGGCATTCAGCCTCCAACAGAAGGCACCACCGCTGCCAACGATCTGCCCAAGTTGATACCCAATTCAAACTTCATCATCCATTCAACGGATGCCGACAGCTATTTTGTCACCACTAAAATAGCCTACCGCAACATGATATATCCTGAGGCTTATTTCGAATGTGACATGTTCCACAAGAATGAGAAAGGCAACATGGAGAGGGCTACCCACGCGGGCGTAACACCATTCAAGGTAGAAAGTGGAAATAATTATGATTTCACGGTGAGCATAGCCAAGAAGATTACTATTCCCGATTGTGAACTCACTTTATATCTCCTGGCACGCTGCACTAATGTGGAAGGCAGCGAATGGCAATATGTATGCCCCAGGATGAGCATAATATGTACGATCAAGAACGGTGAGGTGAGCCTGCAGTTGCAGCCCACGCCTCAGCTCAGTATTACCGCCTGCAACGTGTCGCGCGGCAATTACAAGGCTATGAAGGCCAACGACATCAGCCTCACCATTCAGAATAAAGGCAACGAGTATCAGGGCCAGCTTGACCTGATGCCCTACTACATCGGAGAAGACGAAATGGAGACAGCCTACAGCAACATCATAAACAGCAAGCCCGAAGCCAACAACTATGAGAGAGAGCCGAATGTGTCGTCTGCGGGCTATTTCAGAACGGGCGAGAGCGCTAATGTGAACTTCAACTTCACACCGAAGAAGGTAGGCCGATACCTCTTCCTCCTCACCGAAAGGTATAACGACGCCATGTTAGGCTATTTCGCCATCTACTTCACTGGAGAGACCAATGCCATCAGAACGGTCAGCATACAACAAGCGACCGATCGCAACAGTGCCGTGTTCGACCTGCAAGGGCGCATCCGCACGCAACAGTTGCCCTCATCGCTCCGCTCAGTCTATATCAAGAACGGAAAGATTCTTCTCAACCGATAGACAATCATATAAAAGCAGTTTTATACAGCAACAACTCTCCCACCGCAATCTGTTCCAGATAATCGAAATGGGAGAGTTGTTCATTACAGCGTTCCAGATCAATTTGAAGAAGTAGCGCTCTTCACGTGTTTTCGTCCTTCCTCAATATATATTCCACGAGGCCGGTCAGTATGCTCTATGCCACGAATGTCGTAGCGGGGTGTCACGACTGGCTTCTTGCTGTCTTCAGGCCACAGGATGACCGTGGGCTTATTACCGTCATCGAATGCCATCTTCAGTCTTCTTGAACCACTCATTACCGATGTGTCGTGGAACCATCCACGATAAGCCTGCATGGTGCTATAGCCCTGTGAGCGATAGAACTGCGCTTCGCTGATGTAATAGTCGCCCACAGGCACTTGAGTACCTGCTTCGTAGTTGCCTTTAAACGCCATGTCGCCTATGGTGACAGAGGGATTATCTTCCCACACCACTTCACGATTGTGCAGAAGGATGTTGAGCGTGTCAACCGACGGTTTAATGAGACAAGGCACGTTGGCTTGTATGCCATTGTTGTGAATGAGGAAGCCCAGCACGGCATCGCCATTGTTGTCCACCTCGGTCTTGTTGAAGCTGGCCACGTAAGCATTGTCTCCCCAAACATCACGCACTTCCTCATCGGTCATACTGAACGGCAGACAGAGCGTATTCCACTTATCGCGCTTCAGAGAGCGCACCAGTCTCACATCGCCCTGATGAGACTCAGTGGGATGTATCATATCGTTCTCGTTGAGCACCAGCACACCTGCGTCAGGATCTTCAGTGAAGACAAGTCGATAAGACTCTTGCTGTGAACCCATCTCCACGATAAAGTGCAGTCGCTTCTCGTACAACCAGTCTTCGCCGTCGCGCAGGGTGCGGTCGGTCTGCCACATATTGTCAACGCTGAGTTCCTTGCCATCGCTCTGACGAACGATAGAGGTCAGCAGCTGCCTACCATTTGTGGGGTCGCTCAATGAGCCGTAGTTCCACCCCTCGACCGACGGGGTGATGACAAGCATATACTCCGTATCATTCAATCGTTCCACCGAAGCGTTATCGGCCATTCGCACACTGCTCTGCGTAGCATTGGTGAAGAACAAGCTGTCGGGCTGGTCGTAGGCATCGGGTAACTCGTTGACAAGGAAGCCACGTAGCGGCGGCTCACTCTGAGAGCTGACGGTGAAGCCATGAATGAGCTCATGAATGCGAGCTGTGTCAACAAGCGACAAATCGGGATTGCCATAGCTCGTCAGGTGGTTCACCTGCACATCGTAGTCGGTGAAGTGACCGAGCAGCGTACTATGCAGCCACCACTGAGCATAGGCCTGACTCTGTGAAGGTATAGTACCGAAGTCATTGGCAAAGTCTTTACTCAGCGTCATGCTGGCTGGCTGTCCGTTTGTCTGCGAACCCACGATAGCAAAGTTGATGAGCAGTCCCTTCTCGTTGTCTATGATCTCAGGCTGATGGGTCAGCATGCGCACATTCTTGGCATCACCATAGCCTTTGTTGTTGATGATGAGGGCAAACTCAGCCGGATGCATGGGTTCAACAACACCCTCAGTTAGCGGATCGTCGCCAAAGATGTCACGCTGCATGAAGTAGTCGAG
>JAEEPT010000218.1 GCA_016284895.1 Prevotella sp. | reverse complement strand
TGAAGGAAGCCATTGCTGCCACGAAGAAGTATGTCACTGAGACCGGCATTGGCCGCGTGAAGGTGAACTACCGCTTGCGCGATGCCATCTTCTCGCGTCAGCGCTACTGGGGCGAGCCGTTCCCCGTCTATTACAAGGACGACATGCCCTACATGATTCCAAAGGAGTGTCTGCCTTTAGAGCTGCCTGAGATTGACGACTACAAGCCCACGGCTACGGGCGAACCGCCTCTCGGTCATGCGCAGCACTGGGCCTGGGACACCAAGACCGACACTGTGGTCGATGTTTCCCTCATCGACAATAAGAGTGTGTTCCCCCTCGAACTGAACACCATGCCTGGCTTTGCCGGCTCGTCGGCTTACTACCTGCGCTACATGGACCCCCACAACGACAAGGCCCTCACCGACAAGGACAAGAACGAGTACTGGCGACAGGTCGATCTCTACGTGGGCGGCTCTGAGCATGCCACCGGTCACCTCATCTACTCACGTTTCTGGGATAAGTTCCTCTATGACTCAGGCTATACCTGCGAGGACGAGCCGTTCCGCAAGCTCATCAATCAAGGCATGATACAGGGATGGTCCAGTTTCGTGTTCCGTCTTAGCGGCACCAACCGCTACGTCAGCTTCGACCTGCTCGACGTGCAGTACGACAACGAGGCTAAGAAGAACCGTTACTTCTACAACGGTCAGGAGGCCGACCCCATCTACACCGACATCAGCACCGTCGAAGGCAAGGAGCTCAACATTGAGAAGATTCGTCAGTGGATGCCTGATTTCCAGGAGGCTGAGTTCATCACCAATGCCGAGGGCAAGTACATCGTTTACCAAGCCATCGAGAAGATGTCGAAGTCGAAGTACAACGTGGTGAATCCCGACGACATCTGCGAGAAGTACGGTGCCGACACGCTGCGCCTCTACGAGATGTTCCTCGGTCCCATTGAGCAGTCGAAGCCTTGGGACGTAGCTGGCATAGACGGCTGCCACCGCTTCCTGCGCAAGTTCTGGAACCTCTGCTCTCAGAGTTCTCAGAGTGCTCAGAGTTCTCCGAGCTCTCAGAGTTCTCAGAGCTCTCTCAAATCTCTCCACAAACTCATCAAGAAGGTATCCCAGGACATCGAGGCCTTCAGCTACAACACCGCCATCTCGGCCTTTATGATTGCCACCAACGAGCTGTCTCAGCTCAAGTGCCAGGACCCGGAGGTGATGAAGACCCTCGTGGTGCTCATTGCGCCCTTCGCTCCCCATATTGCCGAGGAGCTGTGGCAGATGCTGGGTGGAGAAGGTTCCGTATGCGATGCCCAGTGGCCTGAGTGGGACGAGCAGTACCTGGTGGAGAACACCGTGAAGATGGGTGTGGCCTTCAACGGCAAGACCCGCTTCGAGGTGCAGTTCCCTGCCGATGCCGACAATGCTACCATCGAGGCAGCCATCCGCGCCGACGAGCGCACCGCCAAATATGTGGAGGGCAAGCAAATCATGAAAGTGATTATCGTGCCTAAGCGCATGGTGAACGTGGTGGTGAAATGATGACAGTCAATCATAAGCTCATTTTGAAAGAAGTCCAGGATTATGTGTTCATAACCCTTGGACTTCTTCTGTATTCATTTGGTTTCACCGTCTTCCTCATGCCCTACGAGATTGTGACGGGCGGTGTGACGGGTATCTCGGCTATCGTATTCTATGCCACGGGGTTCCAGATTGAATATACCTATCTGCTCATCAACATCGTGCTGCTGGCGGTGGGACTGCACATCCTGGGCTGGAAGTTCCTGTCAAAGACCATCTTTGCCATCTTCATGCTCTCCTTCCTCCTGGGTCTGTTCCAGACCTTGCTGCCACGCAACGAGGCGGGGGAGTTCGTGAAGATACTGGGCGAGGGACAGAACTTCATGTCGCTCATACTGGGCTGTACCATGACCGGCGCAGCCCTGGCTATCGTGTTCCTGAACAACGGCTCAACGGGTGGCACCGACATCATTGCCGCCTCGGTCAATAAGTTCCACAACGTGTCGCTGGGCACTGTCCTGGCGATGCTCGACTTCATCATCATTGGCAGCTGTCTGCTCATTCCGCAGTTTGGCACCATGCTCGAACGCGCCCACATGGTGGTGTTCGGCCTCTGTTCGATGGCCATCGAGAACTACATGCTCGACCTGCTCATGAACCGTCAGCGACAGTCCGTTCAGTTCATGATCTTCTCCAACAAATGGCAGGAGATAGCCAATGCCATCGGCACCAATCTCGACCACGGCGTGACCATTCTCGACGGCCACGGCTGGTACACAGGACGCGACCGAAAGGTGCTCTGTATCCTGGCCAAGAAGAGCGAGAGCAATCTTATTTTCCGCATCATCAAACAGATAGATCCACAAGCCTTCGTCTCGCAGAGTGCCGTCATCGGTGTGTTCGGCGAGGGATTTGAAAGAATAAAGTAAATAACCCACCCCTAACCCCTCCCGAGGGGAGGGGAATAATAAAGTAAGAGAACAATGAATAGTAATAATAGTAGTAATAAAACTAACCAAACTCCCCTCCCCTCGGGAGGGGCTGGAGGTGGGTTATTAGGGGCTGGAGGTGGGTTATTAGTTTTCTGCACCAACAACGCGCATAAGCTCTCTGAGATACGAGCCATCTTGGGTGAGCAGTTCGAAGTGCTGTCATTGAAGGACATCGGTTGCGACGTAGATATTCCCGAGACAGGCACCACCCTTGAGGAGAATGCCCTGCTGAAGGCCCGCTACGTGTGGGACCATTACCACCTGCCCTGTTTTGCCGACGACACCGGCCTGGAGGTTGATGCCCTCGATGGCGCCCCCGGCGTTTACAGTGCCCGCTATGCCGCTGTCAGGTACGCTGCGACAATGTCGCAGCCTACGGAACAGCCAACGGAACAGCCTGCCAGCCATGACAGCGAGGCGAACATGAGCCAGCTACTCCAGGATTTAGGAGAAAATAACAATCGCCACGCACGGTTTCGCACTGTCATCGCGTTAATAACAGAAAAGAAGATATGTCCCTGTGGCTGCAACAGCATCAAGCAGGAACAACTGTTCGAGGGCATCATAGAGGGCGAGATAACTCGCGAACGCAGTGGAGCCGAAGGCTTTGGCTACGACCCCATCTTCCGTCCCGACGGCTACGACAAGACCTTTGCCGAACTGGGCACCGACATCAAGAACAAGATTAGTCACCGAGCCCGCGCCACACAGAAACTCTGTGAGAAATTGAAAATTGAAAATTGAAAATTTTTTACAACGGATCACAGGACTGAAAGTTCCTCCCCTTAGTGCCAGTCAATCCCTAAGTACTCCCAGCCATCCCCCAAAAACCTCCCCCATAATAGAAGAAACTCCAAGCATTATGACAAGAAACAACAATACAGAAAATTGGATCAAGAGATGTTTGATGCTCACACTGTGCTGTTTTCAATTTTCAATTTTCAATCTTCAATTTTCAATTTTCAATTTTCAATCTTCAATCTTCAATTTTCAATCTTCAATCTCCTTCGCCCAGACTGGCACCTGGAAGTCTTTCATGTCTTACAGCGAACCGCAGCAGATAGTGAAAGGTGGCGACCGACTCTACGTGCGGGCTTCCAACGACCTTTACAGCTATAATCTCAGCGACAAGTCCATCACCACCTACGACAAGATGCGACAGCTGAGCGATACTTACATTGACCATATTGCCTGGAACCCCACAGTCTCTAAACTCATCATCGTCTATCAGAACAAGAACATCGACTTGCTGAACACCAACGACGAGGTGTTCAACCTCAGCTCTTACTACGCCCGTTCCATGACGCAGGACAAGACGGTGAACTCCATCTTCATCTACCAGCAATATGCTTTCCTCTGCACCGCTTTCGGTGTGGTGAAGGTGAACATGCGCAAGAACGAGGTGACCGAGTCGTACATCCTGAACCGCAACATCACCATTGCCGGATATGCAGCCGACAGCCTCTACGTGCGCGATAGCAACGGAGGCGTGCTTGCCGCCAAGATCACAGCCAACCTCATCGACCCCCACAACTGGCACGACACTACCATCATCCCCGATGGGGTGTTCACCCCCTCAACAGCCGACTGGGATCAGTACCTGCCCACCGTTCAGACGCTGCAACCCGGCGGACCGAGGTACAACACGTTCTCCTACATGCGCTATGATAACAATCGTCTCGTCACTGCCAGTGGCGGATGGATAGACGGCGGACAGTTTTCACGTCCGGCCTGCGCCCAGTTCTTAGAGCCCGACGACGCCACGTGGACCATCATAGGGCGCGAGAACGTACAGCCTTATTCGGCTACGCTCTTCACCGATGCCACTGCCATTGCCGTCGATCCTGCCGATGCCAACCACTACTTCCTCTCCACCTGCGGCAGCGGCCTCTACGAGTTCCGCAACGGACAGATGGTGAAAAACTACACCGCAGGCAACAGTCCTATCATTTCGGCATTGGCAGAAACCGATCCGAATGCCCATAATTATGTGCGCGTAGATGGTATTGTTTTCGACAAGAACGGTAATCTGTGGATGACTGTCAATAGTTCAAAGGCTACTAAGCCAGTGCTCAAATTCAATTCCACAAACAATGAGTGGACAGAGTACAATGACCCTTTACTCTTCTATAAAAATAAACCACTACGTATTGTACGCAATTCTATTCTCGACCGCAACGGCCACATCTGGATGATAAACGACCACCACGAGCACCCCTGCATGTTGCGCATAGACCCCTCGACCGATACTTTCTATCGCTACGACAACTTCACCAATCAGGACGGCACGAAGAACGAGACCCACTATGTGCGCTGTGTGGCTCAGGATCTCGACGGCAATATCTGGATGGGTACCGATGTAGGTCTCTTTATGTATGATGCTGCTCAGCAGGCCGACCCCACGCAGGGCTACACGCAGATTAAGGTTCCGCGCAACGACGGCACCGATCTGGCCGACTATCTGCTGGCCAACGTCGATGTGACCTGCATTGCCGTTGACGGTGCCAACCGCAAGTGGATAGGCACAAGCGGAGCAGGTGTCTATCTCATTTCAGCCGACAACATGGAGCAACTGCAGCACTTCAGTACCGAAGACTCACCGCTGCTCTCCGACAACATAGAGAGTATTGCCGTCAATCACACCACAGGCGAGGTGTACTTCGGCACCCAGCTGGGTCTCTGCTCGTTCATGAGCGATGCCACTGCTGCCGTTGACGAAATGAAGAAGGACGATGTATATGCCTTCCCCAATCCCGTACCTCACGACTACAACGGACTGATCACCGTGCGCGGTCTCTCAGCCAATGCCGACGTGCGCATACTCAGCATCAGCGGTAAGCTCATAGCCAACGGACGCAGCAATGGCGGCACCTTCACCTGGAACGGGCGCGACCTCAACGGCAACCGCGTGGCCTCGGGTGTCTATATGATAGCCACCGCCACCAGCGAGGGCAAGAAGGGTGTGGTGGCAAAAATTGCCATCGTCAGATAAACTTTTTTTTCCTCTATGAAAAAAATAGTTCTTAGTTTATTCACACTCTTCTTGGTTCAGCAGATACATGCCCAGACCGATTCAGCCGCAATAGCGGCCTTAGGACTGCCTGTGCTCTCTATTCAGACGGTCAATGGGGAGATGCCAACCTGCGATTTTATTTGGGCACCAGAAGGCGAATTTGGCATCGGCACGACCAACAGGACGAAAGTGCCAGGCAGAGCAATCCTCACCGAGGGT
>JAEEPT010000217.1 GCA_016284895.1 Prevotella sp. | reverse complement strand
TTGAAAGCCTCTTTGGTTCCTGGTTCTATGTTCTGATGACGGAGTGCATTGTAGACACGAGAGGCACATTCACCAACCAGTTTCTCCAATACGGAATAGTCAACGCCTCTAAGCAACAATACATCTTCACGGATATATTCATCCATGCTGTCGTAGCCCCTCTTGTCTCTCATGTAGGCGTAGAGATCTTCAATCTTTGAGTAGATTTCCCATTCTGCATCCCAGAACTTAGCGACGGCCATTCCAATATACATCATCCAACCGAGGGAAGCGGATGGGAAGTCGTTGAACTCCTTGATGCCGTCGGGAATGTAGGCTTTGGCTATTGCTTCCCACTTCTCTTCGACATCGGAACATTCCGGCAATCGTTCATCCACCTCTTTTATAGAGAGTAGGAACTGGTGCAAGTCTTGGCGTATGATAACTTCAAATTGTTCCATTATAGCATTTCTTCTAATCGTTCGACTGCAATTGTTATATCTTCCTTAAACCTCTTGTGGTCTCTGAGGAAGTCGGCTTTACCATTGGATATCGTTTCATATAGCTCTTGGCTCATGTCATCTACATAGGACGCAATAGCATCCTCTATATTATCCTTCTGCCATTCGAGGGTAGAATGAATATAGACATTTCGCTTCTGGTGCAGGAAACTATATGCGGTCTCTATACTGTCCTTTGTAATCATGCGTCGTAACCAATAGGTCTGAACTGTTTCTGATGCTCACTCCAGACAAATCCGTATCTCAACAGATAGTCTTTTATCTCTTTTGGTTCTCTGCTGAAAGCATAACAGAGTGATTCAAGGCTGTCAAACTCCTCGTCTCTCAGAAGCATGTTGATGCTCGAAACCAGAATTGCAGGGTCTTTAGGCAGATAGTCCATAAAACTTAGTCCTTGATCTCTTCCAATGCTCCCGTTTCAGAGTCGATGATAAAGCCTCTAACCACTATGTCATTCGGAACAAGTGGATGGGTCCTGATGGTCTCGACGGTCTTGCGGACGGATTCAGGAGTGTCCTTAAAGCCCTCCAACCAGTGATGCAGGTCAATTCCACACTTTTGGATGGTGTCAAGTGTTTCATCCGTTACACCACGGGCTATCATTTCATGGTGGAAATGGTCGAAGCTCATGTGGCAGGCTCCACAATGTGAATGTGCCACCACCATGATCTCTTCTACGCCCAGCTCATAGATGGCGACGATCAAGCTACGCATGGCTGAGTCAAAAGCAGAAATGACTAAACCACCAGCATTCTTGATAATCTTAGCGTCACCGTTCTTCAAACCAAGTGCAGCAGGAAGTAGTTCGGTCAGTCGGGTATCCATACACGACAGCACCGCCAATTTTTTGTCGGGGTACTTGCTGGTAAGATATTTTTCGTAACCTTTGGACTCTACGAAAGTCTTGTTGTAGTCAATAATCTTGTCAATCATATTCGTTAGTCTTTAATGATAATTTGGCTACAAAATTACTCATTTTTCATTGGAAAATTATTAAAATAACATACATTCACTTCCAATATGCTAGATTTAGGTAGTTTTTTAGTATTTTTGGGCCGAAATTAAACTATATTCAGAATGATTCAACAATTAGAGATAACCATACACTTGATTAAACACCTGAGCGTGTTGAGATCACGTTGCTACTTCTGGTGATTTTACCCACATTGGCTGTTTACAGATATACAAACGATTGATGATGGAATACAAAAAGATTGGCGAAACATATTATATTAGGGTGGATAGAGACGATGAGATTATTGCGAATATCCTTGATGTCTGCAAAAAAGAGTCCATCCCGTCTGCTGTGTTTTCTGGTATAGGTGGCTGTAAGAATGCTGAGCTACAGGTCTTTATCCCTAAGACTGGCAGCTTTGAGACTGAGACGATTGAGGGGATGCTTGAACTGGTTTCTCTCAATGGCAACGTTGTTTCAGGTGATGACGGACAACTCTATCACCATACTCATGCTCTATTTACGTTCAAGAAGGACGGACAGCATGGAATGGCGGGAGGTCATCTGAAATCCACAACGGTACTCTATACTGCCGAGATTGAACTTAGACCGACTATTGGTGGCTCCATTGGCAGAAAGTTTGACACTGAGACTGGTACAGGTTTTTGGAATTTCAATTAAAACGCAATATGAAAGTAAAGATACAGACAATGCTCGGCGACATCGTAGTGCGCCTGTATGATGAAACGCCCATCCATCGTGACAACTTTGTAAAGCTGGTGAAGGATGGCTATTATGATGGTACACTGTTCCATCGAGTGATTAAGGACTTTATGATCCAGGGCGGTGATCCTGATTCAAAGGGCGCACCTGCAGGAAAAATGCTTGGTGTCGGTGGCCCTGATTATACGCTGGAGGCAGAAATCAAAGACGGAATATTCCATAAACGAGGTGCTTTGGCTGCTGCAAGACAGGGTGATGAAGTTAATCCAGAACGCAGAAGCAGCGGTTCACAGTTTTATATCGTCTGGGGACAGGTCTATAACGATGGTCAGCTTCGCCAGTTTTCCAAACAACTGAGGATACAGAAAATTCAGGCGGCTTTCAATGCTCTTGTTGCCAGCCATCGAGACGAAATCATGCAGATGCGCCGTGAAAGGAATCGTGCCGGACTACAGGAATTGCAAGATAAATTGGCCGCAGAAGCTGAGAAACAAGTCAAGGATGGTGGTCTGACAGAAGAACAGCAGAAGATATATTCGACTATAGGAGGAACTCCCCATCTTGACGGCCAATATACAGTCTTTGGCGAGGTTGAAGAAGGACTTGATGTTGTAGAAATGATACAGGGAACTGCTACAGGACGCGCTGACAGACCTGTAGATGATATAGAAATGAGAGCTTCTGTTATCGAATGATGTGAAGAAAATGAAGGGTGCCTTATTAACACATTAAAATAAATAGACTTATGAAAAAATTGATGACTATTTGCCTCTTGGCAGTTGCCTGTGTACTTGGCGTTTCAGCACACCTGCAACCAGTTTGGCGAGCAGGCACCTGGCACGATTCAGGAGATTCATCAGTTCTGCACGGCCAATTTCGATATTCAGTTCCCGCAGTTCGACAAGATTGACGTAAACGGAGCCAATGAGTCACCACTATATACCTATCTGAAATCCCAAAAAGGCTTCTCGGGGTTTGACCTGAATGACAAGAAGGGCAAGTTCATGGATGAACTGCTCCGCAAGCGGGATGCAGACTATGACAAGAAGTCCGACATCAAGTGGAATTTCACAAAGTTTCTTGTCTCTCGTGATGGTCGTGTGGTGAAGCGCTATGAACCGACGGATAAGATCAGCAATATTGAAGCCGACATCACCAGCGAGTTAAATCCCTAAGCGTCATCACAGAGCGCCTTCTACTTCCTCAACGTCTCAACAATGCGGGCCAACTGGTTGGGTATGCGTATCTGCTGCGGACATTTCGACAGGCACTCCTCGCAGTCCTGACAGCTGTGCGCCCACGTCTTCCGGTCGGCCAGTGCCTTTTGGTAACCCTCCGTGAACTGCTGTTTCTTGCTGGCATAGTCAGAGGCAGTGCGTTCGGGCAAAGGAAGAATATTCTCCTTGACAGCCTCGTTATAGTAAGCGAAATTGCCTGGAATATCGACGCCATAGGGACACGGCATGCAGTAGGCGCACGTGGTGCAGGGAATGGTGGGCACGCCAGCCATCTCGTCGGAAATTTTCTCTAACAGCGCATTCTCCGTCTCCGTACAGGGGTCGAGGGGTGAGAATGTCTCTACATTGTCCATGAGGTGTTCCATCTGATTCATGCCGCTGAGTGCCGTCAGTATGTTGGGATGTGAACCTACCCAGCGGAAAGCCCAGCGGGCCGCGCTGTCATCGGGGCGTATGGCCTTCAGCTGTTGCTCTACGTCCGACGACACCCTGCCCAAGGCACCACCTCTGAGCGGTTCCATCACGACGCACTGAACGCCCGCCTTCTGGCATTTGTCGTACAGATACTCTGCATCGGCATCGTGCCTGCGCCCCTGGCGGATGGAGGCATGGCGCCAATCGAGGTAGTTCATCTGTATCTGACAGAAGTCCCAGTGGTAGTCATCCTGACGGTCCAGCAGCCAGTCGAAGTCGCGCACATCGCCATGATACGAGAATCCCAGGTGCTTGATGCGTCCAGCCTCGCGCTCCTTCAGCAAGAAGTCGAGCACGCCATTGTCGAGGAACCGGCCTCGCAACGTCTCCATGCCTCCGCCTATGCTGTGCAGCAGGTAGTAGTCGATATAATCTACCTTCAGGCGCTCCATTGAGTTTTCGTACATGGCTTTCGACTCGTCGAACGACCACTTCCTGCGGTTCTGGTTCGACATCTTAGTAGCCACGAAAAACTTGTCGCGAGGATGTCGGCTCAGGGCATTGCCAGTGAGCACTTCCGACTGTCCGCCCATGTACATGGGAGCCGTGTCGAAGTAGTTCACCCCGTGTTCAATGGCATAGTCCACCAGTTCGTTCACCTGCTCCTGATCGTTGGGCAGTCGCATCATGCCGAAGCCCAGCAGTGATATCTGCTCGCCCGTTCCATGCTGCACCCGGTAGGTCATACGGTTGGTCACTGGTCTCTTGTCTTTTTCGCTTTCATGGGCAAGCACATTCAGTGGCTCCAGCGCCATGAAGGCCATTGCCGAGCCAGCTCCCACTCCTAAACGTCGCAGAAAGTCGCGACGGCTGAGGTCTGTTCCATCCTTTTTTGCCATACTCTTTCGTTTTTGTGACGGCCATGCTGCCATTGAGCGAGTGCAAAAGAGAGCGTTCTCTCACTTTTGCCGGCCAAGAGCATCTTCGCCTTTTTCAGTGGCAAATATAATCATAAAAGTTGGAAAGTGACATCAAATCATCTGTTTTTTTACTTTTGACATCAAAAAAGAGGTGAGCAACTATCATTCGACAATAAAAACAAAAACAACAATTATTTTTTGTATTGTACTCACTTATTCGTATCTTTGCAGCCAGCAATACGATAAAAACGAAAACTAAATAGTAGATGAAGAAAATCTGTCATTTTATATCAGACTACATGGCACTGCTGGTGCTCGCATCCGCATTGCTGGCCCTGCAGTTTCCCGAACCGTTCAGACAAGTGCGCCCTACGACCATCAACTACCTGCTTGGAGTGGTGATGTTCGGTATGGGTCTGACCCTCAACCTGCATGAGTTCAAGATTGTGTTCAGCCGTCCGAAGGATGTGCTGATAGGCTGTATGGCACAGTTCACCGTCATGCCGCTACTGGCTTGGGCATTGACTCGATTGTTCCAGCTCGACGAGGCATTGGCACTTGGCGTGGTGCTCGTAGGTTGCTGTCCCGGCGGTACGGCCTCTAACGTGATCACCTATCTGGCTAAAGGCGACTTGGCCCTTTCGGTAGGCATGACGGGCGTCTCAACGCTGTTGGCCCCGTTCCTCACACCCCTGCTCACTTGGGCTTTGGCGGGCAAGAGCGTCCATGTCGATGTGGCCAGCATGTTCCTGAGCATTCTCTGGGTGGTTATACTGCCCATCGCCGTAGGAATCATCGTCAAATACTTCTGGCCGAAGTTCACTGAGAAAGTCATCGACTACCTCCCTGCGTTCTCTTCGATTGTCATTGCCTATATCGTGGCCATCGTCATTGCTGCAAGTGCCGATAGACTGCTGGCAGGCGGACTCATGATTGTTCTGGTGGTCATGCTTCACAATGTGTGCGGACTGGGTCTGGGCTACCTGATAGGACACCTGTTG
>JAEEPT010000216.1 GCA_016284895.1 Prevotella sp. | reverse complement strand
ACGGTTCATTTTTTGCACACTCTCCCTGCAAGTGTGCAACAGGTGTCGCAGGGGTGTCACAGGGGTGTGTTTTGGGCAAAAACTCTGAAAACCCCTTTAAAACCGCTGTAATCTCAAAATCTCAAAATCTCATTTCATTTCTGCGTTTTTTAGCATCGGACAACAGCGGACTGCCCTTTTTAGCATCGGACAACAGCGGACTGCGTTTTGTATGCTTTCTATAAAAGTGGTGCAAGTGGTGCAAGCACCTGGCAGTCATGCGCGCGTATAAAACGCGCGCGCGAGATACTGCCGCCTCTTTTCCGAGCTGAACTCGCCTGCCCAACAGCTAGCACACTGAGCAAGCACTGGACAGGCAATACATTCTGGGCAGTCAACACCCCACCCCTGCCCCATTCCTTAGCAAGCTCGCCCGCTCGATCTTGTTCGCTTGCCTCAGCAAGAACCCGTAGTCTTTCCCCTGAGCAAAGGAGGGGAGGCCTACGGACTCCCTCTGTATAAGTCCGTTGTTGTCCGCTGCATATAAATCTGGCGAACGAACACCGTGTCCGTCCGTTGTCAAGAACTGCATCGGAAGAACACGGATGAGCACGGAAAATAACCGTGACCGTGTAGCAAGAACAGTCCGTTGTTGTCCGCTGCATATAAATCTGGCGAACGGACACCGTGTCCGTCCATTGTCAATAACTGCATCGGAAGAACACGGATGAGCACAGAAGGAAACCGTGACCCGTCCGTGTCCGTCCGTTGCCAAAATCTGCATCGGAAGAACACGGATGAACACAGAAGAAAACCGTGACCCGTCCGTGTCCGTCCGTTGCCAAGACCTGCATCGGAAGAACACGGATGAGCTCGGAAAATAACCGTGTCCGTGTAGCAAGAATAGTCCGTTGTTGTCCGCTGCATATAATATCTGGCGAACGAACACCGTCGCCCTTCCCCTGACAAGGATGACAAGGGGGGAAGGTCTACGGGCATCCTTACCGCAGACACCGGATGCCACTAGTAGAGCGTGTAATTCATAAAGAATCGTAAAACTGAGGGCAAAGATGTGAATAATTCAGAGAATCTGACTATCTTTGTGCTGATTTTTCATACTAACTAATATCAAACACAAAGATGAATATACTTATTCTGCAGGCCTCGCCACGTGCGAATGGCAACACCGCCTGGATGGCAAAAGAGTATCAGAATGCTGCTGAGGCAGCTGGCCACAAAGTAACACTGGTAAACGTGGCAAGAAAGAAGATTGCCGGATGTCTGGCCTGTGAGTATTGCCACAACCAGGGCAACGGCGCCTGCATACAGAAGGACGACATGCAGGAGCTCTATCCGCTGATGAACGAAGCCGAGGTGCTGGTGCTGGCTGCTCCCATCTATTACTTCACGCTCTGCTCGCAGATACAGGCTCCCATCCAGCGCATGTACTGCGTCAACAAGCCTGCCAACGTGAAGAAGATGGCGCTGCTCATGTCGTCATACTCTCCCGGTGTCTATGATGGAGCTACTGCCGAGTTTCGCGACATCTGCAACTATTGGGGGGTGGAGAACATGGGCTTTGTGGCTGCCAAGATTGACGAGCAGAAGACGGAGGACACCCGACAGAAAGTGATGGCACTTGTAGAAAAGCTGTAGCGATGATGCGCGACTTCATCGCCATCGACTTCGAGACGGCCAATCAAGAGCCGTCAAGCGTATGCTCCGTGGGGGCGGTCATGGTGCGCAACGGGCAGGTGGCCGATAGCTTCTACAGCCTCATACAGCCTGAGCCCAACTACTACAATTATTGGTGCCAGCGGGTGCATGGTCTGAGTCAGCACGACACAGACCCTGCACCCGTGTTCTCGAAGGTATGGCAACAATTAGAAGAACGCACGGCCGGCGTCTACTTCTCAGGCCAGCCGACCATCGATGACCTGCGCTACCAGATAGCCTCCATTCCCTTCGTTGCCCATAATGCCCGTTTCGACGAAGGCTGTCTGAAGGCGGCGTTCAGAGTCTATCAGATGGACTACCCCGACTACCGCTTCTACGACACCCTGGCTGCCTCACGCCGGCAGTTCGGCCATGCGCTGCCCAACCACCAGCTCCACACCGTTGCTGCCGCCTGTGGCTACAACCTCACACAGCACCACCATGCCCTGGCCGATGCCGAAGCCTGCGCCACAATAGCCCTATATATACTATGAGAGGCATATACGCTTTCATACATCATGCAGGATGCGACAAAGGTTTGTAATGACATTTTGAAATGAAGGACATAGTTCTGATATAGCGAGAGAGATTTGACATGCCTATAATTCTGATTCTTCGGCCACTGGAAAGGCAACGTGTTCCTGCTGAGGCAAGCCAACAAGTTAGAGCGGGCCAGCCAAGCTCAGGAATGGGGTTTGGCATTGTGAGGGCAGAGCTGAAACGGATGGTTTCGCTCGGTCAGTCTATGACGGTGAATGGAACTGTTAGGAGTGCGCAGGTGGATATGCAGCAGGAGGACCTGCACGAACTGGCTAAGCTGTGTGAAGAGTTGCGCCCCGACAGCCTCTATGCCCGATATGCCAACAAAAAGGTGTTCCGGCATGAGGAGGACTTCTGGGCCACAAAGGAGAAGACGGTCAGGACGTATGTGAAGCAGATGGCCGACAAGCGCATTATCAAGGCTGTGAGTCTGGCTGACAAACTGGATATCCCGATTATCTATACGAAGGACCAGAAGGTATCGCTGCACATGACGGACAGGCTCACGCTGGATGGCGGGAGCGAGGCGACTCCTGTGATGAACTTCAGCCGCCATGACGAGGGAACGACCTACCGTTTGCAACTGCGCATAGGCGAAAGATTGGTAGAGCGACTATCGGAGCACCAGCTTATCGTACTGACGCACACCCCGGGGATGTTCGTGCTCGACAAACGCATCTACGCCCTGTGCGAGGGATTCAGCGGACAGCTGCTGTTGCCCTTTGCCGGAAAGGCTGCGATTGAGCGAGAGCAGAGTGGAGCTCGCTCAAACTCTGCCGAGCGTGAGCAGGCTCGACCGAAGGTCAAGGCTGCGATTGAGCGTGAGCAGAGTGGAGCTAGCTCACGCTCGGCTATGCCGCTTGGCTTGTCCAAAAACTCTGCCGAGCGTGAGCAGGCTCGACCAAAGGTCAAGGAACAGGTGGAGATACCCCGGAAGATGGAGAACGACTACTTTCACCGTTTCATCCTTAAACACGTGGCACGGGCAGAGATCAATGCCGAGGGGTTCGACATTACGGATATCTGCCTGCAGCCTCGCGCCTGTCTGACGGTAGAGACCTCCATCAACGGTAGTCATACCCTGTCGCTGAGATTCAGATACGGCAGTATGGAGTATGCTGCTGACAACAAGGTCAATGGGCGGGTGACGCTGACAGAGGCAGGTGACAGTTTCCGCTTTGTACGCCAATTGCGTGACAAGGTTGAAGAGCAACGGCTGACGGAGGTGCTGAAAGAGGTGACTGGCGCAGAAACTGTCATCCAATTCTCATCGATAAGTCAGCTTATCGACTGGTTGCGAGCACATGCCCCAACACTGAAGGCAGAAGGCTTCGAGGTGGTGCAGCCCTCCGACCATGTCTATTACATCGGGCCGCTAAGCGTGGAGCAGAGTGACACCTGGCAGGGAGACTGGCTGCAGACGAACGTGACGGTTGTCATCGATGAAAGGCAACGGGTGCTGGCTGAGGCAAGCAAACAAGTGCGAGCGGGCGAGCATAGTTCGGGAATGGGACGGCTGCGCATACCTTTCCGTGACCTTAGCAACACGATACTCAGAGGCGAACAGGAGTATATGCTGCCAACGGGCGAGATATTACTCATTCCCAATGAATGGCTGAAGCGATACGCTGACCTGATGCTGATAGGGCTCCCTAAAGGGCAGGGCTATCAGCGACACAGGAGCCAGGTGTATGGAAATGGACAATGCAGAGAGAAAAGTGAAGAGGGGGCTGGCGCACAGACAACAGGTACAGAGGCTGCCGTGGAGGTGAGTTCCAAACTGAGAGCTACTCTTCGACCCTATCAGAAAGCAGGTTACCAGTGGCTGTGGCAGAACTTGGTGGCACAGACAGGCTGCTGTTTGTCTGATGAGATGGGGCTCGGCAAAACACTTCAGACGATTGCCCTGCTATTGAAATACAAGGAGGCCACGAAGGTGGCGAGGCCCATTAATGAGCCGCTTCCGGGTATGCTTTTCTCTGACGAGGAAATGCAGGGAAAGAGTAAAGAAAAAACAGCCCATGGTGAAAGGTTAGCCCTACCCTATCGCACCTCACTGGTTGTTGCCCCGGCATCGGTGGTACATAACTGGCGCAATGAACTGAGCCGCTTTGCACCCTCGCTGTCGGTGATGACCTATACGGGCGACACCTCCAAGCGGAAAGACAAGCGGATAGCACTGATGCGATGGGACGTGGTGCTGACCACCTATCGCACACTGCTTAACGACATCGAACTGCTCTCACAGAATGAGTTTGGCATCGTGGTGTTCGACGAGAGTCAGGCCTTCAAGACGGCAACGTCGCAGATTCACCATGCCGTAACGCGCCTACAGGCTCTTCACCGGATGGCACTCAGCGGAACACCCGTTGAGAATAACCTGCAGGAATTGTGGAGCCTGATGAATGTGCTGAACCCGAACCTGCTGGGCGATGAGCGGTCGTTCCAGAAAGCATTTGTGAATCCTATCGCCCTGCAGATGGAAGAGAACCGGAAAGACCTGCTGCGACGTCTGATAGCCCCCTACTTTCTGAAGCGCACCAAGGAGGAGGTGCTCAGCGACCTGCCTGAACGTCAGGACGAGGTGGTGGTCTGTGCGATGACTGATGAACAGACAAGCCGATACACAGAAGAACTGTCGAAGGCCCGCAACGAGTGGCTCGACCCCGCTGCCAGCAGTCAGGGCCGCCAGATTCACATCCTGGCAGCTCTGCAGCGCCTGCGCCAGATTGCCAATGGCGAAGGGAAAATGGAGGTGGTGTTCTTCCATCTGGAGAACCTGCGGCATACACAGCACAAGGTGCTTATCTTCAGTGAGTACGTCACACTGCTGGAACAGGTGGGTAGGAAGATGGCGAGTCGGGGCTGGAATTACGCCATGCTGACAGGACAGACACAGGACAGGGAACAGGTGATAGCGCGATTCCAAGTGATGGAGCAGCAAGAGCAGAGTCAAACGAGTTTGCACTCGGCGACGAAGGATACGCTTGGCTTGGCAAAGAACTCTGCCGCGCCGCGACAGAACCCGACCCAGGGTCAACAGCCGCCCAACTGCCAGTTCTTCCTCATCTCGCTGAAAGCCGGAGGTGTGGGGCTGAACCTGACAGCCGCCGACTACGTGTTCCTGCTCGATCCGTGGTGGAACCGTGCTGCCGAGGAGCAGGCTATTGCCCGTGCCCACCGCATCGGCCAGCAACGCTCCGTGTTCGTCTACCGTTTTGTCTCAGCAGGAACGCTCGAAGAGCAGATACTCACTTTGCAAGACCGCAAGCAGTCGCTGATAGACAGCGTCATGCCGTTTATCTGCAAATAGATGGCTGCAGGCTTAAATAGGCGTTAATGTTGGGCGGTTAGTACCACTTGTATCTGTAAGTCTAATGGTTACTCCTCTAATTATCAATCACTTACAGATAAGCAAAACTTCAATGGGTAACGGTTTGGAAACTTCCTGTCTGCGTCGTTCTGCTTTGTTTCAATATGTCAAATATCTGATGCAAAGGTAATCATTTTCCTCGAAATCACCAAATAATTCTTCAGTATTCTCATACAATGACA
>JAEEPT010000215.1 GCA_016284895.1 Prevotella sp. | reverse complement strand
GGCACACCCGAAAGTGTGGCAGAATGTAAAGAAAGCATTACGGGAAAATACCTGAAGCCAAAGCTGAAGCGCTGATTTTTCACCTAAACACGCACAGGAGTTGAAGCGTTTCAGCATTTAGACTTTGATGTTCAGATAATGGTCAAGCTTTTCAACTCCCTTCTGGGTAGAAAAGCCTCTTAGCGATACAAATATCAGGTTTTGGAACACCTCCTCTATAGAGAACTCTTTATAGAGCTGGTTTTCCATGATGTAGGTAGAAAGGGCATGAAAGATTCGGGAGACGATTTCCATATTGACGTCTTCACGGAAATAGCCTTCGTCAACACCTCGCTTCAGGAATCCGATGAAGCGCTCGTGAGAACGACGTGAATCCTCACTGAAAAATTCAATGACCGAGGGGTACTTGTACATGTCAGAATAGAACTCTGGACTTGTGGTGCGAAACTCCTCCACCTTCTGTCTGTACAGTGCCACGATAATGTCCATCACATTCTCACTCTGTTCGTAGAGGTGGGCAAATTCGGCTTCTTTCACCTCTTTAAATTTACTGAGGCAGGCTAAGAGCAGCCTCTCTTTATTATAGAAAATCTCATAGAGTGTGCGCTTCGATATGCCCAGAGTCTGAGCAATATCGTCCATCTTCACAGCCTTGATGCCTTTGGCTACGAAATCGTGCATGGCGGTCTCAAGAATTCGTTCACGCAGCGACAACATATAAGGTGATATGTCTTTCTGTTCTTTCATATAGAACTCCTTTCGTTGCTAAAAAAATTATCCCCGACGCCTTTTTCATCTGAGTTTCAATGAATCTCCCACTTTTATCTGGTAGTCGGGATTCAGGCGATTCATTTTGTAGAGCGACTTCAGGCGGATGCCATACTTCTGTGCAATCGAGTACATCGACTCGCCTGCACGCACATAGTGCATTCTTTGGGCATAGTCTTTAGGGGCCTTTCTCTTCTTCTTCAATAGCCACACTATTTCGCCCTCTTCCAGCACGTCGTTCTTGTCTCGCTCGTTATATTTTGCCAGTTTCCTGTAAGAGGCGTCCACTTCTTTGGCAATCGAGCGGAACGTATCGCCTGACCGTGCCACCACATAATAGTTATCATTGAAATGATTGATTACATGCGACAATCCAGCAAAGGCATGCTTTGTTTGTTTCAGCATGAACTTATCATAGTTCTTCGAATTGTCGTATTCATAGAGTTTATACAGCTCAATCAAGTCTATCAGTTTGCTGGCATAGGCAGGATTCGTGGCATAGCCAGCAGTTTTCAGCCCCTTGGCCCATCCTTTGTAGTCGGTCATCTTCAGACGGAAAAGAGCACTGTATCTCTGACTGGAAGCCAAGAATTTCGAGTGGTCTTCGTATGAATCGAAGGCTGAACGGTAAGCCCGGAAGCACTCGTTGTTACGGTCATCGTCTTGACGAATGGTGCCGCCATTCCATCCGTGACACTTGATGCCAAAATGATTATTTCCCTTTCTTGCCAGTTCACTTCGCCCCGCCCCCGATTCCAGCAGTCCTTGTGCCAGCGTGATAGAGGCAGGAATCTTCCATCGTTGCATTTGCTCGATGGCTATATCCTTATACTGATAGACGTATTGCTGGTACTGCTGATTCCATCTCAACTGCCCAAATGCATTGGCAGACAACAGGAATAAAAGGCAAAAAAGGTATTTTCTCATTGCAATCTTCATATTTTCTTCTGCAAAAGTAATGATTTATAATGATAATTTACTATTTTTGCAACACAAAATCAAATATTATGGACGAACTAACCCTTAAATCCAAAATTCTGGTATTCCAGAAAAGCGAACTTCCTGACGACGAACGCAAACTGATTGAGATGGCTATTGCCTCTACCTCAAACTCCTATGCTCCCCATTCTCACTTCCACGTTGGAGCTGCTCTTCTATTGGCTAACGGACAGTTCGTTACGGGTTGCAATCAAGAGAATGCCGTCCTTCCTGCTGGCATCTGCGCAGAGCGATCAGCCATTTTTTCAGCAGGTGCACAGTATCCCAACGAAGCCGTGCTGAAACTTGCCATTGCCGCGCGCGACACCGATGGCCGTCTGACGAAGACTCCTGTGTCACCTTGCGGCATTTGCCGACAGGTCATCATCGAGACAGAGACGCGTTTCCATCATCCGGTACGCATCCTGCTCTATGGCGAAGAACACATTTATGTTGTCAACAGCATCAATGAGCTCATGCCATTGGCTTTCACCAATTTCTAAATTATCGATAGCACCCCATTCCCTTTGCTGTAGAAAGCGAATCTAAGTGGAAGTCATACTTGAGATTTGTCTCGTCTATGAGCTTGAAGTGTTTCTTTCCTTGAATCTCATCGGTCGGTTTTTCCCAAATGATGTTCTTGAAATGGGTTGTGTCATCGACTGACGGTGTTCTCAGCAGACACTTGTCAAACACATAGTTATAAGAGGTATCGGCGCGTTCCTGGGTACCCATCAGCTCATCGTCGGCATAGCCCGTCAAGATGGTGCTCTCACATGACAGTAGTTCCAGTGGATAGGCATAGCCCTGATAGCTGTTGAAGAAGCGAAGCGCCACCCCGCGACTGGCCACGAAGGGATAGAACTGTGCTATCGTGCAACCTTCAATGAGCACTGCTCCTCCGTAAGTCAGCACGCAGTCGCCCTGGTTATTCGTAATCTGGCAGTCCTTTATTCCCACGAAGGCATTATACAGTTCCAACCCGTGTCCTGTACTATTGTGAACGATGCAACGCTCCATGTACAGACGCAGGTTGTCGTTGGCAAGTCGTGCCGAGTCACATCTTATTCCGAACGACCCGTTACGCAGTTCCGTATTCGTCAGCACGTTTCCTGTCGATGAAGTGAAGAATCTCACCCCACCCCATTGTCCGCTCACTCTGTCATAGGGCAGATAGTCGAACATGTGATCCAGTCGGTCGCCACGCATCAGTACGCTGTCGGCATCAAGCGTGCCGTACACATTGATTCCCGCCTTATCGTGGAAATAGAGCACGGTCTTGCGTATCGTTAGCGTTGCGTTGGCATTCACCGTCAAACCACCATATATAATAATAGGTTTCCTACTCTCCACGAGTGTGTCGCGCTCCACCACCCAGTCTCTCATGATCAAGGCATCCCATGCACAGCCCGACAGCCGCACCGATTGTGCCACTCCGCTTTCCAGCTGGAACATCAGGTCGTCTTCCACCGCTTGGGCCACATCCTTCATGTTCTGTGGAGCGGTCAGCTCTATAAACACGCGAATGCTGTCGCCTTTCCTCACCTCGAGGTCTCTCACCTGCGAGCCCAGACTATTGTCCAGATACGAGCCATCCACATTCACCCTGAAGCCCGTCTGATTGCCTTGCCTCAGGTAAGCCTTCGAGATGCGTATGCCGTCGCCCGAGTTGTTATAGACCCACATCGTGTAGGTTGCCGAGCCAATGGTAGAGAACACAGTGTCCAAGCGCACCGTATCGGTGGAGAAACTCAACACATTCGACCGATTGTTCGAGAACGAATCGTTGTCAGAGCAAGCCACCAGGCATGCCAGTATGGAGAATAAAAGAAAAATCCGTTTCATCATATATTGACAAAACGGATTTTCATTCAATTTATTGCGTAAGGCTTACTCACCGAAGTATCTCTTCAGCAGACCTGCAAATCCGGCACCGTGACGAGCCTCGTCCTTGGCCATCTCATGAACCGTGTCGTGAATGGCATCAAAGCCAGCGGCCTTGGCGTTCTTGGCAATACGGAACTTGTCCTCGCAGGCACCTGCCTCGGCAGCAGCACGCTTCTGCAGATTGGTCTTGGTGTCCCATACGCACTCGCCTAACAGCTCAGCAAAACGGCTTGCATGATCGGCCTCCTCAAAAGCGTAGCGCTTGAAAGCCTCGGCAATCTCGGGATAGCCCTCACGATCGGCCTGACGGGCCATAGCCAGATACATGCCCACCTCGCCGCACTCACCATTGAAGTGGCAACGCAGGTCTTCAATCATCTCCTCACTCACACCCTCAGGCTTGCCGTCGCCAATCTTGTGAACGGTGGCATAAGCCAGTTCTTCCTTCATTTCAGAGAACTTGCTGGCAGGAGCCTTACAGATGGGGCACTTCTCAGGTGCTGAATCGCCTTCGTGAACATAGCCACAAACAGCGCAAATAAACTTCTTTGTCATAAAATACTTGTTTAGTTAAAAGATTAATGATTACTTTGCAAATATAGACAGAAAAAATCACATTCCCAAATTTTGAACGTACTAATACATCAATTTATACTTTGTCCATTTTACAGTGAAGCCCCAACCATACGGCCAGGACTCCAATAAAATTATACAAGGTGGATGCCTACTTCTTATTTTCTACAGCACAATGCTCAATAGCTAATCCGCGCTTGTAGTTTTCGATATAGGCATTGAAGCCTGCCACATCCTCAGCTGTAGGAGTAACCGATACGCCCGTATTGCCAGCAAACACTACTTCCTCTAGATAGTCAGCCAGCGAGAGTTTGTTTGGATTGTTCACCATGTAGCCAGCCAGTAGTGCGATGCCCCATGCACCACCCTCGCCTGCAGTTTCCATCACCGAGATGGGCGAGTTGAGTGCAGCAGCCAGTATGCGCTGACCTACGCCCTTGGTCTTGAAGTAACCACCATGACCCGTCAGGCGATCCACCTTCACATTCTCCTCCTTCAGCAGGATGTCGTTGCCAAGCTTCAGCACACCGATGGCACCATAGAGGTGAGCACGCATGAAGTTGGCCAGATTGAACTTATCGTTGGCTGAGCGAACGAACAGGGGGCGACCGTCGGCCAGCCCTGTGACAGGCTCGCCACTCACGTAGTTGTAGGCCATCAAGCCACCGCAGTCGGCATCGCCTTCCAGTGCCTTGTTAAACAGTTTGCCAAACACCTCGTTCATATCCACAGGCACGCCTAACAGCTGCTGATACTCCTTGAACAATCCCACCCATGCGTTGATGTCTGAGGTACAGTTGTTGCAGTGAACCATAGCCACCAGCGATCCGTCGGGCGTGGTCACCATATCTATCATCTCATAGGGCTTTGACAGCGGCTTCTCCAGCACAATCATTGAGAACGACGATGTGCCAGCCGAGACGTTGCCTGTGCGCTGCTTCACAGCGTTTGTTGCAGCCATACCTGTACCTGCATCGCCCTCAGGCGGACATACTGGGATGCCTGCCTTCAGATGGCCCGACACATCCAGACGCTGTGCACCCTCGGGAGTGAGGAAGCCTGCATTCTCACCGGCATTGAGCGACTTGGGCAAGATGTCGAGCAGTTTCCAAGAGAATCCACGCGAGGCAATCAGTTCGTCAAACTTCTTTACCATCGTTGCATCATAGGTCTTCGTAGCGGGGTCAACGGGAATCATGCCCGAGGCATCGCCTACCCCCAGGACGAAGCTACCTGTAACCTGCCAATGCACATAGCCAGCCAGCGTGGTCAGGTACTTGATGTTGGACACATGCTCCTCATGATCGAGGATAGCTTCATAGAGATGGCTGATGCTCCAACGCAAAGGAATGTTATAGTTGAAAAGCTTTGAGAGCTCGGCAGCGGCTTTGCCGGTATTGGTATTACGCCAGGTGCGGAACGGCACAAGTATCTCCTGCTTCTCATTGAAAGCCATGTAGCCGTGCATCATGGCCGAGAAGCCAATAGCAGCGAGTGACTCTATCTCGCAGTCGTACTGTGAGCGCACATCCTTGCGCAGCTCGGCATAGCAGTCCTGCAGTCCATACCAAATAGCCTCAGTCGAATAGGTCCACAGTCCATCAACCAGTTGGTTCTCCCACTCAT
>JAEEPT010000214.1 GCA_016284895.1 Prevotella sp. | reverse complement strand
CGCTGGCCACGGCCTCCCATGGATTCTTGGGCAGAAGCCGTCCGTCTCTTTCTGGCACATTCTGCAAGGGGATCAATTCCATCGCTACGCTTACAAGTTCCTGGGCATCAATCTTTTGCAGGTCTGCGACAGTCTCGCAGTCTAATTCATCCATCAGTTCATTCGTTGCAGCGATGGCAGCTTCTGTTGATGTCGATAGGCAAGGGTTGCCGCTTAAGGCGATGACTTTATTGAAATACTGATGCGAACCCTTGACCAGCGAAAGGCTTGTCACGCTGCCGCCGCCGGCCGACTCACCCATAAGGGTCACGTTGTCGGGATCGCCACCGAAGGCCTCGATGTTCTCATGTACCCATTTCAGAGCCATCAGCTGGTCCAAGAGCCCCAGGTTCTGTGCATCGGGATAGTCCTTGCCATCGGGCAGATGCGACAGGTGCAGGAAACCGAGCACACCGAGTCGGTAAGCGGCACTGACGATGATGACATCCGGATTCTCCTCTACGAAATTATGGAAGTCATATAGTGGGTCAACCGTGCCGCCATACGCGTATGCACCGCCATGAATCCACACAATGACGGGCTTCTTCTCCTCAGGGTTTTTTACTGGTTTCCAGACATTCAGATACAGACAGTTCTCGTCCTGATAGTAGAGTGAAGCCACTTCGACCTCTGGCTGGCAGGCACTCTTCGCATTGTAAAACGCCTCATAGACACTGTCACTGGGCACTATCTCTACTGGTGCTTTCCAGCGCAGGTTGCCAACAGGCTGCTTGCCTACATACGGAATACCTCTGAAGACGATGGTACTATCTACCTTCTTGCCAACAAAGGTTCCGTTGATGCACTTGGCGGCCAACGATTTGTCGTAATTACCATCGGTGATGGCCTTGTTCTCGCCGTACCAGGATCTGACAATCTTTTTATGTTCAGCGGTCTCACCACTCGCTTCATCTCCTGACTGTTTGCCGCCTTTGCAAGCTGTCATGACGATTCCTGCCACACCAATCAGAATGCCTACAAGCATCCATAGTTTACTCTTTTTCATAAGCTACCTTAATTATTGGTTGTCATTCTGCGTAGAAAAAACCTTCTTACCCTCAAAGTAGGTGGCTGCCGGCTTGGCTGTGTGAATCTCTGTTACCGGGCAGGTCAGCACATCTTTATCAACAAGCAGGAAGTCGGCATATTTACCAATGCTGATGCTGCCTCGCTCATTCTCAATGAACATTTGCTTGGCCACGTTGATGGTCAGGGCGGTGAGAGCCTGCTCACGGGTCAGCAGTTCTTCTGTCCACCAGGGCTTCGCATTCTCCTCATAATACACACCTGTCATTGCAATCTCCATGATGCCGAACGGGTCGTCAGGACTGCCGCTCAATGCGGGGAAGTCAGAGTGTGAGGACACGTTGATGCCGTAGTCGAAGTATGACTTCATGGGATAGCCTTTGTCCTTCATGCCTTCGGGAAGTATCTGCATCAGCTCTGCCTGCAACTCATCGGTGGCATGATGCCACAGCAGACCTTCACTGACCTGTATGTTGTGGTCTGCAATGCGCTGATAATCATCCTTGCTGACGCCATAGACGTGTATCAGTGTGTTGCGCATTTCATCTTTTCCGCCATTGACATAGGCATTGACGATGCGGGTAACGCCCTTGTTGCCCATCACGTGTACATGCATGGTGATACCCTTTGCGTTGGCCTTGCGCGTGATATCTGTCAGTTCCTCTTCCGTCCAGTTGGGAATGCCCTGCTTTTCGCCGGGATAAAGCGGATCCACGAATCCTGTGCCGCTTTCCACCGTGCCGTCCATGAAGAGCTTGAGCCAGTTTGTCCTGATGTGCTCAGATTCGTATTTCTTTGTGGCAACAGCCTTATCGAGGGTCTTGTCCACATCCATCCAGCTGTCCAGCTCCCATGCTGTGCCCAGCACGAAGTGCATGTCGCCTTCCTGATCCATCTGCTGGGCGGCCTTGTAGAAATTGTCGTTAAAGAAATAGGATGAGTAGCCGTCAAGATACATCGTGTAGCCCTCTGACAACAGCTGCTCCTGGATTTTGGCCATGTTGTCCTTCGCTATATCAACGGAAAAGAGATACTCATTGTCTAAGAACGACCTCACGTAGGTTCCAGCCTGCTCCGACAGGAATCCATTTGGTGTGCCGTCAGCACCCATTCCTATCTCGCCACCGCGTATTTCCTTCTTGAGCACTGTACCGTCGGCCTTCATAATACCTGCGTTCACCAGGGCGATGGTGTTCACAAGCCCCTTGTGGCCCTCCTCGTCGGCAAAGTATATGGGAATGTCACTGCAGATAGCATCCAACTGCTGGCGTGTAGGCAGATTCTTCGGAAACTCTATCATGTTCCAGCCTTGACCGAAGATAGACTTTGCACCAGTCTCCTTTGCCTTCTTGACCGCTGCGGGCACGATTTCGGTCAAAAACTTGTTCACATCATCTTCCATGCTCATGACTGTTCCTACAGACTGAATAGCATAACCCAGCGAATAGTGGGCGTGACCATTGCCGCAGCCAGGCATCACAAGACCCTTTCCTTCATAGTCCACGACCTCAGTTTTGCCGTCTTCTAAAAAAGCCTCGGCTCCAGCCTTGTCGCCTACATAGACGTACTTTCCATCCTTCACGGCAAAGGCTTCTACCACCTGATTGCCCTCCGCAGTGAAAATCTTTCCATACACCACAAGGTCAGCTGCAGTCTTCTCCTTACAGCCGGCAAGCAAGCCCATGCCGAAGACAATACTCAAAATGGTGATGCATGACAGCAGACGATTGGCACTCACCATCGTCTTTCTCAAACTTTTACAAATCGCCTGTTTCATTATTTTACCTGTTTTTAATAGTTAAACATAGCAGCAAAGTTAGGGTATAAATCACAAAAATGAAGCACGTTCCTCGCTGGAAACGCACTTTTTGCAGATTTTGTGAAGATTATTGCTGATTTTAATGTTACTATGTGCTACAATTCTTCGTTAGATCTCATCCAAGTAGAAGCCGACAGGTTCATCACACGCTTGAAAGCACTACTGAAAGTATTGTAATTGCGGAAGCCACTCTGATAGGCCAGTTGCTGGGCTGTCACAGACTGACGAGCGGCTGCAGCCTCATGATAAAGGCGTATGAAATGCTGGATGCGCAACCCGTTGATATAGACATTGTAAGTAGTACCTTGACGGGAGAAATGCTGGCTGAGATAGAAACGGTTCACGCCAACCGCCTTGGCAAGCTGGAGAAGCGTGAGGTCGTGCTGTAAGTAAAGCTGCTGTTCTATGCAATGCCGTTGTAGTAATGCCTCGATGCTCTTGGACGGGCCAAGCGGCTGCTCCAGCTCAGCTGGCTTGCTGACAGCGGGATGCAAGAAAGCCGAGCACAGGTCGCTCAGCGTTTCCACTCGCCATAGGAGATAAATGACGAATACGACATCAATCACCTGTATGAGACATTCGTAGACCAACCCATCGCTGTCGAACGTATAGATGCCTAATCCAGACAGAATGATGGCCAGCACCACAAAGCTCTGCCACACCTCCTTGTGCTCCAGATCGGCATAATTATCGCGCAGCCACTGTCCATATCGCCTCAATGCCCGAATCATATATATGATGAAGCCAACAGCAAACAACATGAAATAGCCATATAAAAGAGGTAAGAGCTCGTCACTACGGGTAGCTACGCACAATGTCATGATGACAACAAAGGGTGCAACTGTCACGGCAACAGGCCACAGCGGTCGCTGTCTGTCCTGCAGCATAGCGAGCAACATGACGATTGCCAAGGGCCCAACCGTCATGCAGTCGAGCAAACCGGCTACAAGATAGCCCAGTACTACATCATCGCGAGAGGTAAGGAAAAACACTGGCAGATTCCACAAATGGCTCAAGGCCGAGGCAGCAAAGAAAGCAGCAGCCCAATAGCGCAAGCGTACTGGCGATGTAACGTCAGGGGCAAAGGCGTTGCTTCTACGGAACAGCAGATAAACTGAGGCAACCATGTTCAATGCCGCCACGCCTCCGTAAAACACATAAAACAAACTGTTCAGTAACTGTTGCTCACACATAATTGAATTGCAGTAACTTAGCCATAGAGTGGCAAAGTTACGAAAAAACGAGTGCAATGCAAAAGAAAAGGAATGATTTCTTTGATTTGTGACCGACTTTTTGTACCTTTGTTCGCGATAAACACACTTTTTTTATTCATCAAAACACACAACAACTATGAAGAAGCTAAGCTATATGTTCAGAGCGGCCTCACGATGCAGCAGGCTTTCGATGCAGTCTATACCTCGCGCCTCTTCCTGAAGGTCAGCGACCCCAAGACCGGCCTCTATTTCCAAAGCTCTGGTTATGTGTATAGCTTCCTCGATAGCGAGCTGAAGACAGGAAATGTGAAGTGAGCAACGAGAAACAATACAACAAGCGGACAGACCGACCGACTGGCGGGGCTATCCGCTTTTTTCAATCAGAGAGAACGAGTGGACGGAAAAGAGACTCTATTCTTTGACAACCCTGTGCCTTGCTTCAAAGGAATAGGGCTTCTTGGAATAATACTCCACAATGACTGCATATTTTTGAGACGATTTCGATTGGCAGTGTATTTTGAATGTCACATCATCCATACGCTCTACGCTAACGATGGTATATTCGTCTTTGTGGTCTGACCTTAACTGATTCAAATATTTCTCTGCTCCCGGACATTCTTTCCCGTTTCCTCCTGCTTCGGCAAGACCCATAGTCATTGAAACGCCCATTGTCGTTTGAACAATCTGATTCCTGATGTATTCGTCATTCCATGTGGGATGCAATTTCCTTAACTGAGCAGACATTCCAAGTATATTGATGCCAGCATGATATTGAATGCCCAGCATTTCGCATACCGCAGTCATCGTTTCCCTGCGTTTGGTCGCCTCATCTTTGACTACCACTTTCCTTTGTCTTATTCCCAGTTGTATTTCTATCTCATTCAAGACTTCTGCTGACTGATTTCCCTTTACGTTATATTTGTTGTTCCGATAATCTTCAATCATCAAAGCATTCACTACCCAATTTAAGGCATGCCGATATTCACTATTATACTCTCCCCAATATTCCTCATATCCATTATTCTTTTGAAAGTCCCAATATTTACAATAATCAGCTGCTCTTTGATGCAACTGTTCGTAAATATTATTTCGCTTGCTTTTAAGCCAATCCTGATTGCAACGTGCATATACAACATTCTCAGTTAAGTAAAAGGATACAACGGAAGTGTCATTATTTGCCTGTTCCACAGCTGTTTCTGCCTCTTTCAATTTCTTCTGTGCAAGTGGCATTCCGTTTTCTTTTACGATTTTTCCAACCGCTACATCAAAATTCCTGGGCAATGGATTCTCGGTGGCAGAGTTCAACTCCTCCAGTTTTTTGTATCTTTGATTGTCCATTGTTATAATTTCACTCCAATAATAGCCATCCCAAGGATTTAAAATCAGCCTACATTTCTTTGGCAATGCCACTTGTGATATCTTGCTAAGAATAGTATTTTTCAAATCCCCAATAATAAGAGATTCGAGAGCACTATTATAATCTGACAGCATCTTGTTGAGATTCCATTTCTCGTAGTATTGGGAAAGCAAATATGCCACCCTTATAAGCTTTCCTGATTTGTCATAGACGAAACGGCCTCTCACTCGATAATCGGGATGGTTCTCAAAGATTCTGTAATAAGTCTCTACTGGGTAGGACGATTTCTTATTCTCACTTTTTTCAGTGAAGAGCCATTCCCATCCTTGCGTCTGCTGATTGAAATCTTGCTGGTCATCAGCTGTTGCAGACGAAATGCTTGCCAATAGCATAGCTATTATACATA
>JAEEPT010000213.1 GCA_016284895.1 Prevotella sp. | reverse complement strand
CCGAAGCCCAGTCCAAGGTTCAGTCCTTCGGGATCGTTCAGATACTTCATGGCAATGGTGTTAGGAGGTGTACCAATGGGCGTACCCATACCGCCCAAGTTGGCTGCAACGGGGATGGAGAGTGCCATTGCGATGCGGCCTTTGCCTTCGGGAGGCAACTGCTTGAACACAGGGGTAAGGAACGTGAGCATCATGGCAGCCGTAGCCGTGTTGGACACGAACATGGAGAAGAGACCCGTGATGAGCAGGAAGCCCAGCAGCACGTTCTCACTCTTGTTGCCAAAGGGCTTGAGCATGACCTTCGCCAACTGGGCATCGAGTCCGGTCTTCGTAGCTGCAATAGCAAGGATGAAGCCGCCGATGAACAGCATGATGACGGGGTCGGCAAACGTAGCCATCACCGCCTTGTAGCTGAGGAGCTTGCCCACTTCATCGGGATTGCACATCCACTTGATGCCGCTGTCGGAGGTGAAGACCAGCATGAGTCCGATGATGGATACGCTCGTTGCCCACGAGGGAACCACCTCCATGATCCACATGAGCGTGGCAAAAGCAAAAATAGCAATGATGCGCTGCTGAACGATGTTCAGCCCATCAATGCCAAACGATGTGGAGGGCAGGTTCCAAAGCAGGAGTGTGATGACTGCAACAAAGATGCCCTGAAGGAGCTTTTTGTGAATGGTTGAGGGACGTTCCTTTTGGGCATGACGCATCTTGTGGTATGCTTCCAAAAGGCCATAACCGTGGAAATTTTTAAACATGTTGAGATTTGTATTTTAATTGCTTATTATTGTATCTAATACAATCAATTTGGATTTCGGGTTGCAAAGGTAACACTTTTTTGCCACAAAAAGTTTGAATTCCTGTCTTTTTATTAATGAACATGTTCATTTTTATGTATTCGTGTCATACTAACTTTACAATATACCGACAATTTGCTATTGCATAAAAGGATTTTTATTCGTAACTTTGCACCCCCAAAAATCAAATAACGGTCTATCATTATGAAGAAAATATTCCTTTTTTGCATGGCTTTCGTCTTTAGTGGAATGGTCATGGCCCACACGTCAAACGTCACCGACACGCTCACCGTGCGCATCAAAGGCATGCGCTGCGAGGAATGCGCCCACAAGGTTGGTTCACTGCTGAAAAAAGACAAGGCAGTGAGCCACTTGAGCTTCGACTTGGAGAAGCGAACCGTAGCCATTGAGTATGATGCCAGTCAGGTGAGTGCCGACACGCTCAAAGCCCGTCTGGCTGCTACAGGTCGCTACAAGTCAAGCCCTTACGACAAGAACGAGGTGATCAAACGCGGCTTAGGACTGCAGATGGCCGACATGCATTGTCAGAACTGTGCCAGTCGCATCATGAAGCGACTGCAGCAGGTGGAGGGCATAGACAGCATAGCACCCCACGTGGACAAACACTACGTGTTCGTGCGCTACAATGCCAATAAAACCACAAAAGCCAATATCCGGCAGATTCTAAAGGGCATGGGGTTCACACCTGTGAACTACTACACCAGCAAGACCATCAGCTTTGCCTACTTCAACATCCCTGCCGAGAAAGCCACTGAGGAGACCATTGAGGTGGCACTGGCTATCGACGGAGTGGATGATGCAAACGTAAATGCGCGCCGAGGCTCGCTGGCCATCACCTACGTGAACACCGAGACCACGGAGGAGAGGCTACAGGAAGCGCTGAAGGAAGAAGGCATTGAGGCCACAGTACCCCCAGCCCACCAGTGCAAAGAGAACCAGAAAGCAGACAAGGAGAACTGTGACAAGCAATAAGAACAACTATCTTTTTCTATGCGCAACCGACTCAGACTGTTATTACTACTCTTGCTGCTGCCCCTGCTGGCAGTAGCACAGAAGAGCGGATATACACTCAACATCAGCGTGAACGAACGCAACGGACGAGAGGCCGTGATGATGGCTACGCTGAAACTGCAGCCCGCCGGCATCATGGCTGTGACCGACATGAACGGAAAGGCCACAATGCAGAACGTACCGGCTGGCGACTACATGCTGCAAATAAGCTATGTGGGATTTGAGACCATCAACGCCCGCGTGAAGGTGGAAAGCGACAAGGACCTGAAGTTTGTGATGGTGCCCACATCGCTGGCCCTGAAGGGGGTGACCGTCACGGCTCGACAGAATGCCAGCGGCTCATCGACCTCCAGCATCATAGGCCGACAGGCCATCGATCACCTGCAAGCCACATCGCTGGCCGACGTGATGCAGCTCATACCCGGACACCTGATGGGCAACAGCGACCTGACCTCGGCCTCGAACCTGCAATTACGCCAGCTGGTGAACAACAACACATCGGCCTTCGGTGCCAGCATCGTGATTGATGGAGTGCCCATGTCGAACAACGGTGCCGTGACGCAGGGAGCCTTCTCATCAACCGCTTTCACTGGCACTGACCTCCGACAGGTGGCTGCCGACGACATAGACGAAGTGGAAGTGGTGCGCGGCATTCCCTCAGCCGAATATGGCGACCTGAGCAGCGGACTGGTCGTGGTACACTCAAAGGTGGGTGTCACCCCGTGGCAGTTCAAGGCCAAAATCAATCCGGGACTCATGAACTACTCGCTAGGCAAAGGTCAGAACCTGGGCAAGGCAGGCATCATCAACGCAAGTCTGGATTACGCCCAAGCATGGGGCGACCCTCGCATGAAAACACGCTCGTTTCACCGTTATACGGCCAGCGTGGGCTGGGCTTTCGACATCAACCGCAAGTGGCACACCAACACCAAGCTGCGCTACATGCAGGCAAAGGACTGGACCGGCAACGATCCTGATGCCCAAGCCGACGGCACCTATTCGCAGAACAGGAGCCAGAACTTCTCGCTGACCCATAACGGACGCATTCAGACTGACAAGCTCTTCGCGCGTACATTATCTTATACTATTGGCGTGAGCCTTATGCCCACCGATGCCAGCACCTCGTCGTTTGCAAGTGTCAGCTCGGGACTGCTGCCCATTCTCACCGCTCGCGAGACGGGCTACTACGACGTGCCATTCGAGACTCGTTCCTATCTGGCTACCGGCAAGACCGAAAGCCGTCCCGGCAACGTCTATGCAAAGGTGAGTGATCAGTTCTACTTCAAATGGGGAAAGACCCGGCAGAGCTTCAAGGTGGGTGCCGACTATCACTTCGACTGGAACAGCGGACGCGGCTACTACAATGCCGACGAAACGCATCCCCTGCGCCCGAACAGCGACGGACGTCCGCGTGCGTTCAGCGACATTCCCGGTCTGCACCAGATAGCTGCCTATGCCGAGGATCAGTTTACGTGGAACCTGAACAAGGTGAACCGTCTGCGTGCTACTGCCGGACTTCGCTTCACCGCTATGCAGCCGTTCTCTAACGTGGCAACGACTGCCCTCTCGCCCCGACTGAATCTGTCGTTCTCGCTCACCAAGTGGCTCGACATTAGAGGAGGCATCGGCATGAACTCGAAGACGCCCGGACTGAACTACCTCTATCCCGACAAGAAATATGCCGACCGCGTGGCCGCCAACTATATGCCGCAAGACGGCAGTCCACAGGTGCTGAACTATCATACGCAGGTGTATGAGGTGGCTTACTCGAAGAACATGAAGAACGCTACGACCACGAAGGTTGAGGTGGGACTGGACTTCAAACTACCCAGCGGAAAGAAACTCTCGCTGCTGGCCTATCGCGACAAGACACCCAACGGATTCGGCCCCGTGACCGACTATCTCACCTATACTTCGAACTTCTACCAGCTCGACAACACCAACCCGACCATAGCCCAAGCTGCCAGTGCCGGAGCTATGCGCCAGGATGTCATCTTCATGACCACAGGCGAGATAGGCAATACCAATACCACCGTAAATAGAGGCATCGAGGCGGATATGGACTTCGGCACGGTGAAGCCCCTGCGCACACAGTTCCTGCTCAGTGGTGCCTGGCAAGAGACGAAGACGTGGAGCACAGACATGAACAGCAGTTCGGTGAAAGCCGCCTTGATACCCAGTGCATACGCAGGCAACGGACTCACTCCTTTCAAGGTGGTCTATCCCTCGGGCGAAGACTACTCGAAGTATCGCCGACTGGTGACCACCCTGCGCACGGTGACCCATATTCCAGAGCTACGCATGGTGGCCTCGCTCACGGCACAGGCCATCTGGCACAACTGGAACGAGAGCTTTACCGCCGACAAAGCGCCAATCGCCTGGATTGACAATCAGTTGAACCGACACGAGCTTATGCCTGACCAACTGAATGGCTACATCTACTTCGACAACAGTTTCGTTGAGGAAGGAGGCCGCATGACCAATCACTCCGCCTACTATGCCACCCTACCCCAGTCGGCAGCAGAAACTGCTGGCAGACCCGCCAACTATGTGGCCTTACAGGACCTGCTCATCAAGGTGAGCGATAACGAACCTTCGAAGTCGCCCATCACCTGGAACCTACAGGCCAGACTGACCAAGGAACTGGGCAAAATTGGTGGACTGTCGTTCTACGTAAACAATGCGCTCTACTATGAACCTTATCTTAAAGGAAACAACACTAAAACACTGAGTCAAAGGAATATAGGATTCAGCTTTGGTGCTGAGCTATATTTAAATCTCTAATGAGAACGCAAACTCTACAATCGAAAAAGAAGGCTATGAAACATATCATCAGGCTATTCGCATTTAACAGCCCGTTACTCTTATTTACGAGCTCTTTACTCTTATTTAACGGATGCATAGATTACTCGGACGCAACGACCGCCGTCAGCGTGAAAGTGCAACTGCAGATGCCTCCCGAGTTTACTAAAGGCAACGACTTTGAAGGCCACACTGTGCAACTGAGCTTCAAGGGAACCACCATGCAGGCTACGACTGACGCCAACGGCATGGTGGAGTTCAACAACCTCATACCCGACGTTTACGACCTCTCTACCTCATGGGACATCAGCGATGCCCAGTATGAATTGCTCACAGGCGAAAAGCCTCAGGGCAGCGGCTGCACAGTGTCGGGCAGCATCAACTCAACCTTCATCAAGGACAATGGAAGCGTAATCACGTTGCCCACCAGCGTGGCCGTGAAGCGCGACATCGTCATCAGCAAGATTGCCACTGCAGGCTCAAAGGATCAGAACAACCGCAACTACATGGCGGGAAAATACTTTGAACTCTATAACCAGTCGGGTGATACGACCGACATTAGCGGACTCTACATCGGACTGTTGGACAGCACCAATCCTCAGCCCTTCACGCTGGACAATCTGCACGATGCCTACAACGACTCAGTGGTTCTGGTGAAGCAGGTGTTCCAGATTCCCGGAGGAGCAAAGCCGGTAGCCCCAGGACAAGCAGTGGTTCTCACCAACAGCGCCACCGACCATAGCGACGTGAACGCAACGGAGCAGGACCTTCGCGATGCCGACTATGAGGCGAAGGACCCGACAGGCAACATCATCAACAATCCACAGACACCTGCCCTGCTCAGCATCTACTCATCAATGGGCAGCAGCGCTACGATGAACCTGGTGCAAGGCGGTCCCTGCGGCATCATCATCTTCAGAACCAAAGAGGACATCATGACGTGGCAGAAGACTTACGCCTACGGCAAGACAACAGGCAGCCAGCTCTACCTGCTGGTGCCAAAGCGCGTGGTACTCGACGGCGTGGACTACATGAAGAACAAGCCTACGGGCATTGACCTGAGTGCAAAGCGACTCTACAGCGACATAGATGCAGGCTACACGCACATCAACGCCTATAGCGGTTATACGGGCGAGGTGGTCTATCGCAGAACTGCTAAGGTAACGCCCAGCGGACAGAAGATTCTGACGGACACGAACAACAGTTCGAACGACTTCAAGGTGTCAACGAC
>JAEEPT010000212.1 GCA_016284895.1 Prevotella sp. | reverse complement strand
TTTGATTCAGGCACCTTCACCCTGCAACCCCGCTTGGGTGGAACGGGTTCGATGTTCATCAACGCCCCCGACAGGACCATCAACGGTGAGAAAGCCGATGCTACTGCCGCCGGAGGCACTTTCACCGGACTCGACCTGGAGTATTACCTCAGCGAGCGCATCGGCATCGCTGCCGGCGTCAACTACGCAGGCAGTGGCACAGGATGGGAGAACTTCGACTACAAAGGTGCCAGTGGCGCGAAGATGGAAGTGAAGGAGATTGCTTGGAAGACCGAATACATCAACATTCCGCTGACGCTCAACTGGTACGTGCTGAAAGGCTTTGCCCTCAAAACGGGCGTTCAGTTTGGCTTCCTCGTTTACGCCAAGGACTTCTCACTGACAGAGTACAGCACGGGCGACACGGACTTCACGCTGACCGAAAAGACCGACATCAAGGACGACCTCAACAAATTCGACATCTCGATACCCATAGGTCTGAGCTACGAGTTCAAGTTCCCCATTGTCATCGACTTCCGCTTCAACATTGGCCTAAACAAGGTGAACAAGAAAGCCACTTTCGACGGCAAGGACTACAAGAACATGCAGGCTGCCCTCACCTTCGGCTATAAGTTCAAGCTCTAAACTGTATTAGATTATAACAACGAATTTCGCTTCGCAAGGGATGGTCGCGTGAAACAACGAATTAAACGATTTTCACGAATTACACTAATTAAACAGATTTCACTGACCATCACTATTTCACTGATTGTTCTTGATGTCGAGGATAATCATATCGTTCAACATGGGAGCGCGTGCGTCCTTGCCCAACATTGATGCGGGCAGGGATGCACGCGCTCCCCAATAAACAGCATGAATAATACCATCCTATGATGGGATGTCATCAAAAAGAAACATGAGACAGCAATTGATTGGGATGCTGGCCGCCATCTTGGCACTCAGCGGCACCAGCGCACAAGCGCAGAGACAACGCAGCGACGAATTCCACGCCAAATATGAACTGAAAGAGGTGGTGGTGATGAGCCGCCACAACATCCGCTCACCCCTGACGTCGGGCGGCGCAGCCTATCAGCGTGTCACGCCGCATAGCTGGTTCCAGTGGTCGTCGCCCAGCAGCCAGCTGTCGTCGCGTGGCGGCGTGCTCGAGACAGAGATGGGACAGTTCTTCCGCAAGTGGGTGGTCAGCGAGGGGCTGCTGCCCGATAACTACCGCCCCGAAGGCGACGAGGTGCTGTTCTATGCCAACTCGCGCCAGCGCACCTTCGCCACAGCCAAGTATTTCTCGGCCGGATTCCTGCCCTTCGCCAACGTGGAGATTACCCACAAGTACGAGGAGGACAAGATGGACCCCGTCTTCACGCCTCAGTTTACGAAGATGAACGACACCTATCGCCAGCAGGTGTTGGCCGAGATTCAGGCCATGAACGGTGGCCCACAGGCATGGATGGCTGCTCAGCAGCCCACCCTTGACCTGATGGAGGAGGTGCTCGACATGGCCCATTCGCCCGCCGCCCTGCAGGGCGACACCACCCACTTCTGGTATGACGACGTGCAGTTCAAGATTGAGAAGGGCAGCGAGCCCAAGATGAATGGCGGCTATACCCTGGCCAACAGTGTGGCCGACGCCCTGGTGCTGCAGTGCTACGAATCGGAGAGCATGACGGCCTTCGGCCATGAGCTGACCACGGAGCAGTGGCGGGCCATCTGCCAAGTGAAGGTGGTTTACGACGCCCTGCTCTTCAGCGCCCATGTAGCTGCCGTCAACCTGGCCTATCCGCTGGTGAGCCGCATCCGCGAGGAGCTGCAGCGCAACGATCGCAAGTTCATGTTCCTCTGTGGCCACGACTCCAACCTGTGCAGCATCGCGGCAGCACTTGGCATCGAGTTCCCCGAAGCCGAGGGCGCACTGGAGCTGCACACACCCATCGGCTCCAAGCTGGTGTTCGAGAAGTGGAGCGACGGCTCTGAGGACTATGTGGCCATCAACTTGGTCTATCAGGCCATCGACCAGCTACAGAGTCGCTCACTGCTCTCGCTCGACGAACCGCCGATGGTGATGCCTATCACAGTGAAAGGACTCACCGCCAACAGCGACGGTCTCTACAGCTGGGCCGACCTCGACGCCCGCTTTGCTGAGGCGATGGCCGAGTACGAGGCTATTGACGACGTGACGACCGATGCTGAGGCCGCCCCACTGTCAGAACCTACCCAGCCCGCCGCCATCTATAACCTGCAAGGCCAGCGACTTGACGTCCCCCAACATGGTGTCAACATCATCGGAGGGAAGAGTGTAAGAGTGGAGAAGTGAGCGGTGAGAATCTACTGAAGTTGAATAATTTATTAGAAACGACGTATGGAAGTGATTCAGAGCTTCACCATCGACCACACCCGCTTGAAGCCAGGCATCTATGTGTCGCGCCAAGACAAGGGGTTCACCACCTTCGACCTGCGCATCACCGAGCCCAACGCCGAACCGGCCGTGGCCCCATCGGCCATGCACAGCATGGAGCATCTGATGGCCACCTGGTTCCGCAACAGCGAGGCGAAGGAGGATGTGGTGTATGTGGGGCCCATGGGGTGTCTCACGGGAATGTATATCATCATGACGGGCGACTACAGCGTTGACGACATGCGCCGCCTCACCATCGAGTGCCTCCAATGGATTCTCACCCAGACGGAGGTACCAGCGACCAGTCCCGAGTCGTGCGGCAACTACCTGCTCCACGACCTGCCGATGTGCCATTGGGAGAGTGCCCGCTACCTCGACCGCCTGAAGAATGATTTCCACTGCGAGTACACCAAGCTACGCATCACCCTCGCCGACGGCAAGACATTTGCCGACGCATAGCCACAAGCCACTGCCCAGCGCATGATGAGGAGGAGGTGCCTTGCCATTCTTGTGGTGCTTACCGTCGGCGGGCATTGCTCAGCATAGGGAGATGCCACCAGCATCTTCCGCAAGTTGGGCACGCTGATCGACTCCATGTCGGTCAGCGGTGTCGATCGTCGCTACATCGATGCGCCCACGAAACCCTGGCAGCTCATCGTGAAGGGCAACATGAACCAAAGCAGCCTGAAGATGAACGCCACGGGCACCGTCAACGAGGTGTATTACCAAGCCAAGCCCTACCTGAAGACCGAGCCGTCGAAGTATGTAGGGCTATGGGCGGGCTACAGGGGCTATGGCCTGGGCTACACCGTGAACGTTGGGGGCGACAAAGGCAGCTATCTCACCTTTGGTGCCACGGGTGGTGCTTACGGCCTCAACGTTCGCATCCATTCGTTCAAGAACAACCATCCGAACTTTGGGCTGGATTCCAACTTGATTCCCGAAGAGGAGAAGGAAGGCTGGATGGAGGTGCAGCTCATCGACCCCATCAAGGTGCGCACCCTCATTGCCGACGGCTATTATCTATTCAACGGCAAGCGCTTCTCCTACGCCGCAGCCTACGACCAGTCAGTGCTGCAGAAGCATTCGGCAGGCTCGCTCATGGCGGGGGCGATGTACTACTACGGTCACATCAACTATGCGTCCGACTACAACGGCGACCTCATCTACATCATGAATGGCCTGGGCCGCGTAAAGCTGTGGCAAGGCAGCATCGGCGTGGGTTATGCCTACAACTGGGTGCCCACGCAGGGACTGCTGGTGAGTGCCATGGCCATGCCCATGCTCACCGTTGTGAACAAAATGAAAGCCTTCGGCTATGCCACCAACGTGCCCGAGCTGGCAAAAGACCCCAGGTTCCTCAGCGAAGAGATTGACGATGAAGAGTGGGATGAATGGTTCTACAGCAACCTGCGCATCAACCCATTGGGGCAAAAGACGTTCAACAGCGGCATGACGCTCAACATCGACGCACGTCTGTCGCTGACCTACAACTTCGGGCGATATTTCGTCAATGCCTACGGACAGTTCAACAATTTCCGCTATCAGCACAACAACAGCCACGGCCACCTGAACGACTGGTTTGTCAACACCTCCATAGGCATCAGGCTATAACAGCATTCGCACCGTTTTTTCCCACGGCCAGGGATTTTTCTGCGGCGTTGCCAATTTTTTATTTGGAGCCGTCAAATTTTCACGCGGTGTATGCTCATTTTTCCGTTATGGCACTTTCGTGCGTATTCTTATTTTCCCAGCTACCTCATCTACTGCGAGTATCATGGGAATAGAGAAGATACTAAACTCATCATTTTCGGCAATCCCCTCCTTTTTTTCGCATCCATCTGATTTTGCAAACGGCTGGCGAAAGGAAATTCTCACTTTCCTCTCTGCCTAAGAGAATCATTGTAGAATTCGTGATTTGTCCTTTTATTGTAAGTTTTGCTTTGTTCAAAAACGTTGCATCGCTAATGAGGACATTCCTATTATTCAATCCCTCACTTATTTACTCATTTATTCCCTCAGAATTTGATCAGACAAGTAATATCCACCAGTATTTTTTGCACCAGAATAATATAGAAGTCCTGCATTTTTAAGTAGATTCACATATCGCTCTATGCTTTTAACAGGAATATGAGTTTGTTCTCCTATAACATTAGCTCTCAGTCCTGGTCGTTCATGCAATAAGCAAAGAATTGTTTCCAGTTTACTCTTCACATCATTTCTTATTCCCTCAACCGTTCCCTCAACTATTCCCTCAAAATATGGCCTCAAATCATTGGTATTTCTGTTTTCCTCACGAAGATGCACAATATTAGGGAAGTTGACCTTAACTATATCATTAGTCACAACAAACTCGGGAATGTCAAACCCATTCGTTTTGCTATCCTGAATCATTCTGGGGATTCCAGTTCCCATCATTTCTATCAGTTGTCGATAATAACAATGATGAGCAATGTCTGGGTTGCGTAATACAGAATAACCTGCTGACATGAAATTTCCTGTCAAGTTGATAAGAGGCTTCCCATAACAAATGATTTCCATGCGATTAGGAAAAATCAAAATGTTCATAAACCCATTGACTGCATTGTAGTCTCTGTGTACGATAGCATTCATAATGCCTTCACAAAAGTGTCTTATCCTTCTAACGAGTTTATTGCAAAATCATTTTGTTTGACATCATCAGGTTATGACCTAAGCCTGATATGAAGTCACGCAAATCTTGCCTGACTTGCGACAAGTCATCGCATGTAGAACTTATAAATATGTTTACTCCTGCCATAGTTCTTGTTTGTAATAAACGTCTCTTTCCGAGTTACCCACTATCTGTATTGCAATTACCCACTGGGGTATTATTGATTACGCCTGTCACTCAGTTTCTTCTGTTCCCGTTCAAATTGTTCTATGAAATGTATCTCAACAGGTGTCAGCTCGTTTTTAGTCCGTTCTTTGAACTTGTCATATTCAGAATCAGCCTTTGCCTTGGCGAGTTGTGCGGAAATTCGTCCGGCATGTGTCAGGATGTCCTTGCGCGATATACGCAGGAAATCATCAAGAATCGCAATCCAGTCTTTCATATACATAGGTCGGTGCTCCTCTGCCTGAAGTTCTGCAAAGTCGAGATAGAGGCTGACGATACGGTTTAGTGTTGATATCTCCTCTTGAGAGAGATAGTTTTTGGCAATCTCTGCGTCTGCCTTCTTGGGTAATGCACCAGTCCAAGTAGTCAGGCCCATGAAATCTTTCTGAGCATCAGCACGGTCAAAGATGATTTCTGCTGCCGTATGTCCATGAACAGCAAAGTGCATCTTGTTCTGCACCGTCTTGAAGAACTCCCGTGTCATCTCAACTCTTGGGTCGTAGTCGATGCTAAGCGCATATATTTCGAGAACCTTGCGATAGAAAACCTTCTCCGATGATCGTATGTCACGGATGCGGGCCAACAATTCATCGAAGTAGTTGCCACCACCAGCCCGTTTCAAA
>JAEEPT010000211.1 GCA_016284895.1 Prevotella sp. | reverse complement strand
TCAGCACTTGCGCCCCATCGACTTGGCCCTTCAGGGGCTCAGCACCAACATTGTCGTAGGCATCATGCTCGGGCTGCCCATTGCAGCACTCATGCGTTCCAAGAAAAAAATACATTAGCAAAACCATGGATATATCAGTAGTAATACCTCTTTACAATGAAGAAGAGTCGATAGGCGAGCTCTTCCAGTGGATTGAACGTGTGATGGATGAACATCATTTCAGCTATGAGGTCATCTTTATCAGCGACGGTTCTACCGACCGCTCATGGCCCATCATCTGCGAACTGAAGGAACGGTCAGAGCATGTGCACGGCATCAAGTTCCGTCGTAACTACGGCAAGAGCCCTGCACTTTATTGCGGCTTTGCCAAGGCACAGGGTGATGTGGTCATTACGATGGATGCCGACTTGCAGGACTCGCCCGACGAGATTCCCGGGCTCTACCGTATGATTATGGAAGAGGGCTACGACCTTGTGTCGGGCTATAAGCAGAAACGCTACGACCCGCTGTCGAAGACACTGCCCACCAAGCTCTTCAATGCCACCGCCCGTAAGGTGAGCGGCATCAAGAACCTGCACGATTTCAACTGCGGCCTGAAGGCTTACGCTCGCGATGTGGTGAAGAACATCGAGGTCTATGGCGAGATGCATCGCTACATTCCCTATCTGGCTAAGAATGCCGGATTTGATAGGATAGGTGAAAAAGTGGTGCAGCATCAGGCCCGCAAGTATGGCGAGTCGAAGTTCATGGGGTGGAACCGCTTTGTCAATGGCTATCTTGACCTCATCACACTGTGGTTCCTCAGTACCTTCGGCAAGAAGCCCATGCACGTCTTTGGCTTCCTGGGGTCTGTCATGTTTTTCATTGGCTTCGTTGCTGCATTCGTGATTGGTGCCGACAAGCTCTGGTGCCTGGCCAACCATATACCCCAGCGCCTGGTCACCGACTCTCCCTACTTCTACATTGCCCTCACCATGATGATGATTGGAACCCAACTGTTCCTAACCGGATTCATAGGCGACCTGATCAGCCGCTCGTCGGTCAACCGCAACGACTATCAGGTGGAACGTGAAATCTAACCGTCAGTATTGCCGTTAAAAAAACAACGATTCCATCGTACTGTAATGAGAGATAAGAAGACCATCCTCGGCTTGTTGCTGTCGCTGCTCATAGCTACTGCCTGCTCATCGATTGAATGCCCTGTGCAGAACAGGGTGGCTTCGTGCTACGAGATTAACGGTGGCGCTTTCAGTGATACACTTACCATTAGCACCAAGCGGCAGAATGGCACCGACACCGTGCTCCTGAGCTATGGCGTGGGGCTTGCTACCTTCCAGTTGCCACTTAGCTACAATCAGCCAGTCGATGTGCTGCTGTTCCGCAGAGAACATCTGAACTGCACCGACACCGTGTGGGTGGAGAAAGATGATATTCCTCACTTCGAGTCGGTGGATTGCGGTGTCACCTATTTCCATACGCTCAAGTCGGTTCGCCACACCAAGATGGGCATTGACAGTATTGTGATTCTTAAAAACTCAGTTGACTATGACCTCACGGCGTCTCATCTGCGTGTCTATTTCAAGACTGGCAGTTAGTGTGTTGCTGCTCGTGGCTTTTGTCACGCAGAGCCATGCCCAGCTATCGCTGAAGTACGAGCGCGACAGCGTGCCCCTGTTCTGTGGCGTGGCTGTCTCGGTCGATCTGGCAGGACTGGCTCAAAGAGCCTTGGGATCATACGGGCAGTATGAGGCAGCATTACGAGTGAATCTGCACAACCAGTATTTCCCCATCGTCGAGCTGGGCTTGGGCGATGCCCGTCACAATGACGATGCAGTGACAGGCATCTGCTACAGTGCGCGTGCTCCTTACTTCCGCATAGGAGGCGATGTCAACATCATGAACAAGAAGCACACCGGCAACCGTGTGTTCTTCGGCATCCGTTACGGATTCACCAACTATAAGGCCACCATCACACGTCCCGGGCTGAAGGACCCTGTGTGGCAATGGGATGTTGACTACAACATCAGCGGTGAGAGCCGCAGCCAGCATTGGGGCGAGGTAATCTTCGGTCTCGATGCCCGCATCTTCGGTCCGGTTCATATTGGGTGGACGGGCCGCTACCGTTTCCGCTTTTCGCATAACGACGGCACGATGGGCAAGTCATGGTATGTGCCGGGCTACGGACTTCAAAACAGCTCTGTGCTGGGCTATAACTTCTATCTTGCATTTGATTTGAATATCAAATAATTATAAATTATTAAATTATAAATTTTTAATTATAAATTATAAATTTCTTTCCCCTCTAATCAATAGTTAACCGATATGAAGAACGAAGGAAACACTACGGTGGTGAACCGAAAGAAGAAGCTCTGGTGGCAAGTGCCGCTGTTGCTGTTCCTGGTGTTGGGAACTCTCTACATAGCGTTCAAAAGGCAAACGGCTCCCTATTACATGGATTCCGGACTCATATTCGGTACCGTCTATAATATCACCTATCAGAACGAAAACAATCTGAAGGACTCCATCGAGGCTGAGCTGAAACGCATCGATCAAGAGTTCTCCATGTTCAACAGTCAAAGCACGGTCAGCATGGTGAACAGAGGCGAAGCAGCCGTGCTGAGCGACAGGTTCCTGGAGGTATATGACTTGGCAGCCACCATTTATGGTGAGACCAGTGGCGCGTTCGACATCACCGTGGCACCGTTGGTCAATGCGTGGGGCTTCGGGTTCAAGCACGAACAGCTGCCTACGGATCAGCAGGTTGACAGTTTGCGCGAATTCATCGGTATGCACCACATCGAGCTCGACCGCAAGGGGCGCAGTCTGAGTAAGGACGATGCCCGCGTGATGCTCGATTTCAGTGCCATCGCCAAGGGCTATGGAGCCGACTGCGTGGCACGTGTGCTGGCCCGCAACGGTGTGAGAAACTACATGGTCGAGATAGGTGGCGAGGTGGTGATGCGCGGCAAGAGCCCCCACAGCACCCCTTGGCACATTGGAGTGACCAAGCCTACTGAAGACAGTCTTCAGACCAGTCAGGAACTGCAAACGGTGCTCAACGTGACCAACTGCGCACTCGCCACCAGTGGCAACTATCGCAACTTCTATTACAATGGAGGGCGCAAATATGCCCATACCATCGATCCGCAGACGGGCTATCCCGTGCAGCACAGTCTGCTCTCTGCTACCGTTTTGGCTCAAGACTGCGCCACTGCCGATGCCTACGCCACTGCCTTTATGGTGCTTGGCATGGAGCGTGCCAAGGAGGTGCTCAGTCGGCATCCGGAGCTCCAGGCCTACTTCATCTATAGTGACGAACAAGGCAACTATGCCGTGTGGAGCAGTCCCAAACTGGAAAAGAACATAGTCCGGTAAGCCGCCGGAACGCCATGCCTCTTCACCCCATCATGGAGAAAAGCCAACCCAACATCCCCCGTTCACAGTTCCGACTCTACGAACAGCTGTCGCAGTTTACCCTGTTTCAGGGCATGAGCCGTGCCGAGCTGTTGCAGGTGGCGGGCAACACGCGTTTCGACTTCCAGAAGTTAGGACCTGGACTGCAGGTGTTGAAGGAAGGCGAGGTAGCCAACAAGTTGTACTTCCTGGTGAGTGGCGTCATCGATGTGACCACCTGTTCCGACGATCGCAGCTATCAGGTCGATGAACGGTTGCAGGCTCCTTGGCTCATGCAGCCCGAAGTGCTCTTCGGCCTCTCTTTCCGCTACACCTACAGCGTGCGCACCCACACCGAGTGTCATTTCATACTGCTCTCCAAGGACGAGGTGCTGCGTCTGTTCGACGACATCCTCACCTTCCGTCTCAATCTGCTCAACTTGCTCTCCACGTTGGCACAACAGCGTGGGCATCGCCCTTGGCGGCGCGTGTCGCCACCGCTTACCGATCGCATAGCCCGCTTCTTTACCGACCACTCCCACTATCCAGCTGGGCGCAAAGAGGTGCACATACTCATGGAGCGTTTGGCCGTTGAGGTCAACGACAGTCGGCTCGACGTGAGCCGTGCACTCAACGACATGCAGCGCCGAGGCCTTGTGGAACTGCACCGTGGGCGCATCGTCATCCCTTCGCTCGAGCGCCTCTTTATGTAGCGAAGGGGGATTTCCCCCAGCATCTGTAGGGAAAATACCATCTCAATTTAGGGTTTTTCACTTTCATCGGCATGAGGAATGTCGTATCTTTGCATCGTGAACATCAGGCGAAAGGTGTTTCGCCACTATCAAGAAGACGTTCATGGATTTTATGTTAGATTTGTTTTTTAGGTTATTGTTTGCTTTTAGTACATGATTGTATGGAGTATCTCCGATGCGAATCGAGGGTACTCCTTTTCATATTCTCACCACTGAAAGCTTCTTGAAATGACTTTGATGTTTTATTTAGGAAAGAAATTGTCATAATTATCATAATTTCTTCTCAAATTCCCATTGATTTCTATGAATAATTTGGGTTAAACTTCTTTAAGAAAATCTGTTAAAAGAATTACCCGAAAAAACTGCTGCGAAAATCCTTATTCTGGAGAAAAAGAGGGCCTTTTGTGCCTTTACCTCCACCCCTCTTTAGTATCTTATTTCAGAAATCCCTGTTCAATATCACAGATTTTTCCCGATTTTCAGCCTCCATTTTGCCCCTTTTCCAGCAAAGTGGAGGCTGTTTTATGCCCCTTTCGCGGCTAAACGGTCTCCAGTTTCATCCTAAATCACGACACGTTCTTGGATACTTCACGTCACGATTTAGGTTAGATTGTTCAACGATTTAACCTAAACTGTATGACCATCCATCCTAAACCTCATCGTGAAACTGCCTAAACCGCAGAAACCTTCTGATTTTGAGCGACTTAAATTGCCGTAATTTTACAACCTTCTGATAGTCAAACAGTTGCAAAATGCCCAATACTTGCATATTTCAGCCCACCCGAACGTTTCCTGACTTCCGCGCGATTCTCGCGCAAGTTAATGTTAAATTCAGAAACATATCTTAACAAATGTGGCTTCAACGGTAACATCTCAGTCTTCGTTGGGAACGGACAGAAATTATTAAAATTTTTATAATCTTCTTATTCAAAAAGGGTTCTTGAGTTTACAAAATTATGATAATTATAATAATTTCTGTCTGTCTTTGATGTTGAGACCGTAATGACTGAGTTGTTACATTCCTTTCAATGAAAGCAAAAACAGCAAAAGTTCCACTATATCGACAGATGGAGCGCAGTTTTCAGGTCAAAAGAGACAAAAACATGTGTAAAGACATAAATACTCTCCAAATTGTTAGTTATATTAAACATTTTTATCTATTTTTGCGCTCAATAAGATACAATTATGGGTAAGAATACATTTGGTAAAACGATGCCAAGGGCATTGAGTCAGAACCTGAAGATTATGGGCGAACAAATCATGTTGGCCCGCAAGCGCAGGCATCTGTCTATGCAGGACATTGCAGACAGGGCGACGGTGACAAGACTGACTGTCTCAAAGGTGGAACATGGTGACCCGACGGTTTCCATGGGAATCTATGCGCGTGTACTCTTTGCACTTAACTTGGAAAACGACATTACCCGGAGCGAAGTCACATCAATGCTTGCTTATAGACTCATACACAGAAGAATCGGACATCAATGTCCTACTCTCTGCAAGCGAGAGATACATGCTTAAACGCCAAGAAGCATCAGAGATTATAGAAGAGGTTCGTGCCGCCATCAAAGACTGGCGCAAAACCGCTACCGAACTGCAAATACCCATCAAACTGTTAGAATCATATTCTATTCGATGGGATGAACAATAAAAAAGATAGCACATCCTGCACGTTTTTCGTGAAAAATGTGTAACTTTGCGGCAGAATTGAAATATGTAGCGAACAAAGATAAACTCGTTGATATCCAGTGGGATAATACATTCAG